>NZ_MBLN01000054.1:0-311037 GCF_001854645.1 Pseudofrankia sp. EUN1h | reverse complement strand
CACTCTGCGTCATTCGGTGTCCATTTCTGACCTACCCGATCAAGGTAGATCGATCCTGGTCCACCTCCGACTTACACAGTCGTCATGACACGCCCTGCTGGCCGACGCGCAGACGCTGCTGGCCCGTCTCGACGCCCTGCCCGACCAGGCGGACCCGGACGACGCGGTCACACCCTGGAACGTCCGCGAGGCCATCCTGGACACCGCGGCGTTCGCGGCCCAGAGCCTCGGCCGCTGGGAGCAGCAGCTGGACCTGACCGCATGGCAGGTGGACAGCATGCGGGCCCGGGGCGCCAGCGCCTACGACATCGCCCGCAGCCGGTTCAACGACTACGGCTCGCTGCTACGCCTCGGCCGCCTCGACGACGCCGACGCACTGCTGGCCGACTGCCAACGGGTCTTTACCGACACCGGCGACCTCGACATGGTCGGCAAGACGTTCTCCGCCCGCGCCGCACTCGCCAACAGTTACGGCCGCCCCGACGAGGCCACCCGCCTCGAATACACCGCCCTACGCCTCAGCTACATCCGACCCGACCCGAACGCCATCGCCATCTCCCACCACAACCTCGCCAACTACCTCGACCCCACCACCACCGGCCTGGTACTCGCCCACCGGATCGCCGCCACCCTGCTCTACCACCTCACCGGCATCACCAGCACCTGGCAGGCAAATACCGCCCAAGCGCTGAGTCACCACCTCACCGGCGGCCCCGACCTGGATATCCCCGACACCGTCGCCGCGGTCGATACCCTCGTCAGCCAGGTCGACGGCGTCCGCTGGGCGGGCCTCGTCGACAGTCTCGCCGGCAACCGGGCCACCGCCGACCAGGCCCTCCACGATCTGATCAACGCCGCCCGCGCTCTACCCCCCGAACCGGTCTCCGGGCCGGACCCCGACCGCCGCCTCGCGGCATGGGAACCGATCATCTCGGCCGTTGCCACCGCAGCGAACGCCCGCCAGCCCCTGCCCACTGAGGTTGACCAGGTACTCGACGAACTGGCCAAGGCCAACGACTGGGCAAACCTCGTCGCCGCGCTACGCCGAGTCCTCGCCGGCGACCGCGACCGCGACACCCTCGCCGCCCACCTGGACGACGTCGACACCGCGATCCTCGCCGCAGTACTCGACCGGCTCAGCTGAGCCAGCTCTCGACAGCCGTCCCACGCCGGGTTGATCGCCGCCGCCGTGTTGCGGCCGTCGTGAATCCGGCGATTTCGTGACGATGGCAACACGGCGGCGGCGATCATGAACGCGGCGACCGGCGGGAGCGCGCCGCTACGCCGCCGCCGCCGCCGCACCAGCCCTACGCCGACGCCAGCGCGGCGCCCTTCGTCACGAACGGCAGGTTAGCCGCACCTCGGACGTTCGACGACACCTTCATCACGGCCCGCTCCGGATCGGCCACGTAGTCGGGGAACCGCTTGAGGACCTCCTCCAGCGCGATCTTGACTTCGAGCCGGGCCAGGTGTGCCCCCAGGCACCGGTGGATACCGAAGCCGAAGAACACCGTCGACGGCTCGTCCCTCCGGTTCAGGTCGTACACGTCGGGGTTCTCGTAGACCCGCTCGTCACGCAACGCCGAGCCGGTGATCAGCATGACCCGGTCGCCCGCCGGGATCGTGACGCCGTGCAGCTCGACGTCGCGGGTGGCGGTCCGGCCCTGCAGCTGGGACGGGGCGTCGAAGCGCAGGGTCTCGCCGGCGGCCCGGTCGTAGAGGGACGGGTCGGACAGCAGGAGGCGGCGCTGGTCGGGGAACCGGGTCAGGGCCATCAGGCCGTTCGGGATGGCCTTGGCGACGGTCTCGTGGCCGGCGGCGCCCAGCTCCAGGAACCGGAATGCGATCTCGTCGTCCGGCAAGGTCCGGGTCGAGCCGTCCTCGTCGTCGTCCACCTCGGTGGTGATCAGCAGGCTGATCGGGTCGTCCGTCGGGTTCCTGCGCCGTTCGGCCGCCAGCGAGAGATAGATGTTGATGATCTCGGCGTTGGCGGCGATGAACTCCGCCTCCTCGTCGACGCCCTCGCCACGAGCGAGGATTCGGTCGCTGCACTCGTTGATGGTCTGCCGGTACTCCTGGGGGATCCCGAGCAGCTCGCTGATCACGTCGAGGGGCAGCTGGACGGAGAAGTCGCGGACGGCGTCGAACTCGTCGGCGTCGAGGAAACGGTCGAGCAGCTCGCCAGCGCGGCGACGGATGTAGGGCTCCAGGGCCAGCATCCGGCGCGGGGAGAACACCTTGCTGACGATCTTGCGGTGCCAGCGGTGCTCCGGCGGGTCCCGCAGAATGATCATAGGGGCGCCGGCCTCGCGGCCCTCGATCGTGACTCCGCCGGTGCTGGAGTAGGTCTGCCAGTCGTTGTGCGCGGCCAGGACATCGGCGTGCAGCGACAATGCCCAGAACTTCAGGTCGGCGTTGTAGTAGACCGGCGCCTCTTCCCGCAGTGCCCGGTAGACCGGGTACGGGTCGCGATAGGTCGCGAGGTCATACGGGTTGAACTCGACCATCCGCACTCCTGATCAGATACCGGACACCAGCAGCCACAGCGGACATGGCCACAATAGGCATAAAGTATCTAATCTGCATACTCGACACAACTTCTACGGACCTTGGCGAACGTCCGCCAGCCGAACCCAAAGCCCGGACACGCCGACGCGCCCCCGGCCAGGGACCGGGGGCGCGTGGTGTCTTGATCTGTCAGCTATCCACGGGTGACGTCGGTGAGGACGGCCTCGAGACGGGCGGCGACCTCGTCGGGAGTGCCGGAGCCGTCGACGGTGCGCAGGATGCCGCTGGCGGCGTAGTAGGCGCGCAGCGGCGCCGTGCGCTCGGCGAAGACCTTGAGGCGCCGCCGGGCGGTCTCCTCGTCGTCGTCCAGCCGGTCTTCGGAACGGGCGCGATGCCTGATCCGCTCCAGCACGGTGGACTCGTCGACGTCTAGGTCGAGCACGACGTCCAGCGCGCAGCCCGCCTCGGCGAACCTGGCGTCGAACGCCTCGGCCTGCGCGAGCGTGCGCGGGAACCCGTCGAGCAGGAAACCCTGGCAGACGTCCGCGGCCGGGGTCGCCGACGGCGCGGTCAGCGTGCCGGTGGAGACCGTGGACGACCTCGCGGACGCCTCCGAGGACGTGCCGAGAGCTTCCGCGTCCTTCGAGGCGCGCGCGGTCGCGGGCACATGATCCACCACCGCGGCGGCGCTGGAGCCGTAGAGCCGGTCGGCGACGAGGTCGAGGACCAGTTCGTCGGGGACGAGGTCGCCCGCACGGACATACGCCTCGGCGCGGCGGCCGAGCGGGGAACCGGCGGCGATCTCGGCGTCCAGCAGCCGGCCGGTGGAGATCGCCGGGACGCCGTAACGGGAGCCGATCCGGGCGGCCTGCGTTCCCTTGCCTGAGCCCGGCGGGCCGAGCAGCACGACTCTCACCGAGTGGACCCTACCCCGCACCAAACCCCCATAAGCCTGGATGACGTGTAAGAAACCTGACCCGGCGCTTTCGGAACGCGGCGGGAATCACTGGCGGTCCCGGGGGCCGTGGCCCTGCCGAGGCCCGGGCAGCGTATCCGTCAGCGTCGCGATACGTCCACCCGGCCGTAACCCACGTCGCACCACGGGTCTTCCGGCTCTGGGGGCGACCTCTTCCCCGCCGTCCGTGGCTGCCGAGACCCCCATCCCCGCGGTACCAGCCACAATTGGCCGAAGCCTGGATGAAAATCCCATTCTCAAAGAAGCAAATCACATTCTACAAAGGCTTCTCGCCGCGTTCGGTGACCGTGCCGAGCGACACGGCCACCGAACACAAATCACGATCACAAGCCACAGTCATCGTCACAGTCATCGTCACGGCCATCGTGATAGCCATAGTCACTGCAACGTAGCCATGGTCACTGCAACAGCCACAAGAAGGTAGAAGCTACCGGCCGGTCGGGATCCGGCGCTTAGCGGCGGGTCGGGGTGATCGGGGACGGCAGGTCGGTGGCGCCGACCAGGTAACGGTCGACGGCTGCCGCGGCCGAGCGGCCCTCGGCGATCGCCCAGACGATGAGCGACTGGCCGCGGCCCATGTCGCCGGCGACGAACACGCCGGGGACCGAGGACTGCCAGCCGGCGTCGCGGGCGACGTTGCCGCGTGCGTCCAGCTCGACGCCCAGATCGTTGACCAGGCCCTCGCGCTGTGGGCCGACGAAGCCCATCGCCATCAGCACCAGCTCGCAGGGCAGCTCGACGTCGGTGCCCTCGACCTTCTGGAACCTGCCGTCGACCATCTGGACCTCGTGCATCCGCAGGGCGCGCAGCCGGCCGTCCTCGTCACCGAGGAAGGACTCGGTGGAGACGGCGTACACCCGCTCGCCGCCCTCCTCGTGCGCCGACGACACCCGGTAGACGATCGGGTAGCTCGGCCACGGGTTCGCCGGCGGGCGGGACTCCGGCGGCCGCGGCATGATCTCCAACTGGTGCACGGAGACCGCGCCCTGGCGGTGGGCGGTGCYGAGGCAGTCGGCGCCGGTGTCACCGCCGCCGATGACGACGACCCGCTTGCCCGCCGCGCTGATCGGCGGCTCGGCGAGGTCGCCCTCCTGCACCTTGTTGGCCAGGGGCAGGTACTCCATCGCCTGGTACACGCCGGAGAACTCCCGTCCCGGCACCGGCAGGTCGCGCCCGATGGTCGAGCCGCCGGCCAGCACCACCGCGTCGTGCGACGCGCGGAGCTCGTCCGCGCCGATGTCGACGCCGACGTCGCAGGACGTGACGAACTTCGTCCCCTCGGCCTCCATCTGCGCGATACGGCGGTTGAGGACGGCCTTCTCCATCTTGAACTCGGGGATGCCGTACCGCAGCAGGCCGCCGATCCGGTCGGCGCGCTCGTAGACGGTGACGTCGTGCCCGGCCCGGGTGAGCTGCTGGGCGGCGGCGAGCCCGGCGGGGCCGGAGCCGACGACGGCGACCTTCTTCCCGGTGCGCGTCGACGGCGGTATGGGGTCGACGCCCCGGCCGTCGGCGAACGCCCGGTCGATGATGGAGACCTCGATCTGCTTGATCGTCACGGGGTCGTCGGAGATCCCGAGGACGCAGGCCGCCTCGCACGGCGCCGGGCACAGCCGCCCGGTGAACTCCGGGAAGTTGTTCGTCGCGTGCAGCCGGTCGATCGCCTCGGACCACTCACCCCGGCGCGCGAGGTCGTTCCACTCGGGAATGATGTTTCCCAGCGGGCAGCCGTTGTGGCAGAACGGGATGCCGCAGTCCATGCAGCGCGCCGCCTGCGCGGCCAGCGATGGCGAGGGGAACTCCTCGTACACCTCCCGCCAGTCCTGGATCCGCACGTCCACGGGCCGGCGCGCCGGAAGCTCCCGGTGGTGCCGGAGGAACCCAGTCGGGTCAGCCATGCCGCTCCTTATTGATGGTTCGCTTCGTCCGGGCGGCGCGCTCCGGCGACCTCCGCCGCGGCCCGGCCACGTCACGACCTCCGAAATCGGCTTCGCCGATTCCGCAGGAACCCCGGCGCTCGCGGACGGGCCTCCGCGTCTGGCCCGGCTGCTTGATCTTGAACCTCCCCACCAGGGTTTTACCCCCGGCGAGTCCCAGCCCAACTGCGTCAGCTGCGGGCTAGAGCCATGATCAGGTCGTCGGCGGGGATGCCCTGTTCCTTGGCTTGCTTGATCGCGGTCAGCACCCGCTTGTAGTCGCGGGGCATGACCTTGACGAACTTCTCCTGCTCGTCCTCCCAGTCCGCCAGCAGCCGGGCGGCGACCGTCGAGCCGGTCTCGCGGCGGTGGCGGGTGAGCAGGCTGACCAGCTGCGCCCGGTCCTCCGCGTCGAGCGGCTCCACGTCGACCATCTCGGTGTTGATCCGCGCGCTCACCGGGGCGTACAGGTAGGCGACGCCGCCGCTCATGCCAGCCGCGAAGTTGCGCCCGATCGGCCCGAGCACCGCGACCGTGCCACCGGTCATGTACTCACAGCCGTGGTCGCCCACGCCCTCGACGACGGCGGTCGCGCCCGAGTTGCGCACGCAGAACCGTTCGCCGACGACGCCCCGGAAGAACGCCTCGCCCGCGGTCGCGCCGTAGAGCAGCACGTTGCCGGCGATGATGTTCTCCTCGGCGCGCAGCGGCGCCTCCTTCGGCGGGAAGACGATGATCCGCCCGCCGGACAGGCCCTTGCCGGTGTAGTCGTTGGCGTCGCCCTCCAGGGTGAGGGTGATGCCGCGCGGGACGAACGCGCCGAAGCTCTGGCCGGCCGAGCCGGTGAAGCGCAGCGAGATCGTGTCGTCCGGCAGGCCGACCGCGCCGTAGCGGCGGGTGACCTCGTAGCCGAGCATGGTGCCGACGGTCCGGTTGACGTTGCGGATCGGCATCTCCAGCCACACCGGCCGGCCGTCCTCCAGCGCGCCCTCGCACAGCTGGATGAGCGAGTTGTCGAGCGCCTTGTCGAGGCCGTGGTCCTGGCTGGCCGAGTTGTGCAGCGACCGGCCGAACGGCGCCTCGGGGGTGTGCAGCAGCGGGCTGATGTCGAGGCCCTCGGCCTTCCAGTGCTCGACGGCGGCGGTCGCGTCGAGCAGGTCGACCCGGCCGACGGCCTCCTCGAGCGTCCGGAAGCCCAGCTGGGCGAGGTACCCGCGGACCTCCTCGGCGATGAACGTGAAGAAGTTCTCGACGAACTCGGGCTTGCCGGTGAACCGGGCCCGCAGCGTCGGGTTCTGGGTCGCCACGCCCACGGGGCAGGTGTCGAGGTGGCAGACCCGCATCATCACGCAGCCGGCGACGACCAGCGGCGCGGTCGCGAAGCCGAACTCCTCGGCGCCCAGCAGCGCGCCGATGACGACGTCACGGCCGGTCTTGAGCTGGCCGTCGACCTGCACCACGATCCGGTCGCGCAGCCCGTTGAGCAGCAGCGTCTGCTGGGTCTCGGCCAGGCCCAGCTCCCAGGGGGCGCCGGCGTGCTTGAGCGACGTCAGCGGCGAGGCGCCGGTGCCGCCGTCATGGCCCGAGATGAGCACGACGTCGGCGTGCGCCTTGGACACGCCGGCGGCGACGGTGCCGACGCCGACCTCGGCGACCAGCTTGACGTGCACCCGCGCCTTCGGGTTCGAGTTCTTCAGGTCGTGGATGAGCTGGGCGAGGTCCTCGATCGAGTAGATGTCGTGGTGCGGCGGCGGCGAGATCAGGCCGACGCCCGGCGTCGAGTGCCGCGTCTTCGCGATCCACGGATAGACCTTGTGGCCGGGCAGCTGGCCGCCCTCGCCGGGCTTCGCGCCCTGCGCCATCTTGATCTGCAGGTCGTCGGCGTTGGCGAGGTACTCGCTGGTCACGCCGAACCGACCGCTGGCGACCTGCTTGACCGCCGAGCGGCGCAGGTCGCCGTTCGCGTCGGGGACGAACCGCTCGGCGTCCTCGCCGCCCTCGCCGGTGTTCGACTTGCCGCCGAGTCGGTTCATCGCGATCGCGAGCGTCTCGTGCGCCTCTGCGCTGATCGAGCCGTAGGACATGGCGCCGGTGGCGAACCGCTTGACGATCTCGGAGACCGGCTCGACCTGCTCGATGGGGATGGGTCGGCGCAGGCCGGGCCGCAGCTCGAACAGCCCGCGCAGGGTGGCGTCGCGCTTGGACAGCTCGTCGACCTTGGCCGTGTACTCCTTGAACACGTCGTACTGGCGGGTCCTGGTGGCGTGCTGCAGCAGGAACACCGTCTCCGGGTTGAACAGGTGCAGCTCACCCTCGCGGCGCCACTGGTACTCGCCGCCGATCTCGAGGCTGCGGTGCGCGAGCTCGGTGGCCACCCGCGGGTAGGCGCGGGCGTGCCGGGCGGCGACCTCGGCGGCGAGCACGTCGATGCCGACGCCCTCCAGGCGCGAGGCGGTGCCGGTGAAGTACCTGTCGATGACGTCGGAGCGCAGGCCGATCGACTCGAAGACCTGGGCGCCGGTGTAGCTGGCGATGGTGGAGATGCCCATCTTGGACATCACCTTCAGCACGCCCTTGCCGAGCGCCTTGATGAGGTTCTTCTCGGCCTGCTCCGGGGTGACGCCCTCGATCTCGCCGCGGCCGATGAGGTCCTCGACGCCCTCGAACGCCAGGTACGGGTTGACCGCGGCGGCGCCGTAGCTGGCCAGCAGCGCGATGTGGTGCACCTCGCGCGCGTCGCCGCCCTCGACGATCAGGCCGACCTTGGTGCGGGTCTTCTCCCGGATCAGGTGGTGGTGCACGGCCGCGGTGAGCAGCAGCGACGGGATCGGCGCGAGCCGCTCGTCGGAGTCGCGGTCGGACAGCACGATGATGCGGGCACCGTCGGCGATGGCCGCGCTGACCCCGACGCAGATCTCCTCGATCCGCGCCGCGAGCGCCGCACCCCCACCGGCGACCTCGTAGAGGCCGCGGACGGTGACCGCGGCGAAGCCGGGCATGTCGCCGTCGTCGTTGATGCCGATGATCTTCGACAGCTCGATGTTGCTGATCACCGGGAAGGGGAGGTGGACCACCCGGCAGGTGGCGGGGCTCGCCGTCAGCAGGTTGCCCTCCGGCCCCAGGTAGTTGCCGAGGCTGGTGACCAGCTCCTCGCGGATCGCGTCCAGCGGCGGGTTGGTGACCTGGGCGAACAGCTGCTGGAAGTAGTCGAACAGCAGCCGCGGCCGCTCGGAGAGCGCCGCGATCGGGGTGTCGGTGCCCATCGACCCGATCGGCTCGGCGCCGGTGCGCGCCATCGGCGCGACGATGATCCGCAGCTCTTCCTCGGTGTAGCCGAAGACCTGCTGACGGCGGGTGACCGACGCGTGGCTGTAGACGACCCGCTCGCGGGCCGGCAGGTCGGCGAGCTGGATGACGCCGGCGTGCAGCCACTCCCCGTAGGGCGAGGCGGTGGCGAGCTCCGACTTGATCTCGTCGTCGCTGACGATCCGGCCCTTGGCGGTGTCGATGAGGAACATCCGGCCCGGCTGGAGCCGGCCCTTCTGGATCACCCGGTGCGGCGGGATGTCGAGCACGCCGACCTCGGAGGCCATGACGACCAGGCCGTCGTCGGTGATCCAGTAACGCGACGGGCGCAGGCCGTTGCGGTCGAGCACCGCGCCGATCATCGTGCCGTCGGTGAAGGCGATCGACGCCGGCCCGTCCCACGGCTCCATCAGCGTGGCGTGGAACTGGTAGAAGGCGCGGCGCCGCGCGTCCATCTCCGCGTGGTTCTCCCAGGCCTCCGGGATCATCATCAGCACGGCGTGCGGCAGGCTGCGCCCGCCCAGGTGCAGCAGCTCGAGGACCTCGTCGAAGCTGGCTGAGTCGCTGGCGTCGGCGGCGCAGATCGGGAACAACCGGGACAGGTCGCCGGGAATCAGGTCGCTGGCGAGCAGCGCCTCGCGGGCGCGCATCCAGTTGCGGTTGCCGCGGACGGTGTTGATCTCACCGTTGTGYGCGATCAGCCGGTAGGGGTGCGCCAGCGGCCAGCTCGGGAAGGTGTTCGTCGAGAACCGGCTGTGCACCAGGGCGATGGCGCTGGCGAACCGCGGGTCGTCGAGGTCGGGGAAGTAGGCCGACAGCTGGTGGGTGGTCAGCATCCCCTTGTAGGTCAGCGTGCGCGCCGACAGCGACGGAAGGTAGACCCCGGTCTGCCGCTCGATCCGCTTGCGCAGGCAGAACGCGCGGCGCTCCAGCTCCATGACGTCGAACGGCGTGTCGTCCTCGACCGGCGCGCCGACGGCCGCCGCGACCGGGACACCGGGCAGCGTGACAAACAGCTGGCGCATCCGGGGCTCGACCTCGCGGGCGGCGTGGCCCACGATGTGGCTGACGACGGGCACCTCACGCCAGCCGAGCAGCCGCAGGCCCTCCTGCCGGGTCAGCCTGCCGATGGTGCGCACCGCCTCGTCGCGGTCACCGGCCACCTGCGGGAGGAACGCGATGCCGACGGCGTACCGGCCGGGAGCCGGCAGCGGGAAGCCGGCCACGTCGCGCAGGAACACGTCCGGGATCTGGACGAGGATGCCGGCTCCGTCACCTGTGTCCGGGTCGCTACCCGAGGCTCCCCGATGGTCGAGGTTGCGCAGTACCGTAAGGCCCTGGTCGACCAGCTCATGACTACGCCGGCCGTGCACATCGACGACAAACCCGACACCVCAGGCGTCGTGCTCGAAGGAGGGGTCGTAGAGACCTTGCTTAGTCGGCATCCGGAGGTGTCCTGTCCGTCTTCAGGGCCTGAAGGGGTGCGGACGACGCTGTCCGGGTGACGCGACGACGGCCTGCACCGGGCGCCAGGCACCGGTGCCTGGGCACAGCGCGCCTCGAGGTCTCCCAGGTACGGAAGACCCGCCCCGAACAGCCAGGGCCGAGACAGCTGGGATCATGTCAGCTGAGGCCATGTCAGCCGGGTCAGGGCGCGGTGAGCCAGTCGCGTCATACGCTGCAACGAGTGTGCCACGCCCCCGCCCGATTCGCTGAGATCGTCAGTGTCCGCCAGGTCACATGAATGTGACAGTTGTGTTCCATACACACCCGGCTTACGCTGACCTGCCCGGTTCGTACCCCCCCTTTAGGGAGGTATGTTCCCACCATTCGCGCGCCCGGGGGCGGTCGACGACCCCGTGGCCGACGGCCTCCTAGCTGACGCCCCCGACGAGGACGCCGACCAGGTAGGTGGCGCCGGCGGCGAGTGCGCCGAGGGCGAGCTGGCGGACGCCGGACAGCAGCCGCGAACGGCCGGTGAACCGGCTGACGGCCACCCCGACGGCGAACAGGGCCACGGCGGCCAGCACACCGCTCGCCAGGAACGTGTCGGCGCCAAGCAGGTACGGCAGGACGGGTACCAGGGCCCCGACGGCGAACGCGGCGAACGAGGAGGCCGCGGCGACCAGCGCGCTCGGCAGCCGGCCGGGTGTGACGCCGAGCTCCTCCTGGCTGTGGATCGCGAGCGCGACCTCCGGGTCGGCGTGCAGCTGACGGGCCACCGCGTCGGCGAGCTCCGGGTCGACGCCCTTCCTCGCGTAGGTGGCGGCGAGCTCGGCACGCTCGTCCGTCGGGAAGTCCGACAGCGCCCGTCGTTCCACCTCGATCTCGGCGGCCATCGCCTCGTTCTGTGACGTGACCGACGTGTACTCCCCGGTGGCCATCGAGAACGCGCCGGAGGCCAGCCCCGCGAGCCCGGCGAGCAGCACCGTCGACCGCGACGACGCGCCGCCCGCGAAGCCGGACAGCAGCGCGACGTTGCTGACCAGCCCGTCCATCGCGCCGAACACCGCCGGGCGCAGCCAGCCACCGGAGACGTCGCGATGCGTGTCCCGGTGCCGGTGGCCCAGGCCGGAGTCAGGCATCGCGAGGGCTACCGCCAGCGGGACCGTCCCCGCCGCTGTCCGCGGCCCCGGCGCCGCTCGACTTGTCCAGGYCGACCCTCGCGGTGACGGCGCCGGCCGTGACGACCTCGCCCGCGTCGGCGGAGCCGGCGAGGTCGCCGGTCGGGGTGGCCGGGGTGGCCGGGGTGGCCGGGGTGGCCGGGGTGGCCGCCGGCTTTGGGGAGGCCGGCAGGGACTCGCTGGGCTTGGTGCCCGCCAGGATCTCGTCCGCCAGCACCTCGTCCGCGGGACTCGCGGCGGCGGCCGTCGCCGCGCCTGCCGGCCTGAGGTCCGCCGGCTTCGCGTCCACCGGCTTGGCGTCCGTCACGTTCGGGTCCGTCGTCGCGTTCTCCTCGGCCGGGGTCCCGGCCTCGGGCGCGTCGCCACCGGTCTGCGCGGGGGTGACCGCCGCCGGTGGCTCGCCGCCCCGGTCCACGGGCTTGCGCAGGAGGATGAACATCAGAAGCGCGCCGACGAAGACCGCGATACTGACCCAGTCGTTGAGCCGCAGGCCGCCGATGTGCGTGGCGTCGTCGATGCGCAGCGCCTCGATCCAGGCCCGGCCGACGGTGTACAGCATGATGTACAGCGCGAGCAGTCGGCCGCGGCCGAGGCGGCGCCGCTGGTCGACGAGGAGCAGGACCGCGGCGACACCCAGGCACCACAGCGACTCGTACAGGAACGTCGGGTGGAACGTCGCGAACTGCTCGTACCCGGCCGGCCGGTGCGCCGCATCGATCTCCAGCGCCCAGGGCAGCGTGCTGGGCCGGCCGAACAGCTCCTGGTTGAAGTAGTTGCCCCAGCGGCCGATCGCCTGGGCCAGGACGATGCCGGGCACCGCCGCATCGGCGAACATCAGGAACGAGACGCCCGACCGCCTCGTCTTGATCCAGACACCCAGCGCGCCGCCGGCGACCGCCCCCCAGATCCCCAGCCCGCCGTTCCACACCTTCAGGACGTCGGCGACGTGCCCGTCCGCCCCGAAGTAGGCCTCGGGGCTGGTGATGACGTGGTAGAGCCGGGCGCCGACGATGCCGAACAGCACCGCCCACACGCCGGCGTCCCCGGCGAGGTTCGGGTCGGCCCCGCGGGCGCGCAGCCGCCGCCCCGTCAGCCAGACCGCGACGACGACGCCAATTATGATCATAAAGGCGTAGGCGCGCAGCGGCAGCGGCCCGAGGTGGATGACGCCTCGGGATGGGCTGGGAATCGCGGCTAGTACCACGGCGCAAGGCTACCTAGCGACACCGCCGCCTCGTCCACCCCTCCGGCAAACAAGAGCTGGACAGCGCCTACCCACCGACCGTCGTGCGGCGGTGGCGGGCGGTCAGGCGTCGCCCGTGGCCGGGGAAGGGCGGCGGACCCCCGCCGCGAGTTCGGCGGTGAGCGCCCGGATGCCGTCCAGGCCGGCTGAGAGCCCCGTGCCCGCGCGCTCGGCGGTCAGCAGGGCGCCGACGAGGGCCGAGCCAACGATCACGCCGTCGGCGAAGGCGGCCACGGTCGCCGCCTGGGCGCCGTCGCGCACGCCGAGGCCGACCGACACCGGCAGGTCGGTCACCGCCCGCACCCGCTTGACCAGGCCCTCGGCCGCGGCGCCGACCGACTGGCGGGCGCCCGTCACACCCATGAGCGACGCGGCGTAGACGAAGCCGCCGGTGATGCCGGTCACCAGCTGGATCCGCTCGTCGGTCGAGCTCGGCGCGACGAGGAAGACCGGGTCGAGGTCGTGCGCGCCGGCGGCGGCGAGCCACGGGGCCGCTTCCTCCGGAGGCAGGTCGGGGGTGATGACACCAGCGCCGCCGGCGGCGGCGAGGTCCGCGGCGAAGCGCTCGACTCCGTAGCGCTCCACCGGGTTCCAGTAGGTCATGACGAGCGTGGGCGCCCCGGTCTCGGCGACCGCCTCGACGGTGCGGACCACGTCGGCGGTGGTGACCCCGCCGCGCAACGCGGCGTCGGCGGCTTCCTGGATGACCGGGCCGTCCATCGTCGGGTCCGAGTACGGGAGGCCGACCTCCACCACGTCCACGCCGGCCTCGACCATGGCGCGCATGGCCGCGATGGCGCCGTCGACCGTCGGGAATCCGGCCGGCAGGTAGCCGACCAGGACCGAGCGGCCCTCCTTGCGTGCCGCCGCGAAGGTGTCCGCGAGCCGCCCGCGCGTGCCCTGTGCCTGCACCAGCTGTCCGTCTCCCGGCCGGTCTCGGCCGTCATGCGCGTGCCTGTCGGGATGTCTGTCGGGATGCCTGTCGCCCACCCCGGGTCAGCTGTGAGCGGGCTCACCGCCGTCGGCGGGGAGCACGCCGAACCAGCGGGCCGCCGTGTCGACGTCCTTGTCGCCTCGTCCCGAGCAGCTGACCAGGACCGTCGCGTCCGGGCCGAGCTCGCGGGCGACGTCGAACGCGCCGGCGAACGCGTGCGCGCTCTCGATCGCGACCAGGATCCCCTCGGTCTTCGCGACCAGGGCGAGCGCCTCCATCGCCGCCGCGTCGTCCACGACCCGGTAGGTCGCCCGGCCGGTGTCGTGCAGCCAGGCGTGCTCCGGGCCGATGCCCGGGTAGTCCAGGCCCGCGGAGATCGAGTGCGAGACCTTCGTCTGGCCGTCGTCGTCCTGCAGGAAGTACGACCGCATGCCGTGCAGCACACCGGAGCCGCCGCCGGCGATCGCGGCCGCGTGCCGGCCGGTGGCGAGGCCGTCGCCCCCGGCCTCGCAGCCGATCAGCCGGACGGAGGTGTCCGGGATGAAACGATGGAAGATCCCCATCGCGTTCGAGCCGCCGCCGACGCAGGCGACGATCGCGTCCGGGAGCTTCCCGGTGAGCGTGAGCACCTGCTCGCGGGCCTCGACGCCGATGATCCGCTGGAAGTCACGCACCAGCATCGGGAACGGGTGCGGGCCCATCACCGAGCCGATGCAGTAATGCGTGCGATCGACGGTGGCGACCCAGTCGCGCAGCGCCTCGTTGATGGCGTCCTTGAGCGTCCGGCTGCCGGAGGTGACCGGGACGACCTCGGCACCGAGGAGGCGCATCCGGGCGACGTTGAGCGCCTGGCGGCGGGTGTCCTCCTCGCCCATGTAGACGACGCACTCCAGGCCGAGCAGCGCGCAGGCGGTCGCGGTCGCGACGCCGTGCTGGCCCGCGCCGGTCTCGGCGATCACCCGGGTCTTGCCCATGCGCCTGGTCAGCAGGCACTGGCCGAGCACGTTGTTGATCTTGTGGGAGCCGGTGTGCGCGAGGTCCTCGCGCTTGAGCAGCAGCCGGGCGCCGCCGATGCGCGCGGTGAGCCGGCGCGCGTCGGTGACCGGGGTCGGCCGGCCGGCGTAGCTGGCGAGCAGGCCGTCGAGCTCGGCGACGAACGCCGGGTCCGCGCGGGCCTCGTCGTAGGCCGCGGTCAGCTCGTCCAGGGCGGCCATCAGCGCCTCGGGCACGAACCGCCCGCCGAACGGCCCGAAGTGCCCCAGCGTGTCCGGCACGCTTGGCCGCGCCCCGGGCTCCGCGTCCAGGAACGAGGGGACGGCCGGTGCGGTGGTGCCGGTAGCTCCGGCGCTGCTGGGGCTCACGCCCCGACTCTATCCACCCACCCCACCCGTTCTTCGGGTCCGAGCAGCCCCGCGCGGGCGCTGGCGCGGGGAGCTCGCGCCCGGCGCTAGCGCCCGACCTTGGTGGCCGGGTGGGCGCCCGCGGCGACGAGGTCGGCGACCGTCTGGCGTGGGTCCGAGCCGCTGACCGCCGCCTCCCCGACCAGCACCGCGTCGGCGCCGGCCTCGGCGTAGGCGAGCAGGTCGTGCGGGCCGCGGATGCCGGACTCGGCGACCTTCAGCACGCCGGAGGGCACCAGCGGGGCCAGCCGGGCGAACGTCTCGCGCCTGATCTCCAGCGTCTTGAGATCGCGGGCGTTGACGCCGACGAGCCGGGCCCCCGCGTCGAGCGCGCGCATCGTCTCGGTCTCGTCGTGGACCTCGACCAGCGCCGTCATGCCGAGCGACTCGATCCGCTCGAGCAGGCCGACGAGCCGGGGCTGGTCCAGCGCCGCGACGATCAGCAGCACGATGTCGGCGCCGTGCGCCCGCGCCTCCAGGACCTGGTAGGGCGAGACGATGAAGTCCTTGCGCAGCACGGGCACGTCGACAGCTACGCGGACGGCGTCCAGGTCGGCTAGCGACCCACCGAAGCGGCGCCGCTCGGTGAGCACGCTGACGGCCGCCGCGCCGGCCGACTCGTAGATGCCGGCGAGCGCCCCGGGGTCGGGGATGCCCGCGAGCTCGCCCTTCGACGGGCTGCGCCGCTTCACCTCGGCGATCACTGCGACGCGGCGGGCGCGCAGCACCGCGAGGGCGTCCCGCGGGTCGGGGACCTTCTCGACCCGCTGCTTGAGCAGGTCAAAGGGGATACGCGCCTCACGCTCGGCCAAGTCGGCACGGACACCGGCGATGATCTCGTCGAGGACGGTCACAGCCGGGCTCCTCTGGCTTTCGCTGCCATGGCGCCGATGGTAGGCCCACGCACCAGGAACGCACATGGCCCCCCATGGCCGCGCCGAATCCTTGACCGTCCGTAGTTGCCCGGCGATCGTCCGGACTAGGCATTTGCAGACGATCAACGGCTAAGCAGGTCATATCCTGCAACGATGGCCGTCTCGGCGGACACGCAGCGTCGTTGTCTCGTTGTTGCTCGTTCTTCCCCGCCGACGGGAGCCCACCCGCGCGGAGCCCGGCACATCATCCGGCACGGCCATCCCGCGCATCATCGCCGTTTCGGACCCATCCCGCGTCCGGGCACCAGCGCGACGATCCGGACGGTAGAGCGTGTTCGTGGAGCTACCTGAGCTAACCGCCCTGGTCGGGCCGGTCGGGCCGGTCCACCGAGTCGGCCGAGGCCGTCGGGTCCTGACCGCGCTCGATCGCGTCCCAGTCGTCCAGCGGGCGGGGCGCCCTGGTGTGGTAGCGGCCGCCCATGCCCGGCCAGCGGGGACCGAACACCACCGCCACCAGGCCCGCGCCGACGAACGCCAGGCCCCCCAGCGCCGCGGCCCACGGGGCGGCCGAGAGCCGGACCTGGCCGATCCGGGGATGGCCGCTGGGGGCGAGGTCCACGACGTGGCGCGCCGCGCGCACGGCCGGTTCTGGCGTGACCCCGATCCGAGCGGCGAGCACCACCACACCGACGCCCGCCAGGGCGACCAGCACCCCGACGACCCGCCGGCCGGCGCCCCTGGTCGCCACCAGGGCGACCGCCGCGGCGAGGCCCACCAGCCCGAGCGCGCTCACCGCCGGCGCGAGGTCCCCGCCGCCGAGGGCCACCGCGAGCGGCGTCCCCACCGCACCGCCACCGGTCGTCGTCGCGTCCCGCACCTCGGTGCGCGCCCACGTCGCCGAGCTCGCGAACAGCACCAGCCCCGCCCCCACGAGGCAGGCGAGCACAGCGGCGCCCAGGCCCGCCCGGCCGGCCAGCCCCGGCCGGCCGGCCGGGAGTCCGCCGGCCGCGTCGCGCACGTGCATCCGCACGGCCGCGTCGGCGTCAGCGCCCGAGGCCATCGGCGCAGGCACGCCGACCGCCTCGTCCGCGTCGATACTTGCCTTCTGGTTCATGTGCCTGGACTCCCGACCACGTACGGAGGACGCGAAGCGCCCCGACGCCCAGCCCAGCCTCAGCCGGGGGAACGCAGCGACTCGGCGATCTCGATCGCCCGCAGCACGGCCGCGGCCTTCGTGCGGCTCTCGCGGTCCTCCGCGTCCGGGTCCGAGTCCGCGACGATACCGGCCCCGGCCTGGACATAGGCCCAGCCGTCGCGGACCAGCGCGGTGCGGATCGCGATCGCGGTGTCCAGGTCGCCGCCGAAGTCGAGGTACCCGACGACACCGCCGTAGAGGGCGCGCCGGGTCGGCTCGAGCTCGTCGATGATCTCCATCGCCCGCACCTTCGGCGCCCCGGACAGGGTTCCCGCCGGGAACGTCGCCGCGAGCACGTCGACGGCGCTGTGCTCGGGCGTGACCTGGCCGGTGACGGTGGAGACGATGTGCATGATGTGCGAGTAGCGCTCGATCGTGGCGAACTCGACGACCCGCACCGTCCCCGGCACGCAGACCCGGCCCAGGTCGTTGCGAACCAGGTCGACGAGCATGACGTGCTCGGCGCGTTCCTTCGGGTCGGCCAGCAGCTCGGCGGCGAGCTCCGCGTCCGCCTCGGGGGTGCCGCCGCGCGGGCGGCTGCCCGCGATCGGGTGCAGCAGCGCCCGGTCGCCGGTGACCTTGACGTGCGCCTCGGGGGACGTGCCGACGACGTCGAAGTCGCCGAAGCGCAGCAGGTACATGTACGGGCTCGGGTTCGACGCCCGCAGCACCCGGTAGATGTCGAGGGCGCCGGCGGAGGTCGCCCGCTCGAACCGCTGCGAGACCACGATCTGGAAGCACTCGCCGGCGCGGATCTCCTCGATCGAGCGCTCCACCGCCTGCTGGAACTGGCCAGGCGCCATCGCCGAGGTGAACCCCGCGATGTCGAGGGCGGCGAGCGCGCCGGTGGCGGCGACGGTCGGCTCGGTCCACTTGTGCAGTTCGGCGGTCATCACCTCCAGCCGGGCGACCGCGTCGTCGTACGCGGCGTCCAGCGCCGCCTCGTCGAGCGGGACCGTCGGATACGTCCCGTCCGCGGCGGGCGCGCCGGCCGGCGCGCCGGGCGCGCGCGTGAACACGTTCGCGACGAGCAGGCAGGAGCCGTCGGCGTGGTCGAGCACGGCGAGGTCGGTACACAGCAGCAGGCGCAGCTCGGGTATGCGCAGATCGTCGACGGCATGCTCGGGCAGCCGCTCGATGCGGCGCACGAAGTCGTAGGAGAGGTAGCCGACCAGTCCGCCCATCAGCGGCGGCATGCCGGGCAGCCGAGGCGCGCGCAGCGCCTGCTCCACGGCGCGCAGCACGACCAGCGGGTCACCGCCGGTCGGTACCCCCGCCGGCGGCGGCCCCCCGGCCCAGCAGGCCACGCCGTCGACCTCGGTCAGGGTCGCCGCCGCGCGCACCCCGATGATCGAGTAGCGGGACCGCATCCCGCTGTGCTCGGCCGACTCCAGCAGGAAGGTGCCCGGGCCACCGCCGAGCTTGCGGTACACGCCGACGGGCGTCTCCCCGTCGGCGAGCAGCCGGCGGGTGACCGGCACGACCGCGTGGCCGGCGGCCAGCGCGCGGAACGCGGCGCGGTCGGGTGAGATCTCACCGGTCGTCATCGGGGCTCTCCCGTCTGGGGCGTCGGGCCATCCGGCGAGCCGTGCGCCGCCGGCAGCTCGCGGCCGTCGAAGCAGCTGCGCGCGCCGGTGTGGCAGGCGGGGCCGACCTGGTCGACCTGGACGAGCACCGTGTCACCGTCGCAGTCGAGCGCGACCGAGCGCACCCACTGGACATGGCCGGAGGTGTCACCCTTGACCCAGTACTCCCGGCGGCTGCGGCTCCAGTAGGTGGCCCGGCCGGTGGTCAGTGTCCGGTGCAGCGCCTCGTCGTCCATCCAGCCGACCATGAGGACGGTGCCGGTGTCGTACTGCTGGACGACGGCGGGGAACAGCCCGGCGGCGTCCCGCTTCAGCCGCCCGGCCAGCGCCGGGTCGAGCCCTGACGAGGTCACACTCACCGGGCCCATTCTGCCGTGTTTCTGGTTCGCTCCGTGCGGGCACGGCGCTCCGGCCCCTTACTCGCTTCGCTCCCAAGGGACCTCCGCGCCGTGTCCTCCTCCGCGAACGGGCGCTCCGGCGACCTCGCTGCGGCCCGACCCACCTCGCTTCGCTCGTGGGCCGGGCCTCCGCGAGGCGCGCCTGCGCGCCGCATGGTGACTCGCCGCCGAGACGTCACCAAGCCAAGGCCCGTGTCCTATACAGCAGGCCTGAGGATGTTGAACTCGGTGAAGCGGTGGCGCAGCACAGGGCGGCCGTAGAGGTCGAGACCCGGTTCACCGGTGCTGCGGCCGGTGTGCACGGCCTCGATCGCGTCGGCGGCGTCGCGCAGCAGGTGCGGCCCGGCCTCGCAGGAGCGGGTGTGCGCCGGCATGACCCGGCTGACCTGGCCGGCGAGGTCGCCGTCGAGGCGGCGCAGGCTGGTGACGAACGCCTCCAGGTCCGTGTCGTCGGTGTGCGCCCAGAAGTCGCCGGTGATCAGCGTGTCGCCGACGAAGAGCAGGCCGTCGCGCTCGTCGAGCAGGCACAGCGAGTCCGGCGAGTGTCCCGGGCTGTGCAGGACGCGCAGCGTCCGGCCGCCCAGGTCGATCACGTCGCCGTCGGCGAGCGGGCGGGCCGCCGGCCCCGTCCCGATCGGAGCGGCCGTGGCGGCGCGGACGCCCGGCGGCAGCGCGCGGGGCCGGACGTCGGCGGTGAACAGGTGGAAGTAACGGTCGTCGAGCGCGAGCGCCGTCTCGTAGGCGGCGAGCTGCTCGGCGGCCACCGTCAGGTAGGCGCCGACGCGCTCGGCGGGGACCTCGTGCGTGAGCCGTTCGACGGCGATCGGGTGGGCCGCGGCCTCGTCGAAGTAGCCGTTCCCGCCGCGGTGGTCGTCGTGCGCGTGGGTGTTGACGACGAGCACCGGCGCCCCGGTGACCCGGCGGACCGGGGCCGAGATGTCGGCGATGCCGGTGCCGGTGTCGACCAGCACGGCCCGCTCGGTGCCGACGACGAGGAAGCAGTAGACGTGCCACGGCTCGGCGACGAGCCACACGCCGTCGCGCAGTCTTCGGGTCACGAACCAGGGGTCCTGGTCGGCCATCAGCCGCTCCCGCCCGCTCACGGCGCGGCGTTCTCCCGCAGGACGGCCACATCCTCGGGGTCCAGGCCGGCGACCGGGCCGCGCTCGATCAGCGCGGCGAAGCCGTCGTCGGGCGCCATGACGGTGATCGTGTAAAGGCGGTCGGTGTCGGACGTGTTCACGATGCGGTGGACGGAGCCCGGCGGCAGCACGAGCACGTCGCCGGGGCCGAGCGGGCGGGTGTGCCCGTCGCTGTGCGCGAGGCCGGTGCCGGCGAGCACGACGAAGGTCTCCGTCGAGGCGGGATGGGAGTTCGGTGGCTGCGAGCCCCCCGGCTCCCAGATCTCGAACACGACGGTGGTCGGCGAGCCCTGGGCCGGGCCGCTGAGGACGGCGAGCCTGACGGTGTCGGCGGGTGAGATCCGGTGCGCCGTCACCTCGGCCAGTGGCCGGACCACGGGCGGCCCGGCGGGCTCGGCGGCGCTCAACCCAAAGCCTTCAGCGCGTCGGCGAGGTCGGCGGCCGTGACGGTGAAGCCGAAGCACTGGCGGACGTTGTAGACGGTCGCCTCCATGCAGAACTCCGGTGACGTCGTCGCGACCGCGTCCTCGACCATCACGACGTCGTAGCCGACGCAGGCCGCGTCGGTCAGCGTCGCGAGCACGCACTGGTCGGCGTTGACGCCGGCGAACAGCAACGTGTCGACCCGCAGGTTGCGCAGCACCGTGTCCAGCGGGGTGTCCCAGAAGCCGCTCATCCGGTATTTGGAGACCTCGACGTCGCCCGGTTCGATCTGCAGCTCGTCGACGACGGCCGCCGCCCAGGCACCCTCGGTGAGCACCGGGGAGCCGTTCGGCAGCGGGTCGCCGATGCCGGTGCCCGCGCCGTCGCCGTTGTAGACATGCAGCACGCCCGGCGGCAGGTTGGCCCGGTCGGGGCGGTTGCCCCAGTTGAGCCAGACGACCGGCACGCCGGTGGCGCGCAACGCCGGGAGCAGCTCGGCGAGCACCGGGATCGGCGCTCGGGCCGGGGTGACGTCGACGCCGATGCCGGCGAGCCAGCCGTCGGGGTGGCAGAAGTCGTTCTGCATGTCGATCACGACGACGGCGGTGCGGGCCAGGTCCAGGGTGAGCCGCTGCGGCAGGGCCGGCACGGTGAGCGCCCGCTCGGGCTGGGCCGGGCGCCGCAGGTCCACCGCGCCGGGTCCGACCCGCCAGCTGTTGACGGCGCTCGGCCCGAGCGGCACGGCAGGTTCCTGGTCGGTCATGGCGCGGCATCGGCCGCGACGGAGCCGGCCGCGACGGGCTCCGCGGCGTCGAGGAGCGGACGGACGTCGCGGGCGAAGCGGCGCAGCTGCTCGTCGGTGGCGTCGTAGCTCTCGCCGGGGCCCGTCGGGAAGATCGTCAGGTCGGCCAGGCCACCCAGGTCGTCACGCAGCCGCAGGATCGACTCGGCGACGTCCTCGGCGGTGCCGACCGCCCACACGCCCTGCTCGACGGAGTCCTCCAGGGTCGGCACCCAGCCGGCCGGCGGCATGCCGCCGTCGGGGCCCAGGTAGGCCCGGTTCCATCCGTAGGGGCCGAGGAAGCGCCAGAACTCGTCGTGGCCGGGGCGCGCGAGCTCCATCGCCTGCTCGCGGGTGTCCGCGACGTAGGTGTTGAGGACGACCATCCGCTTCTCGCCGGGGGCGAGCGCCGCGCCGCCATGCGTATCGGCGTAGACCTCGGCGTAGCGGTCCCAGCGGGCGCGCAGCAGCGAGCGGCTGGCCAGCCAGAACACGCCGCCGAATCCGCGCGCGGGCACCGCCGCCAGCGAGCCGGGGCTGCTGATCGCCTGCCACACCTCGTACGGGTAGGCCGGACGCGGGATGAGGGTGAGTGACTCGACCTCGCCGCCCCGGTCGGGGATGCCCGGCGGAGGTGCCTGGAAATGGCTGCCGCGGTGGCTGAAAGTCTCGTTGTCCAGCGCGGTGAGCAGCAGGTCGAGCGCCTCGTTCGTGACGTCGCGGTTGACAGCGTCGGCGGCGAGCGCGTCCGGGTTGTCGGTGGAGCCGATCGACATCCGGCCGAGCGAGAGCGGCTCGATCTCGCGCGGCACGGTGCCCCGGCCGACGCCGAGGATGCCGCGGCCGCCGGAGAGGTTGTGCAGCATCGCGAAGTCCTCGGCCAGGCGCAGCGGGTGCCACTGGCCGACGACGTTGAACATCGTGCCGATGCGGATCCGGCGGGTCCGCTCGGCGAGGAAGGCGCCGAACAGCAGGCCGTTCGGCACGACCTCGTAGCCCTCGTGCTGGAAGTGGTGCTCGGTCAGCCAGAAGGCGTCGTAGCCGAGCTCGTCGGCGAGCACGCCGGTGTCCAGGATGCGGCGCGTCGCGGCCAGGAACTCGGCCTGGGTGTAGCGACGCGCCGTCGGCTCCGTGCCGCCGGCGCCGATGGTGTCGCCCATCTCGACGGCCCCGAAGAGAAACACGCCGACGCGCATCGCACTCCCCTCGCCACGGTGTTGATGCCATGAACACTGCCGCGCGGGTGTTTCAGCGCCATCACCCATCCGTTACGCCCCTCTCGCGCCCCGCTCCGGGCCACGTCGGGTGGCCCGTCAGGTGGTCTACTGAGGCGGTTTGTCGCCTGCCACAGTCTGTTCTGCCACAGGCTGTCGCCCGCCGCCGCCTGTCGCCGTGGCCGAAGGAGCTGCCCGTGTCCCGCGACGTCCGCTTCTACGCGGTCGGCCAGTCCCCCGCCGCCTCCCACGGCACCGGGGCGCCCGTCGACGACCCAGCCTGGCCGGCGGGGCTGCAGGAGGCGTTCTGGCGGTACGAGCGAGCGCTGCTCGGCAACGACCTGGACGCGCTGGACGAGCTGTTCCTCGACGAGCCGGCGACGCTGCGGGCCGACGCCAGCGGCGTGCTCGTCGGGCACGCCGAGATCAGCGAGTTCCGCCGCACCAGGGGCACCCGGGGCGGGCTGCCCGGGCCGCGTACGGTCGATCGGCTGCACGTCCAGGCGCACGGCCCGGCCTTCGCCGTCCTCGTCGCCGAGATCACCCGTGCCGATGGCGGCCGCGGCCTGCAGACCCAGGTCTGGGTGGCGGTGCCCGACGACTCCGGACCCGGCCCGGGCGGCCAGTCACGGTGGCGGGTCGCGGCGGCGCACGTCAGCGGTTCGCCCCCGCCGGCACCTGGCGTGGAGGTCAGCACGGCGGCGGTCTGGCGGATACGGGGCGAGCCGCTGGTCGCCGGCGCGGACCAGGGGCCGCTGCGAGGGCTGACGGTCGCCGTCAAGGACCTGTTCGCGGTCGCCGGGCACCGCGCCGGGGCGGGCAACCCGGCCTGGCTCGCCGAGGCGGCGCCCGCGGCCGAGCACGCGCCAGCGGTGGCCGCGCTGCTCGCTGCCGGCGCCGACGTCACCGGGCTCGCGCAGACCGACGAGCTCGCGTACAGCCTGTCCGGGACGAACGTCCACTACGGCACGCCGCCGAACCCGACCGCGCCGGGCGTCATCCCCGGCGGATCCAGCAGCGGCCCGGCGAGCGCCGTCGCGCTCGGCCTGGTCGACGTCGGCCTCGGCACCGACACCGGCGGCTCGGTGCGGGTGCCCGCGTCCTACTGCGGCCTGTTCGGCATCCGGCCGACGCACGGGGCGGTCTCGGCCGCCGGGGTGGTCCCGCTCGCGCCGAGCTTCGACACCGTCGGGTGGCTCACCCGCGACGCGGCCACGCTCGCACGGGTCGGCGCGGTGCTGCTGCCGCCCGCCGACCCCGCGCTGCCAGCGCCGGGCGCGCTGCTCGTCGCCGACGACCTCGTCGCCCTCGCGGAGCCCGACACCGCCGCCGCGCTCGCCGGCGCCGTCCCGTCGCTCGCCGCGGCCGTCGACCTGCCGGTCCGGCGGGTGCCGGCGATCGCGGCCGGCCGGCTGCGCGACTGGTTCCTCGCCTTCCGCCACGGCCAGGGTTTCGAGGCGAACCAGGCACACGGGGCGTGGGTGGCCGCCCACCCCGGCGTCCTCGGCCCCGGCATCGCCGGCCGGTTCGCCGGCGCGGCGGCCGTCACCGACGAGGAGCTGACGACGGCCCGTGCGGTCCGCGCCCAGGTCCGCGCGACGCTCGGCGCCGCGCTCGGCACCGGTGCCGTTCTGGTCGTTCCCGCGACCAGCGGCCCGGCACCCGCGATCGACCTCGCCGTCGAGGCCAAGGACCGCCTGCGTGCCGCCACCCTGACCCTGACCTGCGCCGCCGGTCTCGCCGGCCTGCCGGTCGTCGTCCTCCCGCTCCTGCTGGTGCGCGGCCGCCCGGTGGGCCTGGCCCTCATCGGCGCGCCCGGCACCGACCACGCCTTGCTCGCGCTCGCCACCCGCGTGACCGCTGCCCAGGCCTGACCGGCGGTACGCCGGCGAACACGCTCCGCCCAAAGGGGCCATGCCCGCATCCCTCACGGGACGGCGCACCGCCGCCCGACGGTTCGTCGCGGGCCGAAGTGCCGGCGCAAATGGGACGATGGCGCCCATGTGCACGGATGAGGTCGGCCAGCAGGCCCGGGCCGGGACGAGCGAGCGGGAGGTGCGCGAACGGATCGGGCGGTCGATCCGGACGCTGCGGCAGCGCAGAGGGCTCACGCTCGTGCGGCTCGCGGCCCTCGCGGAGCTGTCGCACCCCTTCCTCAGCCAGCTGGAACGAGGCCTCGCCTGGCCGAGCATGGTCTCGCTGCACAGGATCGCCGAGGCGCTCGGCACGACGCAGCTCGAGCTCATGTCGATGGGCACCGCCGACGAGGCCGCCGACGACGCCGACGCCGACGGCCCGTCCGCCGGGCGGCGGGTGAGCCTGGTGCGGGCCGGCGGCGGCGTCCTGGCGCAGAACCCGGTCGGCGTCGCGCGCTCGCTGGTGTCCGGCACGCGCGCGATGTACCCGGTGCTCTTCGAGGGCGCGCCGACCGAGTTCGGCGACGCGTTCACCCACCCCGGCGACGAGTTCGCCTTCGTGATGACCGGCCGGATCGAGGTGGAGGTCGCGGGCGAGGGCCTGTTCGCCCTCGGCCCGGGCGACACCCTCTACTACCCCGGCGTCGTCCCCCACCGCTGGCGCCAGCTCCCCGGCCCCACCAGCCGCGTCCTGCTCGTCCAGGAGAGCCGCGCCCCCACCCACTGAGCGGGGAGCGGGGACCTCGCCGAGCCTGGCTGGTAGGGCCGGTAGGGCTCTGTTAGGGCCGCGCTACAGGGCGGCGATGCCGGCGGACCAGGAGGCGTGCAGGCGCTGGTAGACGCCGGGCTGGGCGACCAGGTCGGCGTGGATGCCGCGCTGGACGACGCGGCCGGCGTCGACTACGAGCACCAGGTCCGCCGTCTCGGCGGTGGACAGGCGGTGGGCGATCGTCACGGACGTGCGGCCGTGGGTGAGCTCCAGCAGCGCCTGGCCGATGCGGACCTCGGTCGCCGGGTCGACGGCGGAGGTCGCCTCGTCGAGGACGAGCAGGTCGGGGTCGGCGAGCTCGGCGCGGGCGAGGGCGACGAGCTGGCGCTCGCCGGCCGACAGCAGCCCGCCGGACTCGCCCACCGGGGTGCGTACCCCGGCCGGCAGGGCCGCGAGCCAGTCGGCGAGGCCGAGCCGCGTGAAGGCCGCGCCGATCTGGGCGTCCGTGGCGCCGGGCCGGCCGTAGCGGACGTTGTCGGCGACCGTCGCGTCGAACAGGAAACCGTCCTGCGGCACCATGACCACCCGGCCGCGCAGCGACGAGAAGCGCACCTCGGTCAGCGGCACCCCGCCGATGCGCACCTCGCCCCCGGTGGGGTCCATCAGCCGGGTCAGCAACTTGGCGATCGTCGTCTTGCCCGACCCGGTCTCGCCGACGACGGCGACCCGGGCCAGGGCCGGGATCCGCAGGTCGACGCCGTGCAGGACCGGCGGGCCGGTCCGGTACCGGAAGGTGACCTCGTCGAAGGTCACGTCGAGCGAGCCGGCCGGCAGGTCCCGGCCGCCAGCGCCACGCGAGTCGCCAGCGGCGTCCGAGCCCTCGGAGACGCCAGCGACGTCGAGCTCGGCCGGGTCGCGGACGTCGCTCGGGGTGTCCAGGATGTCCAGGACGCGGCGCAGGCCGGCCAGCGCGTTCGCGCCGTCGTTGAGCACCTCGGTGAGCATCTGCACCGGCATGACGAACAGCGTCATCAGGAACAGGAACGCCACCAGCCGGCCGGTGGACAGCTGCCCGCCGACGCCGAGGCCGACGCCGAGCAGTACCACCCCGCCGAGCGCCACGGCGCTGACCAGCTCGCCCGCCGAGAACACCACCGCGACCAGCACCTGTGCCCGGCTCTGCGCCGAGCGATAGGCCTCGACCGTCTCGTCGACCCGGGTGGCGGTACGCCGCTGGGCACCGTAGGCACGCACCACGTGGGCACCCACCACGGACTCGGACACGGCGCCGAGCATGTCCCCGACCCGCCGGCGCACCAGGGCGTACCGGGTGGCCAGCCGGCGCTGGAAGCGGCGGGTCGCGAACACCATCGGGACGAAGCAGACGTAGACCAGCAGCGTCAGCGGCCAGGAGTAGACCAGCATCAGCACGGTCGCGACGACCATCTGGCCGACGGAGACGACCAGCATCACGCCGCCGAACTGCAGGAACTGCGACATCTGGTCCACGTCGGTGGTCACCCTGGCGGTCAGCCCGCCGCGGGCCTGGGTCGCCTGGGTGAGCATCGACAGGTCGTGGATGTGCCGGAACGCGCGCACCCGCAGCGTCGCCAGCGCCCCCTCGGAGACCTTGTAGAGCCGCACGTTCATCACGTACGTGGCGGTCGCCGTCACCACGATCGCGACCGCCGCGATCGTGACGGCGGTGCGCACCAGACCCAGGTCGACGCCGTCCGAGCCGGTGACGCCACGGTCGAGCGTCTGCTGCACGGTCAGCGGGATGACGATCTTGCCGACKGTGGCGATCAGGGCGAGCAGCAGCGTCACGCCGATCCCGTTCGTCGCCTGCGGAGCGAGCCGGCGCAGCCGCCGGGCGGTGCTCCACAGCCCCTCCCTCGTCGCCGGCGCGTCGGCACCGGGCGGCGCGGCGGCGGGCCGCCCGGCCGGCGGTGCGGCCGGCGGAGCGCCGCGCTGCGGCGGGACCGGGCCCGCCGTGGCGGTCGTCACGACATAACCTCCTCGTCGAGTCCGTCGCCGTGGCCAAGGTCGTCGGCGTCCAGGCCAACGGTCCTGGACGCGTCCAGCCCGGGCCGTGCGTCGAGGTCGGCGGCGGCGCGCTCGTAGGCCGTGAGCAGCTCGGCGTAGCCGGGTGAGCCGACGAGCAGCTCGTCATGCCGGCCGTGCGCCGCGACCCGGCCGGCCTCCAGGTAGACGACCTCGTCGGCGAGCGCGATCGTCGCCCGGCGGTGGGCGACGACGACCACGGTCGACGACCCCGCCGAGCCGAGCGCCCGCAGGCCGGCGAGGATCGACGCCTCGACCCGCGGGTCGACGCTGGAGGTCGCGTCGTCGAGGACGAGCAGCCGGGGGCGGCGGACCAGCGCGCGGGCGAGCGAGATCCGCTGGCGCTGGCCGCCGGACAGGGTGGTGCCGCKCTCCCCCACCTCGGTGTCCAGGCCGCCTGGCAGTGCCTCGACGAACCGGTCCGCCTGCGCGAGGCGCAGCGCGTCCCACACGGCGTCGTCGGGCAGGTCCAGGCCGAGGGTGATGTTCGCGCGGACGGTGTCGTCGAACAGGAACGCCTGCTGGGCGACGAGGGCGACCGCGGAGGTCACCTCATCGGCGGCGAGGTCACGCAGATCGGCGCCGTCGAGGCGGACGGTGCCCGTGTCCGGGTCGACGAGGCGGGCGAGCAGGCTCACCAGCGTCGACTTCCCGGCGCCCGTGCGCCCGGTGACCGCGAGCACCTTGCCCGGACGTGCCTCGAAGGTGACATCCGCGAGTGCCACGCCCGACACCGCCGCCTCGCCGCCGACGCTGTCGTTGGCGCGGCCGCCGTCGTCCTCGCTGTCGCCGTGGTCCTCGCTGTCGGCGTCGACGGGTGCGGGGTAGCGGTAGCCGACGCCGTCGAGGCGCAGCGTGGCCGGGCCGGTACCGGCCAGGCGCTCCGTGCCGAACTCCTGCTCGCCCTCGGCGGTCAGCACCGCGGACACCCGGCCCCAGCCGACCACCGAGCGGGGCATCTCGCTGATCACCCAGCCGATCGCCCGGATCGGGAAGGCGAGCAGCGTGAACAGGTAGGCCACCCGGACCAGGTCACCGACCGACAGGTCGCCGGAGCCGATCCGGTGCGCACCGACGACGAGCACGGCGAGCACACCGAAGTTGGGCAGCGCCTCCATCAGCGGGTCGAACACCCCGCGGACCCGGCCCGCGCGGATCATCGCGTCTCGCAGCTGTTCGGCGGACCGGCGGAAGCGGGCGGTCTCGTCGGCCTCCCTGCCAAGGGTCTTGATGACGAGCGCGCCGTCGAACGACTCGTGCGCGACGGTGCTCACCTCGGCGCGCAGCTCCTGCACCCGGGCGAACAGCGGCGAGACCAGCCGCGAGTAGGTGAGGTTCAGGACGCCGACGAGCGGGAAGACGACGAAACCGACGGCGGCGAGCAGCGGGTCGGTCGCGACCAGCAGCCCCACGGCGGCGGCGAGCATCACGACCACGCCGACCGCGAACGGGAACGGCGCGATCGGCGCCCACAGCGCCTCGACGTCGGCGTTCGCGTTCGACAGCAGCGCGCCGGTGGAGTGCCGCTGGTGCCAGGCCAGCGGCAGCCGCAGGTACTGGCGGGTGACGCGGCGCCGGTAGTGGGCCTGCATCCGGTACTGCAGCACACCGGCCGCGAACCGGCGGAAGAACATCCCCACGGCGCGGGTCGCGCCGACCGCGAACACCAGCAACGCGGCGGTCACGACGCTCCCCCAGGCCGCGTGCCCGTCGCGCAGCGACGGGACGATCACCCGCTGGGTCACCTCGCCGAGCACGTAGGAGCTGGCCACCGTCGCGAGGCCGAACAGCGCGCTGCCGAAGACCGACAGCGCGAACAGCCGGCGCTCCTCGCGCACGGCCAGCAGCAGGATCCGCAGCCCGCGCCGGATGAMCGAGCGGGTCTCGTCGATCGCGCGCGCCGACTGGGCGAAACCGGGAGGGTTGAGATGGTCGACGGGGCCACCGGGGCTCGGCGGCTCGTCCGGGGCGTCACCAGGTGCGGGCACCTCTCTCCTCTCGCCAACGCGCGTACGCCCGCCACCGACCGTGGTTTCGCTACAGCCCGGTGACAGGCGCGTGACATCCACCCTGCAACACCAGGAACGGGCCGCGTACTCCCGCGCGGCCACGAGGTGGCCCGGGCCTAACGAACGGGCACGGCGGCGTCGCGCAGGGCTTCCTTGACATCGGCGATGCGCAGATGGCCGAAGTGGAAGACGCTGGCCGCGAGCACGGCGTCGGCGCCGGCGGCGACGGCGGGGGCGAAGTCCGCGAGCTGGCCGGCGCCGCCGCTGGCGATCACCGGGACGCCCACCTCCGCGCGGACCGCGGCGATCATCTCCAGGTCGTAGCCGTCGCGGGTGCCGTCGGCGTCCATCGAGTTGAGCAGGATCTCGCCGGCGCCGAGCTCGACGGCGCGCGCCGCCCAGGCCACGGCGTCGAGGCCGGTGCCCTTCCTGCCGCCATGGGTGGTCACCTCGAAGCGCGGCCCGTCCTGGTCGGGCGAGCGCCGCGCGTCCACGGACAGCACGACGCACTGGCTGCCGAACCGCAGGGCGCACTCGCGCAGCAGCTCAGGACGGGCGACGGCGGCCGTGTTGATGCCGACCTTGTCCGCCCCGGCGCGCAGCAGCCGGTCCACGTCGTCGGCGGCGCGCACCCCGCCGCCCACCGTCAGCGGGATGAAGACCTGTTCGGCGGTGCGCCGGACGATGTCGTACGTCGTCTCCCGGTTGCCGCTGGAGGCGGTGATGTCGAGGAAGGTCAGCTCGTCCGCGCCCTCGGCGTCGTAGAGGCGGGCCATCTCGACCGGGTCGCCTGCGTCACGCAGGCCGGTGAAGTTGACGCCCTTGACCACCCGGCCGGCGTCGACGTCCAGGCAGGGGATGACGCGGACCGCGACGCTCATCGCCGGGCGCCCGCCGCGGTCTCGCCGCCGGCGACGGTGAGCGCCTCCGGGAGGGTGAACGCGCCGGCGTAGAGCGCCTTGCCGATGATCGCGCCCTCGACGCCGGGGACGGTGGCGATCGCGCTCAGGTCGGCGAGCGACGACACTCCGCCGCTGGCGACGACCGGCCGGTCGGTGGCGGCGGTGACCGCGGCGAGCAGCTCCAGGTTCGGGCCGGTGAGCGTGCCGTCGCGGCGGACGTCGGTGACGACATAGCGGGCGCAGCCGTCGGCGTCGAGCCGGGCGAGGACGTCGAACAGCTCGCCGCCGTCACGTGTCCAGCCGCGGGCGGACAGCGTCGTGCCGCGGACGTCCAGCCCGACGGCGATCCGGTCGCCGACCCGGTCGATGGCCCGGCGCACCCAGTCCGGGTTCTCCAGGGCGGCGGTGCCGACGTTCACCCGGGCCGCGCCGGTGGCGAGCGCCGCGTCCAGCGAGTCGTCGTCGCGGATCCCGCCGGACAGCTCCACGGCGACGTCGAGGGAGCGGACCACCTCGGCGATCAGCTCCCGGTTGGAGCCACGCCCGAAGGCGGCGTCCAGGTCGACGAGATGGATCCACTCGGCGCCGTCGCGCTGCCAGGCGAGCGCGGCGTCGCGCGGGTCGCCGTACGAGGTCTCCGATCCGGCCTCGCCCTGGACCAGCCGAACGGCCAGGCCGTCGGCGACGTCCACGGCGGGCAGCAGGGTGAGCGTCACGCGACCACCCTACGGGTCCGCGGTTCGAGCCCGGCCCGGCAAGGAGGGCCGGCGGCGCGGCGACGCCGTGCCGGGACCGCCGGCGGCCACGTCGTTCCTCGACGAAGCCTCGGAGGCGCCGAAGCACCGCCGAGGTCCGTCGGAGTGTCCCCGGGGATTTCCAGGGCCGTTCCTCAGATTCGTCAGGTCAGTGTGTCCGCGTTGCAGACCGACGTCGCGATGGTGACGGTCTCCAGGCCGCCGAACAGACTGGCCGCCACCGCGTCGATCGTCAGCGTGCCGTCCGGCGCCTCCCGCTGCCGGTTGAGGGTCAGGGTGCCCACAGCCGGGATGGAGATGACGGTGTTCGGGGCCGGGTTCGTCGCGAGAGCGATCGGCGCCCCGGGGGTCGTGATCTGTCCGCTCCCGATCTGAGCGGTCCCACTCACCACACCGCTGCCCACGTCGTAGGCACAGCCCGAATAGAGCGAGTCGGCGTTCAGGGCGGCCGCCGTCGTCAGGGCGAGAGAGAGGCCGCTGACCGTCGCGCTCGCGGCCGTCGAGATGGCCACGGTGGCGACGGGGCCGGCGGTGAGCAGCGACGGCACGCTGATACTCGTGGCATCGTTCCACGAGTCACCCGGGTAGGTGCTTTCCACGACCGGACCGTGGTCGACGATCCCGCTCAGGCGAACGGCGTCTGCCCTGTTCGGAGAGGCGGCGGAGGCGGGCGAGGCCGCCGCGAACGCCACGCCGGCGGCGATGGCGAGAATGCCGGCGCACCGCCCCGCGCGTCGAGGCATGAGTTTCATGAGGTTCCCTTCGTCGGGTTTCAGCACGGCCGGTACGGCATCGCGGCACCTAGGCCCTGAATAGCTGGGAGCCCTGGCTTGGCGCCGTCATGGCTTTGTTTCTGGGCTGAAGGTAACGCGCGCCACATCCCGGACGGCGTTCACCAGCAAAGAAGGAGGTTCATCGCCACCGGCGCGATGATCTTTTTATCGACGCATACCGGCCACGATTCCGGCGGAACTCCATCGACACCAGAATTATTCGCTCCGCCTTCATGGCGCCCTGGGAGAGCGGGATGAAAAGCGCTCGCGGATCAGCGGAACCCGGAGGGGACGGGACCCGTCGCGATGCCGCCAGCCTCCGCCGGGCGCACCGGGTCCACGTCAGGCGACGGTCAGGTCGGCGGGCGGGCGCGCGTCGGACGGCATCGGCACAGGCGCCGCCGGTTCGTCGAGACGCCGGGTACCGGCGGGCGTGCGGGCCGCGCGGTGGACCGCGGCAGCGAACAGCACGATCTGACGTGCGCGGTACCACAGCATCCGTCCCAGCGGAGGCAGCGCCGCCGGCGTCACGGCCCGGACCTCCGGGCGCCGACCGCGGCTCGCGATCTCGGCCATCGTGGGGAGCAGCCAGCGCCGGAGCATCGCCCGGCGGTGCTCCGGCGGCGCGGCGCGCAGTATCTGCCGCGCGCTGAGCAGCAGGCTGGTGTCCGCCAGCCACAGCCGCTGCGCGAACGGCACTTGCACAGGCAGCCCCAACGCGTCCGCCAAGGCCCGGCAGGCCGGCGAGCCGGTCCGCAGCGCCGCGGCGACCGCCGGCCGCGCGCCGAGCTCGTCGGCGACCCCCATCGCCTCCCGCCAGATCGCGAGCGGGATCCGCGCCGCCGCCCGATCCAGGTCGCGACGCGCCGCCTGCGACCGCGCGGGCACGGACACCGCGTGGATGGCGAGGTGGCAGGCGTGCGCGGGCAGGTCGAGCGCGTCGACGACGGTCCCACCGAGCTGGAACTCGGCGATGTGCCGGGACAGCACTGCCCACAGCCGTTCGGCGCGCACGGTCGCCACCGGCAGCGTCCAGTGCAGGTCGACCGCCTGCCCGCTCGGGTGCCCGAACATCTGGGCGTACGGGCAGGGGTCGTAGGGACGCAGCCCCGCGGCGACGAGGACAGCCCGCGCCCTGGCGAACTGGGCCGGGGGGACGAGAAGGTCGCAGTCCACCCTGGGACGGTGCTCGCCGGGATACAGCCGGCGCGCCGTCACCGGCCCCTTGAGCAGCACGGGCCGGATGCCGGCCTGGTGCAGCCGTTCGATCAGCAGGGCATCCGCCGCGTCCCTGGCGAGGGCCAGCGCGGCGCGCGCGACGCGGTCCACGGCGTCCGGGCCGGCGGGGACCGACGGTCCGGCAGGGACCAACGGGTATGCCGATCGCACGTCGTTCGAGCCACCATCCGGTGGGGTCGCGCCGACCGGCACCGACCGTCGTATGGGCACGGACATCCCCGCTTCCTCGCGCTCGCGCTTCTGGACACTTCCCGGCGCGGTCCGCCGCGACTCGCGGCCTGGCGGAGCATCGGGCGGGCCGGTGAGGGCTCTGCCGGACGCCACCGGGCGGTCACCCTCCCGGACGACACCATCCACTACCTACCGTAGCTGATTGATGACTGCTGGCTATCTTCACGGCCATGGTGACATCCAGCCGGCCCTCGGACGGCCAAGTCCCCACCACCCCATCCGCGCCGAGCCCCGACGCCCCGGGACGGCCCACCGCCCGCCGCGGATCCCCAGCCGACCGGGCTCGGCGGGCCGGAGCCCGCCTCGCCCAGGGCTGGACGCGGGCCACGACGGGGGTCGATCGCCCGGCCCGGCGGGTGGCGGTCATGGCGGCGCTGGGCCTGCTCTCCGGCGTCCTGGAGTTCCTGGCGATGGTGTTCCTGATCACGCTCGCGGCCGGGCACACCCGGGTCGGCTGGGCACTACCCGGCAGGCTCGCGGACGGACGCGGCGGGCTCGCGGTGGCGGCCCTGCTGGTCACCGCCGCGTCGGCCGTGGTCTCCGTCGTCGCGGCGCGGCACACCACCCGGATCGGCGCGACGACGGTGACGACGCTGCGTGGCCGACTGGCGCATGGCTACCTGGCCGCGGACTGGCCGGCGCAGCGCGCCGAGCCGGTCGGGCGGCTGCAGGAACTGGCGTTCACCGACGCGGGGCAGGTGTCGCTGGGTGCCCAACACGCGGCCGACGCCGTGGCGGGTGGCCTGCGGCTGGCGACGTTCACGGTCGCCGCCTTCGCCGTGAGCCCGCTACCGGCCGGCGCCCTGTTCGCCGGCGTCGGCGCGGTCGCGGTCGTCACTGCCCGGCTCGGCGGCCGGCGCGCCCACTCGGCGAACCGTCAGGCGGTTGAGGCCGCAAGCGGGCTCGCGGCCGCACTGACCGAGACCACGACCGTGGCCGGCGAGTTGCGGATCTTCAACGCACGCGGCGCGGCGGGGGAGGCTCTGGCGCGGCGGGCGGAGCTCGCCGGGCTGCTCCAGGGAAAGATCATGTTCCACACGACGGTGGCGCCGCGACTGGCCCGTGACCTGGCTGTGCTCGCGCTGACCGCGGTGCTGCTCGCCGTGCTGTGGCTGGACGACCTCGCGCTGCCCACTCTGGGGCTGGTCATCCTGCTGACCATGCGCGCGCTGGGGCAGGCCGCGGCGCTCGTCGGGACCACGCACCAGGTCCGCGAGCGGCTCACCCACCTGAGCCGGATCGACGAGCACCTGGCCCGCTGGGCGCCGGCCCGGCCGGCCGGACGGCGCCCGTGCCCGCCCGCGGCCGGGCGGCTGCGGCTCCAGGGGGTCGACGTGGTCCATCCCGGGGCGGACCGGCCGGCGCTGACGGGGCTGGACCTGGCGTTGCGACCGGGCGAACGGCTCGGCGTGGTCGGGCGCAGCGGCGCGGGCAAGAGCACGCTCGCCGCCGTCCTGCTCGGTCTGCTGGAGCCGAGCCGGGGGCGGGTCCTGGTTGACGGCGTGGACCGCGCCGAGATCGACCCGGCGCAGTGGTTTGGCCGGGTGGCGGCCGTCGGCCAGCAGCCCGCGCTGGTCAGCGGCACGGTCGCGGACAACATACGTTTCCTGCGGACCGGAATCGACGACGCCGCGGTGCGCACCGCGGCGGGCGCGGCGGGACTCGGCCCGGAGCTCGCGGCCTGGCCCGCCGGCGTCGACCATCCCGCCGGGCCACACGGCGGGGCGCTGTCTGGCGGCCAGCGCCAGCGGGTCACGCTCGCACGGGCGCTCGCACGTCCGGCGGATTTGCTGGTGCTGGACGAGCCGAGCAGCGCGCTCGACGCCGATGCCGAGCTCGCGTTGCGCGCCGCGCTGGCGGCGGTCGACCGGTCGACGACCGTGGTCGTCATCGCGCACCGGCTGTCGACCGTGCTTGCCTGCGACCGGATCGCCGTCCTGGAGGACGGCCGGCTCGAGGCACTCGGGAGCCCGACCGAGCTCGCGGCGACGAACCGTTATTTTCGCGACGCGCTGCGGCTGGCCCTCGCGGACCTGCCGGAGGTCGAACGCGGCCCGGGCGACGAAGGGGCCGCTCCCGGGGCGCTGCCCAGGCAGCGGGACCTGACGGATCCCGGAAGACCCGTGGCGGGGGCGCCGAGCCGGCCTCCATCGAGCAGGCCTTCACCAGGAAACAGCGGCAAGCCCGACGTGCCCATCGGCCTGCCACCCGCCCGAGTGCCGAGTGTCGACGCACCCAACCTCTACGCAGAGTGATTTGATTGGCACGTTACGCAGCCACTTCGTGATCTGGCCACGAGACGGTCCTCGACGGTCACCACGCCGGAGGTTTCCATGGCCGACAGCAGCCACCAGCCCACCACGTCCGCCGACCGCCTGGGTCCGCTCCGGATCGGAGAGGCCGAAACGGCCCGCGCCGACGCCGCGCCCAGGGCCGGTTCGGATCCCACCGACCACGATGAGATCCGGGTCGCGCCCGGCGTTCAGGTCGCCGACCTCCAGGGCGAGATCGTCCTGCTGCACCCGGACGACGGCACGTACTTCGCGTTGAACGAGACGGGAGCGCACCTGTGGCGGCAGCTGGGCGCGTCTGCCGTCCCACGCGGCGCCGCGGTCCGCCGGGCCGCCCTGTCGATCGCGGCCGAGTGGCGGGTCGACCCACCGCGGGCCGAGGCCGACCTGCGCGAGCTACTCGACGAGTTGCTGAGCCGCCGACTCGCCACCACGACGCCATGCCAGTCGCCATGACGCCCGGGGCAGCCACCCGGCCCGCGCGGGAGGAGCGCCCTGGCGCGCGCTCGCGCTGGTGCCAGCCCGCCGCGGAACTCGCCGTCAGCGCGCAGCTGTGGCTGGCAGCCGGCGCGGTCGAGGTGGTGTTGCGCCGCCGCGGGCTGCCCGCGCTGGTCGCCGCGGCCGGCCGGGCGGCCCGCTCGCCGGCTGCCCGCTGGTTCCCGGCCGGGCGTCGGACCCTCACCGACCCCTGGCTCGACCAGCTCGTGACCAGGGCCGGCGCGGCGTGGCGCGGTACGGAGGGATGCCTGCCGCGCTCCGTCCTGCGGTGCTGGCTCGCGGCCAGCGACGGGCAGGCGGCCTCCGTGGTGGTCGGCGTGCGCAGGGCGACCGGGACGCCGTTCGCGGCCCATGCCTGGGCACAGGTGGACGGTCACGCCCACGCCGCGGACGCCGGGCCGGCTGGGTCGTTCCAGCCCATCGCCACCTATCCACTCACGCCACCGGCGCCGACTACCGGTACCGCTCCCCGCTGCGAGGAACGATGACCTTCTGCGGTGAGCTGCGGCTGGACCGTCGGCCCGCCACGATCGCGACGGCCGAGAGGATGCTGGCCGCCGCGATCACCCCGCCGAGTGGCCCTACACGCACCTGGGCGGCCGGCCCACTCGCGCTCGCCGCGACACCCGGCCCGGCACTTGGGCCCGACGCGGACCTCGCCCACACCGCGGGCCCCGGCGGGCTGCTGGCCGTGGTCGACGGCTGGTCGCCTGGCACCAGAAGCACCCGGCCCGAGCAGGGCGACATCGCGGGAAGCGGACGGGACCACGTGGCCGGCCACGTCGTGAGCTCCTGGCGGCGCTACGGCCCCTCCTGCCTCGACCGGCTGCTCGGCGACTGGGCGCTCGCCGTCTTCGATGCGGCGACCGGTCGGCTGACGCTCGCCCGCTCGCCGCGCAGCATGCGCCGGCTTTTCCTGCACAGCACCGCCGAGCGGGTGGTGTTCGGCACTGACTACGCCCAGCTCCGGGCCGCGGGCATCCCRCTCGAGGCGGACCACGCGGTGCTCGCCGAGACGCTGACCCGCGACCTGACGACCCTGAACGAGACCCTGCTGCGCGGCGTCGAGCGGGTGCCAGCTGGCCACCTGGTCGAGATCGGGCCGGCTGGGACGCGGACGCGCCGCCCGTTCAGCTCGCTGTTCTCCATCGTCCCACCCCTGCGCCCCAGCACCACGGCGGCCGCGGCAAGCCGGCTGCGTGCCGCTCTGGATGCGGCCGTCGGCGACGCGGCGCTGCAGACAGCGGCCCCCGGCAGCCCGGTCGCGGTCGGCGTGTCCGGTGGGCTGGACTCAAGCTCCGTGGCCGGTGTCGCGCACGCGCTGGCCCGGCGCGGCGCCGCGATCCGCATCGTGCCGATCAGCATGGTCTTCCCCGGACAACCGCACGACGAGTCGCGCTGGATCGACTCGGTCGAGGAACGTCTCAGGCTGCCGATCCTGCGGGTGAAGCCGGACCTGTACGACTGGGACCGCTGGCGGGCCTGGACGGCGACCACTCTCGACCTCCCGCCGCGCCCCAACCTCGCGTTGTCCGACGCCGTCCGCGACGCGGCGCGCGCCGAGGGACTGTCCGTGCTGCTGTCCGGCGAGGGCGGAGACGAGTGGTGGACCGGCTACCGCCACCACTTCCCAGACCTGCTTCGGGCTGGCCGGCTCGCCACCCTGTGGCGCCAGACCGGGCGCGGGATCAATCCACGGTCGCTGCCCAGGCGGCTGGGCGTCGCACGCGCGTTCGCCACGGCGCCGTACCCACGCGGGAACAGCGGGGAGCGCCTGGTGCTGCCGTGGCTACGCCCCGAGCGCCTGCGTGGCCTGGATCTCGAGGAGCGCTTCGCCGCGGCGGACGCGGCCGAGCGCGCCGCGTACCCGTCGAACGAACAGCGTCACCGCTGGATCGAGGCGGCGATCCGGGCCGAGCTGTCGACGCTGGACACGCTGCGGGCGTTCTACACGTCGGCCGGCCTGGACTGGCGCCATCCGTTCCATGACCGCCGGACGATCGAGGCGGCGCTGTCGACGCCGGGCGCCACGCTCTACCAGCCTGGGCTGACCAAGCCGGTGCTGCGTGCGGCGGCCGGCGACACGCTCCCCGAACTGGTGCGCACCCGGCCCGGCAAGATCTTCTTCAACCTGCCCGTCGTCGACGCCCTGGAAGTCGCGGGCGGGATCGGCAAGGTGCTCGCGGGCGGCCCGCTCGTCTCCGGCGGCTGGGTCGACCTCGACGCTGCGACGCGGGCATGGGAGGCCGCCGCGGCCGCGGCCCGGCAGGGCCGCCACCCGCCGAACCCACTGCACGGGCTGGCGTCGTTGTGGCAGTTGGTCGGCGTCGACACGTGGCTCACTGGCAACGGGGTGCGTCTTTGAGTCACCTAGTTCTGCTACTCTCGGTAATCGAACTGCCGCAGTATGCAACTCATCGTGACGACAGTCGACCATCTTGGAGAGTGCCATGACTACCGTTGAGCACGTGCCCGCTGTGGCGCCAGCTGAGCACCGGCCCTACGAGAAGCCCGCGCTGGTCTGCCACGGCAGCCTGGCGATGCGGACCGCCGGTGGGCTTGGCCTCAACTTTGACGGGGCGCTGCCCCTCGATTTCACCAGCGGCTGACCCAGCGGAAATGCCTTTGACACTGGATCCTGGTCTCCCGAACAGCAGGAGGTAGCGCCGATGGAGGTGCCGCGGGCGGCTCGGATCACGACCGCCCACGCCCGCGTGGCGCCTGTGTCCAGGTCGGAGTTCCCGACGGCCGGTGTCCCGGGGCTTGCGCCTCGGGACACCGGCTGCTCGTCCCCACCTGTCGGAGCCCCTTCGCCGGTGCGGCTGGCGCACTACCGTTTCGGGGCCGTCGAGGTCCGAGCCGACGTCAGGCTGCCCGGCTACGACCGGTACCTGGCGCTCGTTCCAGCGCAGCGCGTCGCCGGCGACGGAATGCCAGGCGCGGCGCCTGAGAAGGCGGCCCAGGCCCAGGATCTCCAGCAGTCGCCCGCCCCGTACGTCATCACAGTGCGCCGCGGGCCGGCCGAGGTGCCGGCCGGGCAACGCCTGGCGCGGATCAGGGTGCGCCGCGGCGACGTGGAGATCCGCGCCGTGGACGGCGGCGGCCTGGCGCTTCTCACGGAGGGCCTCGCCCCGTACTCGCTGCCCGCCGGCGGCGGCGAGGAGATCTCCTGGCATCTGCGCGGCGCGCCGAGCCCAGCGGAAGCGGACCACCTCATCGGGTCCGCCGTGCCGTGGGCACTGGCGGCCCGGCGGGACACCGAGGTGCTGCACTCGGCCACGCTCGTCAGCCCCGCCGGCGCCGTGCTCCTCACCGGGCGCTCGGGGCGCGGAAAGTCGACACTCTCCATGGCGTTGCACCAGCGACTCGGGTGGCCGCTGCTCGGCGACGACGCCGCGGTGCTCCACCTCACGGGCAACGAGCCGCGGGTGCTGTCCTGTAGCCGGGAGGTCCGGCTCTGGCACGACTCCGGCCAGCTGCTGGGCCTGGGCGAGGGCACCGTGCTCACCCGCTACGCCACCAAGAGCCGCCACGCCGTGGCAGGCGACGCGCATAAGCCGGTCACCGTGACGGCCGTGATCAGTCTGGACCCACCCGCTGGTGATCCAGACCGTGCCGTCCCGAAGGGCAATCTCTCGGGCACGCAGACGGCCCACGCTCCCGACCTCGCGGAGCGGCCGGAGTTGACGCGGACGCGGTCGGTCGACGGCGTGCTGATGTTGCGCGCCGGCCTGATGCGCACGGCCCTGCTCGACGTCGACCTCGCCGCCGAGGAGTTCCGGTTCCTCACACGCTGGGCCCGTGGCGTCACCTTCGCCCGGTTGCGGTATCCGCACTCCCCCGCCGCGCTGGACACCGCCGTCGGCCTGCTCGCGGACTTCGCCGCCGGGCGCTGACCAGTCGCCCGAGGAGGCAGGTCAGCGCAGCGTGCCCAGCCAGTTGGCCAGGACGTGGGCGCCGGCGTCACCGGACTTCTCCGGGTGGAACTGGGTCGCGCACAGAGGACCCCGTTCGACGGCGGCCGCGAACGGCTCGCCGTGCTCGGTGACCGTGTCGCCGGCACCAGGGTCGGCCTTGGCGGCGTAGGAGTGGACGAAGTAGAACCGCGTCCCCGCCGGCAGGCCGGCGAACAGCGTCGAGCCGGCCGGCGGGGCGACGGTGTTCCAGCCCATGTGCGGCAGGATCGGCGCGGCGAGACGGCGGACCTCGCCGGGCAGCAGCCCGAGGCCCTGGGTGCGCACGCCGTGCTCGTCGCCGAGCTCGTAGAGGATCTGCATGCCGACGCAGATTCCCAGCACCGGCCGCCCGGCGGCGACCCGGTCCCGGACCGTCGGCCCGGCGCCGATCCGCTCGACCCCGGCCATGCAGGCGGCGTACGCGCCGACACCGGGCACGACCAGCCCGTCCGCCTCCGCGGCGGCGGCCAGGTCCGCGGTCACGGTGACGTCCGCGCCGACTCGCTCGACCGCCCGTTGCGCCGAGCGCAGGTTGCCCGACCCGTAGTCGAGCACGACCACCTTCGGCCGGCTCCCGGCCATCTAGAGGACGCCCTTGGTCGACGGGACGCCGGACACCCGGGCGTCGAACGCGACCGCGTCCCGCATCGCCCGCGCGACCGACTTGAACTGCGCCTCGACGACGTGGTGGGCGTTGCGACCGGACAGGACCCGTACGTGCAGCGCGATCCGAGCCGCCGAGGTGATCGACTCGAAGATGTGCCGGGTGAGYGTCGTGTCGTAGGTCCCGATCATCGGGGCCAGGTCCGGCTCGACGTGCACGCAGTACGGGCGGCCGGACAGGTCGACGGCGGACTGCACCAGCGCCTCGTCGAGTGGCACCATCGCGTCGCCGAACCGGCGGATGCCGACCTTGTCACCGAGCGCCGCCCGCAGCGCCTCACCGAACGCGATCGAGGTGTCCTCGACAGTGTGATGCGCGTCGATGTGCAGGTCACCCTTGGTGCGCACGGTGAGGTCGAAGCCGCCGTGCTTACCCAGCTGGGCAAGCATGTGGTCGAAGAACCCAACCCCGGTCTCCACGGTGGCGACACCAGTGCCGTCGAGGTCGAGCTCGACGAACACGTCCGACTCCAGCGTCTTGCGCTCGATCCGGGCGGACCGCGTCCCTGCCATGTCTCGTTCGCCTTCTACTTGGTGCCCGTTGGTGCCCGCCAGCTACGTGTACCGACAGCTACTTCGTACCCACCAGCGCCGACGGGCTGTCGGCCAGAATGGAGCGCAGCGCGCCGAGGAACGCGTCGATCTCACTCGGCAGGCCGGCGGTGACCCGCAACCAGCCGGGCAGGCTCAGGTCGCGGACCAGCACGCCGTGGTCGAGCAGGCACTGCCAGACCGCGCGCTGGTCGCGGAACAGGCCGAACAGCACGAAGTTCGCGTCCGACGGCACCACCCGCACGCCAAGCGCCGGCAGCTCGTCGACGATCCGGTCGCGCTGCGCCTTGACCGCGTCGACGGTGCCGAGCAGCTCGTCGGCGTGGGCGAGCGCGGTGCGCGCCACCGCCTGGGTGAACGACGACAGGTGGTAGGGCAGCCGGACCAGCTGCAGCGCGTCGACCACCGCCGGGTGGCCGGCCAGGTAGCCGACCCGGGCGCCGGCAAGCGCGAACGCCTTGCTCATCGTCCGGGTGACGACCAGCTTCGGCTGCTCCGGCAGCAGGGTGAGCGCGCTCGGCACCCCGGCGCGGCGGAACTCGCCGTACGCCTCGTCGACCACGACCATGCAGCCGCCGATCTCCTCGGCCGCCACGCACACCGCCTTGACCACGTCGAGCGGCAGCGCGGTCCCGCTCGGGTTGTTCGGCGAGCACAGGAACACCACCGACGGCTGGTGGCGGCGCACCGCGTCGGCCGCGGCGACCGGGTCGAGGGTGTAGTCGTCGCACCGGTCCTCAGCCACCCACTCGGTCGCGGTGGCGAGCGAGATCAGCCGGTGCATCGAGTACGACGGCTCGAAGCCCAGCGCGCGGCGGCCCGGGCCGCCGAACGCCTGCAGGAGCTGCTGGAGCACCTCGTTGGAGCCGTTGGCCGCCCAGACCTGGCTGGTGTGCAGGCCGAACCCGGCGTCCGGGGTGAGGTAGTAGGCCAGGTCGGCGCGCAGCGCCTCGGCCTCGCGCTCCGGGTAGCGGTTGGCCTCGGTGGCGGCGAGGGTGGCCGCCTTGCCGAGCGCGTCCACCAGCTCGGCGGACGGCCGGTGCGGGTTCTCGTTGGTGTTCAGCCGGACGGCCACGTCCAGCTGGGGCGCGCCGTACGGCGAGCGGCCGCGCAGGTCCTGGCGCAGCGGCAGATCGTCGAGCGTCACCGGCCGCCACGGCCGGACGGACCCCGTCGCCTCGTCACGGGGCCGCGCGCTCACCCGCACCACCGGCCGGACCGAGTCGCCCTGCCCGAAGGAGCCCGCGCGCTGCTCGGTCATCGGGCCACCGCCACGGCCGGCCGAGAACCGGCCGCGGCTCTCGGGTCGGCAGCGACCCTGGAACTCACTGAGCGCCTCCTCATCGAGAGCGCACCTCCACCGCGTCGACGTGGGCAAGCAGGTCCTCGGCCGCGCCGAGCGCGGCGATGTGCGGCGCGACGTCCGCGAGCGCTTCCTTCGTGCACGTCACGACGTGCACCTCGCGCTGGAACGCGGCCACGGACAGGCCGCCCGAGTGCCGGGCGGTGCCGCCGGTGGGCAGCACGTGGTTGGAGCCGGCCAGGTAGTCGCCGAGCGGGACGGGCGCGTACGGGCCGACGAAGACCGCACCGGCATGACGGACCCGGGCCGCGACGGCGGCCGGGTCGGCGGTCTGGATCTGCAGGTGCTCGGCGGCCCAGGCGTCCACCACCCGCAGCCCCGCCTCGACGTCGTCGACGAGCGCGACGGCGCCCTGGCCCGACAGCGACTCCTCGACCCGCTCCCGGTGGCGGGTGGCCGGCACCTGCTTGCCGAGCTCCACCTCGACGGCGTCGGCGAGCTCGACCGACGGGGTGACCAGCAGGCAGGCCGCCATCGGGTCGTGCTCGGCCTGGGCGATCAGGTCGGCGGCGACGAACGCCGGGTCCGCGGTGTGGTCGGCGAGGACGGCGATCTCGGTCGGGCCGGCCTCGGCGTCGATGCCGACGATCCCGCGCAGCAGGCGCTTGGCCGCGGCGACGTACACGTTGCCCGGGCCGGTGACGACGTCGACGGCGGGGCAGCTCTCGGTGCCGTGCGCGAGCATCGCGACCGCCTGCGCGCCGCCGGCGGCGTACACCTCGTCGACGCCGAGCAGCCGGCAGGCGGCGAGCACCACCGGATGCGGCAGGCCGTCCCATGGCCCTGGGGTGCCGCCGGGGCCGGAGAGGTCACGCTGGGGCGGGGAGACGACGGCGAGCGAGCCGACGCCAGCCTCCTGGGCCGGCACGACGTTCATCACGACGCTGCTCGGGTAGGCGACCCGCCCGCCCGGCACGTACAGCCCGACCCGGTCGACCGGCACCCACCGCTCGGTGACCGTCGAGCCGGGCGCGACCTCGATCGTCACCGGCTCACGCAGCTGCGCCCGGTGGACCAGGCGGGTGCGCCGGATCGCCTCGATGAGCGCCGCGCGCACCGCCGGGTCGAGCTCGTCCGCCGCCCGGTCGAGCGCGCCGGCGGGTACCCGCGGCGTGGCCGGGCGGACCCCGTCGAAGCGCTCGGTGGCGTCCAGCACGGCGGCGTCGCCGCGGTCGCGCACGTCGTCACAGATCGGCCGGACCGTCTCGAGCGCCACGTCGACATCGATCGCGGCGCGCGGCAGCCGCCGACGGATGTCGGCCGAGGACAGCGTTGTCAGTGCCTCACCGCGGAGGTCCAGCCTTCTCCACACGCCATGAGAGTATCGGCCGTCGCGCGCGAATCGTCCTCTCCGCGCGCCGCAATATCACACAGTTGCCCCGTTCACGGGCGTCCCGCTGGTGACGGATCCGGCGATATCGGTCGGACCAGTCACCGGGTCCTGTCCGGTAGCCGACCCTCACCCGGATGGCCACGCGACCATCAGGCCGACAGCGGAAGGTGGCACGCTGGGAGGGTGACTTCCGGCGACGGCCCACGGTTGACCGACGAGTCGGCGAGCCCGCACGCCGCCGGCGCGACCGGCCACGACGGGCAGGCACGCCGGGCAGGGACGGATGGCCAGGCGCGGCTGGCGGTACTGCTTGACGCGTACGGGGTGTCTGGGCGGCCCGTACGGGCGCTGATCGCCCGGCTGGCGGCCGACGACCCGGCGCCACGCGGCGCCGGCCGGGCCAGTGCCGGCCGGGCCAGTGCCGGCCGGGCCAGTGGCGGCCCGAAGGGCGGCGACGCTGCCGGGCGGCTGGTCCGGACGGCCGGGCTGCCGCGGCGCACCGTCGAGGAGGTGCTCGCGGCCCTCGGCGACGACCTCGACGACGGCCAGGGGGCCGGGCCTCGGGTACGCCCCGAGCTGGCCGCCGGCTACCGCGAGCTGGTCGACGCGGCGGGCCTCGCCGCCACGACGCCGACCGACCCGCTGGCCGGTCCGCTCGACGCGCACGCGGACCTGGTGGCCACGATCCGTGAGCTGATCGCCGAGGCGCCCAGGCCCCGGGCCGACCTGGACCACGTCGCGGCGACGGCCGAGACGGTGGTCCGCCGAGCACTGTGGCTCGCGGCCACCTACGACCTCGCCGGCCGGCGCCTGCTCTGCGTCGGCGACCACGACCTGACCTCGCTCGCGGCGGCCGCCGTCATCCCCGGCCTGCGCGTCACCGTCGTCGACGTCGATGACGAGCTGCTCTCCTTCCTCCACCGCCAGGGTCGTTCGCGCGGCCTCGACGTGCGGCCCTACTTCGCCGACCTGCGATTCGGCCTGCCACCGTCGGTGGCCGGGTCCGCCGACCTGGCCTTCACCGACCCGCCCTACACCCCCGAGGGGGTGGCGCTCTTCTGCGCCCGCGGCGCCGAGGGCCTGCGCGACCGTGACCACGGCCGGGTGCTGCTCGCCTACGGGTTCTCCGACCGGGCGCCGACGCTGGGCTGGAAGACCCAGCGAGCCCTCTCCGACGCCGGCTTCGCCCTCGAGGCCATGCTGCCCGCCTTCCACGCCTACGACGGCGCCGAGGCGGTCGGCGCCCGTGCCGACCTCTACGTGTGCCGCCCCACCAGCCACACCTGGCGTCACGTCGACCGCGCCACCGGCCCCCTGGCCACGGACACCGCCATCTACACCCGCGGCCGGGCATCCCTGGAGAGCGCCCCGCGGGACCTGCTCCCCGAGCCCGCGGCGCGCGCCCTGGTCACCGCGGCTGTGGAGGCGATCGGGCCTCAGCACCCTCAGCACCCTCGGCACTCCCAGGTCGAGGGCATGGACGCGGCGGAGACCTCCGGCCAGCTCGTGTTCGTCGGGGAGGCGCCGCTGCCGGCGGGGACGGGCGGGGACCGACCGGTGGCGCATGTCCGCCTCCCGACGGTGCTCGCGCAGGGCCTGCCACCGGCGGCCAGGGCCCGCCGGCCGGTCGCCGTCGCCGCCGACCTCACCGACGACCCCGGTGGCTGGCTGCCCMGGCTGCTGCTGGCCGTCAACGCGGACGCGGTGGCCATGGTCGTGCGCTCCGACCACCCGGCCGTCGCCGCCGCCGTCCGGGCCACCACGCCGCTGCCCGACGGCCGTGCGCCCCGAACCTCCCAGATCGCCGACCTCCCAGATCACGACCTCCCAGATCGGCTTCGCCAATCCGGCAGGGACCCCGTCCGCCGATCCGGCAGGAACCCTGTCGCCGATCCGGCAGGAACCCCGGCGGCGCCGCTGGGACCGCTGGGTTACCTCGTGCTCGGGGAGCGCGCCCCCAAGTGGCGCCTCCTGCCGCCGACACGCGTCAGCGGCGCCCCGGAGGTCCACGGGCTCTGGGTGCTCTCCTTCGCGGCGGTCGCCTCGGCCGAGCTCGACGGGCCCAGGGACACCTGGCTGCGCTTCCTGCTCGATCGAGCGCATGGCCGGATCGGCAACGTCTGGCGGGAGGCCCTGGTCGGCTACGCCCGCGACGCTCACGCGACGACGCTGACGAAACGGGACGCCCGGACCGTCGTCGAGTCCAACCTGCCCGCGGACCTTCTCCAGGCCCGGCTGCTCGACCTGCCCCTCGTGACAGTCGCTGACGTCCTCGACGAGGTGGAATGGTCATGGCGCCCGGAAGTCCTAGCCAAACCGGAAGTCCTGGCCAAGAACGATCTCGCCGCGGGGCGGCGGGCATGACGACGCGCGGCGTGCCGCGTCAGGAAGGTCCCGGAGGCGCGCCGGCCGCGCCGGCCGCCGCGGTGGAGTCCGACGAGGCCGTGGTGCTGGTCGTCGAGGACGACGAGGCGGTCGGGACACAGCTGGTACGCGGACTGGTGCGAGCCGGGTACGCGACGCGACGGGTGACGACGGCGACGGCGGCGCTCTCGGCCGTCGGCGGCGACGAGCCGCCGGACGTCGTGCTGCTCGACCTCGGCCTGCCGGACCTGGACGGCACCGAGGTCTGCCGGCGGATCCGGGAGCTCGGCGACATTCCGGTGATCGTGGTGACCGCGCGCGCCGACGAGTCGGACCGGGTCGAGGCGCTCGACCTGGGCGGCGACGACTACCTCGTCAAGCCGTTCGGTTTCGAGGAGCTGCTGGCGCGGATCCGCGCTGTGCGCCGCCGCTTCGCCCGGGTCGCCGCGCTGGCCGACGCGGCCCGCGCCGCCGACGCCGCGAACGGCCGCCCGGGCGGCGTGCCCGTGGCGCGGACCCGTGCCGTCGCGGGCGCGCCGGCCGCCGCCGCGCGGCCGGCCGCCGGCGCGCGGCCGGCGGCCGGCGCGGGTGCCGGCACCGCCCCGGAGGCCGAGGCCGGCGGAGTGGGTGATCTGGTCCGGCACGGTGGCCTGGTGGTGGACCGGCGGACGCGACGGATCGAGCTGGACGGGCAACGCCTCGCCATCACCGCGCGCGAGTTCGACCTGCTCGCCTTCCTCGCGGCGGATCCGGGCCGGGTACGCACCCGCCGGGAGATCTTCCAGGCCGTGTGGGGGCCGTGGTTCGGTTCGACGAAGGTGCTCGACGTCCACGTGGGGTCGCTGCGGCGCAAGCTCGGCCGGCCGGAGCTGATCGAGACCGTCTACGGCGTCGGCTTCCGGCTCGCCGACCCGGTCGCCGAGCCGGGACTGGCGCGCGGTCAGGGGCGGGCGGGCGGCCTGCGGTGAGCAAGCGGATCCTGGCCATCCAGCTGCTGCTGACGGCGCTCCTGATGATCTGCGTGTGCATCCCGCTGGGAATGGACGCCGCCCGGCACGACCGGACGCTGCTCGCCCTGCGGACCGCGTCCAGCGCCGACGCCTACGCGGCCGAGGTCAAGTGGCGCCGGCTGGGCACGGGCGCAGCCCAGCTGCCCGACCAGTCCGAGGCCGACGACGCCGACCCCGCGGACGCCGACGACGAGCCCGGGTACGGCCATTCCGACTACAGCCAGTCCGAGGTCGTCCGGCCGGACGACGACCTCGCCCTGTACAGCCCCGACGGCCACCTCACCGCGTCCTCGGGCCAGCCGATCCCGCTGACGGCCGCCCAGCTCGCCGACGCCCGGGAGAAGCGGGTCGAGCTCACGCCGTCGGGCGCCAACGGGCACCGTCAGGTCGTCGTGACGCCGGTGAACAACTCGGACGGCCTGCTCACGATCCTCGTGGTGGCCAGGTCCGACAGCGCCACCAGGGCGGAGATCCAGCACCGCTGGGTCCGGTTGATCATCGGCTTCGGCGTGGCGCACCTGGTGGCGCTCGCGCTGTCGGTGCTGCTCGCCCGCTGGGTGAGCCGGCCGCTGCGCCGGCTGGAGCKGGCGGCGGCGCGGCTCGGCGACGGCGAGCTGTCGGCCCGTGCCCGGCGGGTCGGCGGGCCCGCCGAGGTGCGCCAGCTCGCCGCCAGCTTCGACGCCATGGCCGGGCAGATCGAGGAGCTGGTCGACGGGCAGCGCGCCTTCCTCGCCGACGTCTCCCACCAGATCCGCACCCCGCTGACCGCGATGCGGCTGCGCCTGGAGCTGCTCGGTCAGGACCTCGCCGACGACCCGTCGGCCGCCGTCGAGGTGGGCGGCACGATCACCGAGGTACACCGGCTGTCCCGGATGGTCGACGGGCTGCTCGCGATGGCCCGCACCCAGGCCCTGCGCGGGCCGTCGGCGCGCGTGCCGGTGCACGTCGACCGGGTGGTCGCCGACCGCGTCGCCGCCTGGCGCGCGGTCGCCGCGGCCGCGCACGTCCAGCTGCTCGACGAGTCGCCGGTCGGTACCCGCGCGCTGCTCACCCCGGGCCACCTGGAGCAGATCCTGGACAACCTGCTCTCCAACGCGCTGGAGGCGGCCGGTTCGGGCGGGCGCGTGGTCGTCCGCGCGGCGCTCGCCAGCCCGAACGACGCCACCCTCGCCGCGGCCCGCGCCGCCGGGACAGGCGAGGACGCGGTCAAGCGCCCGCCCGCCCGCGAGCCTGGCCGAGCCCTGGCGGCGGACGGCGCGACGCCGCTGAGCGACACCGGGACGATCCGGCTGACGGTCGCCGACGACGGCCCGGGGATGACCGCCGCCGCCCGCGCGGTCGCGTTCGAGCGGTTCCGCGTGGACCGTCCGGTGAACCGCATCGTGCGCGCGGACCGGCGCGGGCATGGGCTCGGCCTCGCCGTCGTTCACGCCCTGGTCACGGCCGACGGCGGCCAGGTCAGGCTCGACGAGGCGCGGTGGGGCGGCCTGCTGGTCGTACTGGATCTGCCGGCCGCGCCCGCCGGCCCGCCACGAGCCCTCGCCGGCGAGGGTGACCGGGCCGGGGTCGCCGCCTCCGCCTCCGCCGCCTCCGCCTCCGCCGCCGCCGGCGGCGGCGGCGGCGAGGCCGCCAGGGCGGGGTAGGCGCCCGGCACAGCGTCAAAGGCTTCCGCGGAGCCTCCGGACACGCGACAGCCTTCGGGCACGCCGCCGTGGCTAGGCCACCCGCGCGCCCGAAGGCCGTTCACCGCGCCAGGTCAGCGGTCCCAGTGCTCATCGGTGAACCGTTCGCCCTGGTCGCGACCGCCACCGCGGCCGGGGTCGGCGCCCCGGCCCGGGTCGGCGCCGCGCTCCGGGTAGGGCTGGTTCCCGCCGCGCTCGGCATAGCCGCCCTCCTGGTAGCCCCCGGGCTCTCTCTCGGCCCGGCGGGCCCGGTCCGAGGCGTCCGCGCCCGGCTGGGYCGGGTCCTGGCCGCTGACCCGCCTGCCACCGGGATACTCGACGCCCGAGTACTCGCGCTCGCGGTCGATGGTGCGGCCGCGCTCGGCGCCGCGGCCCGTGAAACCGCCCATGGCCGGGCCCCGCTCGCCACCGGCCAGTCGCGCTCCACCGGCATCCTTGCTCGCCTTGACGACGCGCATGGCGAGCAGCGTCATCAGGATCGACGTGATCAGGCCGAGAATCAGGCCGTAGCGCGCGCCCGACGAGATGCCGGGGTAGCCGAGGTAGCTGCCGTACACGCGGGGCAGGGTGATCCAGCGAACGGCGATCAGCACCAGCGCCACGATGCTGGCGGTCGCGATCGCGGTCGGCAGCGGGACCGAGCCGACCCCCGACATCCTGCCGCGGGTTGCCAGGTGCGCCGCGGCGAGCGCCGCGGCGATGACCATCAGCACGACCGGCACCCACGCGAGGGCGCCCGAGTGCCACGCGTTCAGGTTGGAGTGCCAGGTCTGCGGCTGGCCGTACGTGTTGTATCCGCTGTACCGGACGCCGAACCACGGCAAAAAACTGAAGATGAAGCCGAGAATCCCCAGCCCGATGATGCCGAGGTCGAAGTTCTTCAGGCCGCGGCCCTCGCGGGCCGCGAGACCTCGGCTGTCCTGGGCCGCGCGACCGCGGCCGGCCATATTCGCCATTGGCGACACCCTCATTTCTCCCGAGCGACGGACCGGCTGCGGCCAGCTGGCCGCGTGCCGGACGAACCCGTGCGCAGAGAATCCGACTCGCGTGGCCGCCACACCTTGACACGGTGGCCGACGGCCCCGCCAGTCAGGTTTCCGCCAGGTGTCATGGCCCGGTCCGGGCACTCACGGCGGCCCACAGTCCCGATTTAATGATCTTTACCAGTTCTTGCCGGGATGGCCGACACTGTGCGGGGTTCGCCCGGTGGCACCGGGTCTAGGGTCGGCCAGGTAAGCCGACGACCCCTGGAGACATCGTGAACGTACGTCAGGCACAGAGACTTCGTGACGTCACGACGAAACGGGTAGCAGTCGTGAGACAGAACCTCCCCGGGTTCCTCCGGTCGGAAACCAAGTCCGCCTTTGTGGACGCCGGTGTCCTGCGGTATCTGCGGGCGCACAGCTCCACGCCGGACAAGGTCCGCGCCGATCTCGCCGAGACGACGGCGGCACTGGGCTCGGCCGCCGAGATGCAGGTCCCCGCCGAGCAGGGCACATTCCTGTCGATCCTCGCGGCGGCGGTGGCACCCCGTTTCGCCATCGAAATCGGCACATTTACCGGTTACTCGTCGCTGTGCATCGCCCGGGGACTGCCCCCCGAGGGGCGGCTGCTCTGCCTGGACATCAACGACGAATGGACCTCGGTCGCCCGGGAGCATTGGAAGAGGGCAGGCGTGGAGGACCGGATCGAGCTGCGGCTCGGCCCGGCGACCGAGACGCTCGCCGCCCTGCCGGCCGAGCCGACGTTCGGCCTCGCGTTCATCGACGCGGACAAGACGTCATATATCACCTACTACGAGCAGCTGATGCCGAGAATGCTGCCCGGCGGGCTGATTCTCGTGGACAACGTCCTGCAGTACGGCGAGGTCGTCCATGAGGACAACACCTACCCAAGCGTCGTGGCGATGCGTCACTTCAACGAGCACGTGGTCGTCGACCCACGCGTCGAGACGGTCATGCTCCCGCTCGCCGACGGCCTGACAATCGCCCGCAAGCTCCCCTGAGCGAACACGTCTACCGGGCGATGTCCGTCCCGGGCCGGTCGGCGACGGACGGTCCGGGTATGGATTGTTCGGCGGCGGGCTCCAGCTCGGCGGCCGACTCCAGCTCGGCGGCCAGCTCCTCCGCCCGGGCCAGGCCGTCGTAACGCAGGAACGAGGGCACCGCGGCCACCAGCGCGGCGAGGCCCGCGAGGCACGCCAACCCGCCGACGAACGTGGCGAGCCCCGGCGAGGTGAAGCCGGCGAACGTGCCGTGCCCGAGGTCACCAAGGCTGGGTCCGGCGGCCACGGACACCATGAAGAGCCCCGCCATCCGGCCGCGCACCGAGTCGGGCGCGGCCACCTGCTGGATCGTGATCCGCAGCACCGCGGACACCGTGTCGGCGGCGCCGGCGATGACCAGCAGGCCGATCGCCAGCGGCAGCGAGCCGGCCAGCCCGAACAGCGCGACCGCGCCGCCCCACACCGCGATGGCCACCGCGACCACCAGGCCCTGGCGGCGCACCCGGGACAGCCAGCCACCGGTCGCCGCGACCAGCGTGCCGCCGACGGACATCGCCGCGTAGAGCACGCCGGTGGTGCGCGGGCCGCCGTGGAACTGGGTGACGGCCATCGAGGCGAACAGCACCCGCGGCATGCCGAAGATCATCGCGTCCAGGTCGACGAGGAACGTCATCAGCAGCACCGGCCGCTGCCACAGCAGCCGGAACCCGTCGACGACGCTCGCCAGCCCCGCCCGGGTGCCGCCGCCCTCCGGGCGCATCGACGGCAGCCGCCAGGTCGCCCAGAGCAGGCCCGCGTAGGAGACGACGTCGACGGCGTAGGCGGCCTTGAAACCGACCGTCGAGACCAGCAGGCCGGCGAGCAGTGGGCCGCCGGTGAGCGCGACCGTCATCGAGAAGCCCTCGAGCGCGCCGACCGCCGGCATCATCTCGGCGGTCAGCAGCCGGGCGGCGAAGGTCCGCCGGATCGGCGAGTCCAGCGCCGACAGCGACGCCTGCAGGCCGATCAGGATGAAAAGCAGCCACACCGGGGCGCCGAACAGCGCCTGCAGGGTGAGCGCCACCGAGGCGAGCATCATCCCGCTGGAGGTCAGCAGCGCCAGCACCCGCCGGTCGGCGGCGTCCGCGATCGTGCCGCCGGCCAGCCCGAAGATCACCAGCGAGACGAAGGTGACGGCACCGACCGCGCCGACGGCGAAGTTCGACCCGGTGTCGGCGTAGATCTGCAGGAGCACGGTGGTGACGACGACCTGGGTGCCGGTCGCGCTGACCACCTCGCCGAGCCAGAACCGGCGAAACGCCGGTGATTCCCGCAGCGGGCGCAGGTCGGCGGTGAACAAACGGCCAAGCCGGCGCGCCCGGGAGCTGGTCTGGTCCTCGGAGCTGGCCTGATCGGCTGAGCCGGCCGCGGCGGCCGCCGCGGCCGGCTCAGCCACGAAGCTGCCTGCCCGGTCCTCGCCCTGGCCCCGCGGTGGCGTGCCGCAGCGCCAGCGCGACGACGTAGGGATCGAGGCGCAGTGCGGTGAAGCCGAAGTGCCGGTAGAAGGCTCTCGCCGGCGCCGTGACGGCGTACGCGAGCAGCAGCGGCGTCCCGGCCGTCCGGTAGACGGTCGCCGCCCGCATGACCGCGTCGCGCAGCAGCCCCGCGCCGACGCCGCGGCCCTGAGCCGTCTCGTCGACCGCGAGCCGACTGATCAGGAGCGCGGGCACCGGGTCCGCCGGCCCGGCGGCCCGGCGCCCCCACCTGCGGGGCGCGGCGGCACGGGCGTGCTCGACCGCGCCGCGGGTGAGGCAGTAGTAGCCGACGGCCCGGCCGCCGTCGGTCACGACGAACGTCGTCACGCCGTCCTCGTGCTGTTCCAGCGCATGGTGGCGCAGCCAGCTGTCGAGGACGTCGTGCCCGCTGCTGAAGCCCCGGACGTCGTGCCCCGCGGTGAGCCTGATCGGCGGGCTCGCCGAGCGAGGGCTCACCGGCCCTCCTCGTCCGGGCCGTCCGCGAGCAGGTCGCGCAACCGCGGCGCCTCGTCCGGCGCCGGCCCGCCGAGCAGCGCGGTCAGTTCCTCCCACGCGGCATCGGTGGCGCCGAACAGCCGGCGGTCGGCCATCGTGTCGGCGGCATAGCGCCGCATCGCCTCGACGGCGAAGTCCTCCAGCGTCGCTCCGAGACTCTCGGTGGCCGAGCGGACCAGCTCCGCCGTCTCGCCCGTCAGCCGCACCACGACCTGCTCGTCCTTGTCGGTTCCACCCACACCCGTCAGTCTGCCTGCTCCTCGTCCCAGACCCACACCCACCCGACACCTCCGCCCCGACCCGCCGGCGTAGGCAGCCGGCGGGCCCACGCCCGGCAGACCACGAGGATCCGACCGGACACAGGCATAACGCGGTTGTCCGGCGAGGTAAGGGCACGTAGCGTCAGTGGAGACGCCGCGGCGGCGGGCACGGTCACGGTTGGTGGGTGACCAGACGGCCGCCCCGCGACGCCGTGACCGGTTGGCTGCCAGGGCAGGGGGCGGTCGGGTGTTCAGGTGGGTGCGGTCCCGGTGGTCCCGGCATGCCGGGTTGGGTATGGGCGCCTTCGGAGCCGGCCTCGGCCCGGACGACGGCGGACTGGTCGAGCTCGACGCCGGCCAGCTCGCGCCTGGCGGGCCCTACGACCTCGGCTTGGCACCGAGCGACGGCGTCCGCCGCCTCGACCTGGGCTCGGTGCTGGTGCCGCTGCTCGACGGGGTCGACTACCGGCTGCGCGTCGACGGCGGGCGGGTGACCGCGGTGGTCGCCCTCGCGGGCCGGTCGGCGATGGAGCTCACGGCGTTGGCGGCACCGAAGAGCCGCGGGGTCTGGGCCGAGATCCGCGCCGAGATCTGCCTCGCCGCGGCGCTGACCAGCCCGGCGGGCGGTCCCGTCGAGGTCGCCGCCGGTCACGGCCGGTTCGGCCCCGAGCTGCGGCTCGTGCCGACGAACCCGGCCACCGCGCCGGACGCGTGGCCGACGCGGACCCCGGGCGACCTCGACGCGGCGCTCACCGGCCGTGATTCGCTCACCGGCCCCGGCCCCGGCCCGCTCTCGGGCTCCGGCCCGTTCCCCGCTCTCGGCGCCGCCCTCGGGCCGGCGGCCCTCTCCGGCCTGGCGGGTCCCGTCCGGTTGGTCGGCATCGACGGGCCGCGGTGGTTCCTGCAGGCGGCGGTCACCGGCCCGGCCGCCGCCCCGCGCGCGGAGTCGCTCATGGACGACGTGCTGCGCGGCACGATCGTGATCCGCGGTGACCGCGCGATGCCGGTGCGGGCGCCGCTCCCCCTGCGGCTGCCGACCGACACCGAGGACCCGGTCGGCCCCGACGACCTCGTCGACCCGATGGCCGTCGCGGACCCGGACGGCCCGCCGCCGCAGGGACGCCACGCGGGCCAGCCGGCGGCGTGGCGAGCCGCCGCGCGCGGCCCGGCGTCGCCGACCGACCTGGAGTCGCTGCGCCCAAGGCCCACCGGCGCGATCAGCGCCGACCCGCGCCGGGTCAGCTACGGGCTCGTCCCGCCGCCGACCGGCGGGCTGAGCCGCAACCTCATGACCTGGGGCTAGCCGGCCTGGGCCTCTCCAGTCGGGTCTGGCTCGGTCTCGTCCTCCCACGGATGCCGCCGGTCCGGCGTGCGCGGCGCCCAGTCCGGCGGGCCCGCGAGCCGGGAGACGCCGGCGGCGGCGAGACCGGAGGCGATCGCGAGGCGGCGCGCGAGCGGGCGGGCCCGCTCGATCTGGTCGCGCTCGTCGACGACCACGCAGGCATGGTCGTCGACCAGCCTGCGCCCGTCGACCCAGACGTCGCGCACCGCCCGCGGTGACGCGCCGTAGACGAGCTGGCCGCACGGGTCGTGCAGCATGGAGACGCAGACCGAGTCCTGCAGCAGCACCAGGTCGGCCCGTTTCCCCGGCTCGAGGCTGCCGACCAGGTCGTCGAGACCCAGCGCCCTGGCGCCGTCGAGGGTCGCCATCCGCAGCACGGTCGGCGCGTCGATCACCGCCGGGTCGACGGCGTGGACCTTCGCCAGCAGCGCCGCCATCTTGACCGCCTGCAGCATGTCCTGGCTGTCGTTGGAGGCCGCGCCGTCGGTGCCGATCCCGACGGCGACGCCGGCGGCTCGCAGCCGGGCCACCGGGCACACCCCGGAACCGAGAATCATGTTCGCGACCGGGTTGTGGGCGATCGCGACCCCGTGGCCGGCGAGGATCTCGACGTCCGCCTCGGTGACCCACACCCCGTGGCCGGCGATGAGCGGCCGCTCGAACATGCCGAGGCGCAGCGCGTGCGGGATCGTCCGCCGGCCCCAGCGGGAGCTGGCGGCGACCAGCTCCTCGCGTACCTCGGCGAGATGGGTGTGCACCGCCCAGTTCCTGGCGCGGCAGGCGTCGACGCCCGCCTCCAGCAGCTCGTCGCTCTGCCCGAGCAGGGTGCCGACGCCGTAGCGGAAGCCGACCGGCGCGCCGCGGGCCGCCGCCAGGGCGACGGCCGCCGCCAGGTCGTCCTGCTCGTCCATGATCCGCTTGACGTCCGCCCAGGGTGACCCAGGCTCAAAGGCGTCCTCGGCGCCGAACGAGACGACGCCGCGCAGGCCGGCGCCAACCAGTCCGTCGACGACGCCGAGGCTCGCGAAATCGTCGCGGTTGCTGTGCACGAACATGTCGTTGACGGTGGTGACGCCGGTCAGCAGCAGCTCGACGGCGCGCAGCAGCGTGCCCTCCCGGGCGTCCTCCTGTGTGAGGACCGAGCCGAGCGGCCCGACGATCCGCTCCCCCCATTCGAACAGCGTCAGCTCCGAGCCCATCCCGGTCGTCAGCGCCTCGGACAGGTGGGTGTGCGCGTTGACGAGACCCGGGATCAGCAGCCCCGTCCCGTCGCCGACGACCGGCACGTCAGGCAGGCCGGCTCGCAGCTCGTCGTAGGCACCGACCGCGACGATCTCGCCGCCGCGGATGTGAACGGCGCCGTCGGCGAGGTCGCCCTCGGGGCCGACGGTGAGCACCCACGCGGCCCGCACCAGCGTCTCCACGCGCTCCGGCAGGCCGTCCGGACGCGGCACCGTGTCGGCCACAGCGCGATTCTCCCATCCGGCGCGGCTTCCCATGCGGCCCGGCCGTGCCACGACCACCCCACAACCAGCCCACATCCCCATGCCCAAACCACACCCCCATCAACGCTCATCAACGTCGACACTCGCGAGCKGGCGGGTCCGCGGCGTGCCGTGGACCATGTGGTCAGCTGTGGAGCGTGGAGGCGCGGCYCGACCGGCAGGAGATCGTCCGGTACTGCCTGGAGTGCGCCCGGCACAGCGTCCTGCTCGCTACCGGCCATGGCTCGCTGTGGGAGTGCGCCGGCTGCGGCACCTGGCTCAGGTGGCCGGCCCAGCCCGCCGTCCCCGACCTGGCAGGCGTCGTGCTCCTCGACCACCGGCGGCCCGGACGGCGCAAGGCGTCCTGAGCGGACTCGCCCGGCTGGCCGCGCTGCGCCTCGACACCGGCGACCTCGCCTCGTTCGACGCCTTCGTCGGTGCGGTTCGGGCGACCCTCACACCGTGGGGCCGCTCGACGCTCGACTACCTGGCCAACAGGTTGAACGCCCTCGTCAGGGCACAGGATGGATTGTGCGTCTCGTTTCACGAGAGTACGGTTCCCGGCACGAGGCAAGGCCGTTTCGACACCGAGTCGGCGGGCCGCGCGGAGTGCGGGGCCGCTGCACGCCTCGGCCGGCGACGGCCCAGCCATGAACGGGGCGTGAGCCCCTGACGCCGGTGGGAGTCCGCATGGCCGTGGCAGGTACAGACGTGGCGAGCGCGGGCATGGGCGCGGCGGTCACGGACGCGGCAGGCACTCACCGCGCGGGCGCCGGCGAGGCGGCCACCAGGACGGTTCGCAGCTTCTGCCGGGTGTGCACCTCGGTCTGTGGAATCCTCGTCGAGACCGCCGGAGACCAGGTCTTACGGGTGCGCGGCGACCGGGACCACCCGATGTCCGCCGGCTACACCTGCCCGAAGGGGCGGGCACTCCCCGACGTGCACCACCACCCCGACCGGTTGGAACGCCCGCTCCTGCGCGACGGCGACGGCTTCCGCCCCACCACCTGGGACGAGTGCCTCGACGACCTTGGCACCCGGGTCCGGGCGATCATCGACGAGCACGGGCCGTCGGCCGTCGGGATCTTCTTCGGCAGCGGCGTCGGGATGGACGCGGCCGGCTACAAGCTGGCGCAGTCCCTGCACCGGGCCATCGGGACGCCGGCGAAGTTCAGCCCGCTGACCATCGACGGCACGGCGAAGGTGCTCATCTCCGACCTCGTCGGCGGGACGCCGGCGCTCGCCGGCCGCCCCGACTACGACACGGCGACGTTCGTCCTGTTCGTCGGCAGCAACCCGGTCGTCTCCCACGGGCACACCGTCGCGATGCCCAACCCGATCGGGACGCTGAAGGCGCTGCGCGACCGCGGTGAGATCTGGGTCGTCGACCCCCGCCACACCGAGACCGCGAAGCTGGCCACCGGCCACCTCGCCCCGCGCCCGGGCACGGACCACGCCGTGCTCGCCTACCTGGTCCGCGAGGTGCTGCGCGACGGCGCGCGCCGCGACGTCCTGGAGAGCCGCTGCGTCGACGCCGACGTGCTCGCCACCGCCGTCGAGCCCTTCACGCTGGCGCACACGGCCGCGGTGTGCGACGTGCCGGCGGACGAGCTGACCGCGCTGCTCGCCGCGGTCCGCCGGGCCGAACGGGTCGCCGTCGAGACGGGCACCGGCGTCACCATGTCGGCGAGCGCGAACGTCACCCAGTGGCTCGGGTGGGCCCTGATGATCATCACCGGATCGATGAACCAGCCGGGCGGCGCCTGGTTCCACCCGGGGTTCGCCAGCCGGCTCGAGAACGTCCAGCTCCCGGTCTCGCCAGCCGACGGCTCGTTCGGCCCCGGGCCGCGCAGCCGTCCCGAGACGCATTCCTTCCTCGGCGAGTGGCCGTGCGCGGTGCTGGCCGATGAGATCGAGGCCGGCAACATCCGCGCCGTGCTGAACCTCGGCGGCCACCTCGTCACCGCCTTCCCGGACACCGAGACGCTGGTGCCGGCGCTGCGCAAGCTCGACGTGTTCGCGACGATCGAGATCATCGCGAACGAGACGACCGCGCTGTCGACGCACGTCCTGCCGACGAAGGACCAGCTCGAGCGGGCCGACATCACCCTCTGGGACAACCTGATGCCGCGGGTGGCCACCCAGTACACGCCGGCGGTCGTCGAACCGGTCGGCGACCGGCGCTCCACCTGGTGGGTGCTCGCCGAGCTGGGCCGCCGCCTCGGCCACGACCTCGCGGCCACCTCCGGCGAGGCGGCCACGGACGGGGCCAGACTGGCGAAGGTCGTCCCCCGTGGCACGTTCGGCGAGGACCTGACGACCCGGCAGTGGGCCGAGACGGACCGGCAGCTACCCGCGCTGTGGGTCGAGCGGCACCTCGACCGGCTCGGCGGCTGGCGCCTCGCGCCCCGGCTGCTCGTCGACCAGCTGGCCGGGCTGACCGAGCCCGCGCCGCTCGTCTTCGTACCGCGGCGGCAGAAGCGGCACCTGAACTCCCAGTTCGACTTCCTTGGCGCCGAGGTCGAGATCCTCGTCCACCCCGACGACGCGGCCACCGCCGGCGTGCGCGACGGCGAGCCGCTGGTCGTCCGCACCGCGCACGGCGAGATCACCGGCATCGCCCGCGTCGACCCGGCGATCCGGCGCGGCGCTGTCTCCATCCCGCACGGCCACCAGTCCGCCAACGTCAACCGCCTCACCGACAGGCTCGACCTCGACCCCGTCACCGGCATGGCCCACTACTCCGGCGTCCCCGTGACCATCAGCCCGGCGTAAGGCCGCGCCAGCCCAGGTCGCCGCCCAGGCCGTGCCGGCGGTCGTCGTGAATCCGACGGGATGTCCGGCTTCGGGCTGGCGGTGTGGCACCGTGACCAGGTGATCTTTGGACGGGCCGCGCGGTCACGGGGGTCCGTGTCCGTGCCAGGGGCGCGGGCCGTCGCCATGGCCGTCACACTCGCGCTCGCCGGCGCCTGCTCGCTGCTCAGGGCCGACGGCCCACCGCCGGAGCTCGTGATCGACGCCGCCTACGCCAGAGTGCTTTCCGGCAGCACGCTCGACGACTTCGACCGGCTGGCCGGAGGGCGGTCGACTCCGCTTGACCCGGCGTCGGCCCGCCTGGTCGGGCCGACGTTCGGCGTGCACCTCGACGCCACGGCGGTCACGACCTCGGTGGACGACGGCCTGCTCTTCGAAAGCCTCGCGCGCCACCTCCACCCGGACGACGTGTCGGCACGGCTGCGCGGCACGCACCGGACCAGCCCCGGCCACGAGCTGGTGCTCGCCCACGTGCCCGTCGGCCAGCACCTGCCGGAGCCGGACCTCGGCTATCCCAGCGACGGGCTCTTCACCGGCTGGCAGGTCATGGTCGACGGCCGGCCCCTCGCCCTCACCGACAACGGCGACCCGCCCTCGCTCGGCACGGGGTCGGTCCTCGCGGTCAGCGTGCCCGTCGGCTCGGACCCCTACCTGTACGCCACCGCCGACGGCCGAACCCAGATGATCAGCATGCGTACCGGCCGGCCACCGGCGGCCTAGCGGCCTGGCGCCAGTCGCGATCTTTACGTTCCGCGGTGCGCGCCGCGTCGGCGCCCAGCCCTAGCAGGCGGCAGCTCTGACGACCTGGGCAGCGACGGTCCTCGCTTGCGACAGATACAACGAAATCGTATAGTCCGAAATCGTGGAGTTCGAATCCGAGCCCTCTGGGTGGTCGGCGCTGCTGGCCTTGCAGCGGGCCACTCATGCCACTCTGCAGGCGCTCTCCGCGCAGCTCGTGGACCTGGACCTGACCGCCTCCGAGATCAACGTGCTGGCGAACCTGGCCGACGGCCGAGGCCGGACCGTGTCCGAGCTCGGCGCGGACGTGGGCACCCGCCCCACCACGCTGACCAGCGTGCTGGACCGCCTGGAACGACGCGGCCACATCACCCGCGGTACCCGCCCCGGAGACCGCCGGGCGGTACTCGTCGAACTCACCTCGTCCGGACGACTGGCCGCCACCGCGATCCGACGGGCCATCGCCGACCTGGAGCACCGAGCGCTCCACAGCCTGCCAGCCGACGCGATCGCCCACCTGCGTGCCGCTCTGCAAGCCCTGGCGGAGGTGCCCCAGTGACCATGCATCCCCCCGACGAGCACGGCGTCACCGCCCCCGACTTCGATGCGTTGATGGCGGAGGCGACGGCGACCACTGAGCAGTTCGGCCACCGGGAACATGTCCATCTGACGTGGCTGGCCGTGCGACGGGTCGGCGTGTCCGCGGCGGTCGGCCTGGTCAGCGATGGTCTCCGGCGCACCGCCCGCCAGGCGGGGGTGCCGCAGAAGTACCACGCGACCATCAGCCGGGCCTGGGTGGAGCTGGTTGGCCACCACGCGGCCGAAGACGGCGAGGGCGACTTCAACGCGTTCGCGAACCACCACCGCGCCCTGCTCGACAAACGCCTCCTGGCCCGTTTCTACCGTCCGGCGACGCTGGCCTCTTCCCAGGCCAGGACCAGCTGGGTCGAACCCGACCTCGCTCCATTCCCGTGGGCTCACCAGGGCTGAGCCGGGCGGTCGGAGCGGACGCCGGGCGGTCGGAGCGGACGCCGGGCAGCGCCGCGGTGTCGCGGCGCGGTCGACAATGGCGTGTGTGCGAATCCGGCGGATCAAGGCGTGTCTGAACGGCGGCCGCGGGCGCTCCGAGCATGCGGCGGTGCCGGTGACCCCGACGGAGCTGGCCGTCGCCGCGGCCGGAGCGGCCGCGGCCGGAGCGGAGGCGGTGCATCTGCACCCGCGCGACGAAGCCGGTGCCGAGTCGCTCGCCGCGGTGGACATCGGGGCGGCGGTGCGTGCCGTGCGCCAGCGCTGCCCGGGGACACAGGTCGGCGTAAGCACCGGCCTGTGGATCGCCGGTGGTGACCCGAAGGTTCGGCTGGCGGCCGTCGGGACGTGGGCGAGGCTGCCGGTCCCCGAGCGGCCGGGGKTCGCGTCCGTGAACGTGAGCGAACCCGGTTTCGAGGCGGTCGTCGAGTCGTTGCTGGCGTCCGGGATCGAGGTCGAGGCGGGCGTCTGGTCGGTCGCCGACGCGGACGCGCTGGCCGCGTCGGGGCTCGCCGGCCGGTGCGTCCGACTGCTGGTGGAGATCATCGATGTTCCGGCGGCCGACGCCGAGAACGCCGCGACGGCCGTCCTTGCCCGGCTCGACGCCCTGGGCGTACCCGGGCCCCGGCTGTTGCACGGTGAGGGCGAGGCCACCTGGCCGCTGGTCGCCCTGGCGGGGCGGCTCGGCCTTGCGACCCGCATCGGGCTGGAGGACACCGTCACAGACCCCGCCGGGCGCCCCGCCGCCGACAACGCCAGTCTTGTTCGCGCCGCCCTGGCGCTCTGGACGTCGCCAGACCCACGTGCATGAACGGAACCTCGTGACCGTCGTTCGCAACGCCGCCGACGATCCCGCCGGATCATGGATCAGCTCATGATCTGGTGGGATCCTCGGCGTCAGAGCGAGGAAATGAAATTACTCAACTGATCGGCGTGATGTGGGTGCCGCCTGAGGCGAGGTCCGCCCGGTCGACGGGCAGAGCGGAACGGCGGCCCGGTTGCTTCTCTCCCGCGTCGTGGCAGGTGCCCGGGAGATCCCGGGCGTCGCGTCAGACGCCAGGGGCACGAAACAGCGCTGGTCTTGACTCTGACGTCTGACACGATTCCCCGTGACGTCGGACAGGATGAGCACGGGCTGCCCGGGCGCCCGGGCGGCGCCCGGCCCGGGCTCCAGACGGGGTTGACTCCGTGATCGCCAAGACGTTCCCAGCATGATTGCGTTCTTGCGTGCCAGGGCAAGGAACCGAAACTATTCAGGTCTCGACGCCGGCGAAGCCGACGCGCGAAGCGTTCCCTTGATCCTGTCGCCAGGCCGTTAGAATATTCGGCACCACGGGAACGCTGCTACCGCCACCGTCCAGCGTCCACCTTCACTGGGCCGTGATCGGTACCGTAGTTGCCCGGTCGCCTTCCACGGAGGCGCCTCGCGCTGCGCGTTGATGCCTTCGTCGTCTCGTAAGACCATCGGCGCTACGGTATGGGGACTGCGTAATCGGTCACGGCGAATGCGCTGTGCGCCGCTGGCCAATGGCTGCTGGAGGCGGGCGATGCGACACGGTGCACCGGGACCGGATGAGTCCACGGAGTTGAAGGCGTACTGGTTCGTGATCCGCAAACCCCGGGTGGTGTGCGACGGCGGCGCCATGCAGATGATCTTGCCAGGCTACTTCGGTGGTCGATCGTGGGCGATACCTGCGCGCCACGTTGCTGTACAGGATCTGTCCGCTACGCCGCCGATGGCAGGGGCTCAGGAGCCGGAGCCGGTGCTTGCCCATGAGTTGATCGTCCCCTACCTGTTCACCACGGGGCCGATGACCAGACCGAACCTGCTGTTGATGTTCACCGAGCCGCAGCGCGTCCCGCCGCTGCGACTCGTGACCGCGCTCGCACCGAACACGGACCTGCCATTCGGTTACCGCTCGACGCGATCGGAGAAGGGAGCGCATGTCGACGGAATTCTTTTGCGGGCCGACAACCCCGCGGCACTGCGTGAGTCCGTTCTCACCGCAGGGGGCAGCGCCCTCGACGATCCGGTCGGCTGGCTATACGAGCACCGTGACACCGTCACGGATGTCGTCGAACAGGCAAGCCTCGCAAGACGGCGGCGCGCGGGACGGCGCATCCAGCTCGCAGCGCTGCTGCTGTTCGTGGCAACATCCATCGGCGGGCCACGGCTCGTCGCTGACGACGGCCCATGGTGGCCCCTGTTCCTCTTCCTGGCCGTGCTGGCTGCATTGTTCGGGTTGGGCGCCTTCGGCCGTCGTCTGGCTCGCTGACCGATGGCGTCCCGCCCGTCGCGGCGATACCTCGACAGCCGCAGATACCGCCAGATCGGTCGCGTGCCCGGCCGGACTGCTGTCCCGGCCAGCGATCGGCGTTGGAGATCGCGGACGGTTGTGGCCATGATCTGGTGGAGTCGTCCGTGCCAGAGCCAGGAAACGAAATTACTCAAAAATCTGCGCGGGGAGCAGGTGACGCCGGCCACTTGAAACCTGCCAGTCAAGACATCCCCATCAGCCGATCATCGCGGCTGCAAGCCAGGCGCTGACGGCTGCGGCGGTCCAGGGCACTGGCCGAATCGCGTGCGACTGGAGCGCCATCGCCTACGCAGCTAGAACGTCATAGCGACGTCTGACCCATGCCTTCTGCATGCTGCTACAAGCAGGCTTTGCGTGGTTGGGAACTTGAGTTGGTTATGTCGGGTCAGCGCATCCGCTAGTGCTGTCAGCGCTGCAGGTGGCGAGGGGTACGCCCGTCCGCCGTGAACTGCGGGACGGGCATGGGGGAACCCACGGGGCGGCGGAACCGCGGGCCGCCCGGGCGCGTCGATTCTGGGAGGCTGACGGTCGGTGGGACGGGAGACCGCATGATCCGGCTACGAAGCCCGCGTGTATGGCCTCTCGGGTATCCCCGAGCCCACCCTGGTCACCGTCCGTCTCGTGGCCCGTTGATCCTCGCGGACCAAACGGTCGGCCAGCGGCGTGTCGGGGGCCAGCGACGCGCGCAGCGCGCCCCTGATGCTGGCGTCGATCCGAGCATGCTTCGCACAGCCCTGCTGGCGGATCCGCGGCGGCCAGTCAGTGCCCGAGTCGCTGCCGGATGGCATTGCGGAGCGCATCAAGGTCAGCGGCCGATCGGCTGACTGAGGCACCACGTGGATCGATGGGACCTCCGACGAACGGGTCGTCGGCGTGCCGTGGGTAGAGATGCAGATGGAGATGGGGCAGGGTGTTGCCGTGAACCTCGTAGTTCATCTTGATCGGCGTGGCGACGGAGGCGACCGCTTCGGCAACGAGCATTGAATCGAGCCAGAACTGGGCCTGTTCGTCGCGGCTGAGTTCGTACGGCTCGTTCACATGCCGGCGAGCAACGACGCAGACATAACCCCGCAGGGGAGCCTGCGGCGGCGCCGTGACCCACACCCCCGTCAACTCGGCAATGACGTGAAGCGGGCCCGACGCACAGATGACGCATCCATGTGGGGTACGCCGCCGTGCCCACTCGTCGGGCCGCGTCCAGAGCATCCCGCCGGTTGGCCCCAGGCCAGAGGGATCAGTCATGCCCCCATCTTCGCCGCGGTAGCAGAGCGACGGGCCGGGCTCCCGACACACGCGGCCGGTCGGCCGCGCGGGGCGAGGACAACCGCCAGTAGCGGTCCGACCAACGCCTTCCCGCGACCCAGCGAGATCATCGAGACCAGAGCGGCGAAACGCAATTACTCACCAGATCAGCGCCAGGCGAGTGTGGCACCGATCACCCAAGCAGGGCCTGGCCACCATCATGAGGGTGATCGCGCGGGCCCCTCTACCGGCTGGCGCCCTTCCCGACAATGTTCGCCCACCCCACCCCCGAAGATCGCCAGTACCGTACCGAAATCCGAACTCCGCATCCCCGTCAGTTCGGATCCGGGCACAGTCCTGACGATCAAGCTCGCGACATGGCGATGCACCGTACCGACCTTGCCTAAGCGGCAGGCCGGCCCGGGCTCCGAACGGGCGACGCTGGGATCGCCAGGCGTTCGCAGAGCAATTKGGTTCTTGCGTGTCAGGACTCCGAAAATCCCACCGGATCACCGCGGCCTCTCCGCGCTGCCGACGCCGGCGACAATCCGTCGCCGCCTGTGGCCGCGGCCCGGCCAGCCCTGATCACCAACGAGCAGTGGACGGCTGGTGGCCGCTGGCCCTGCCGGCGTCAGGACCGGTCGGCCGACCTGAGTGGTGCCGTCCAGTCGATGTCAGCGCCCGTGGTCAGCATGCGGACGAGGTGGAAGGAGCGGCTGCTGATGCGCCAGCCGTCGGCGGTGCGGACGAGGACGTCGTCGTAGCTGCCGATGACGTCGATGAAGGCGTTCGGGTCATCGGGGCGGATCATGAGGACGGCGTGTACGTAGGAGCGGGCGGTCGCCCGGTCGCCGGTCACGTCGATGACCAGGTTCGACAGTTGGTGACGGGTGTCGCCCATGTCCCGGTGCGCCGTGGTCATGTAGTCCGTGATCGCCTCGGCGCCGGACAGGCGCAGCCCGTAGTCCGCCTCCACGTCGTCGGTCCAGCAGGTCCGGAACAGCTTCCAGTCCCGCTGGTCGATTCCGGTCGCGTACCGGATCAGCACCTCGCTGATCTGCGCCTGGTCCTCGCGTAACCCGTCCACTGCCGGCTCTCCTTCGGTTCGTGGGCCCGCTCGCCCGGCCCGTTCGTCCATCGCGTCGGCCCATCACGTTCCGCGAGTCACCGCGCCGGTCGCAACCGATAGCGGGACCGGGGCCAAGGTCGGCGACCCACGTGCGCGAGTGGTGGCGGTCCGCGGTCCGCGGGCCACGGGCCGTCCCGGCCACCCGTCTGGCAACGGCGTGGCCGGGACGACGCGGCGCCGGGTCAKGGCGTGGTCAGCCGCCGACGGCGGGGAGGACCGGGACGCAGATCAGTGGCCTCGGATGCTGGGGGTCCAGCGCGTTCTGGACGTAGCGCAGCGCCACCCGGTCGTAGGCGACCGAGATGTGGTCCGAGCCGTCCAGGAGGCAGCTGTCCTGGAGGGTGATGTTCCGGACGTTCGCGCCGGGCAGGAACGCCGAGGTGTACGGGGTGACGATCTCGTCGTAACGGGTCTCGATCACGGTGTAGCGCACGCCGGGCCGGGTGCCGCCGCCGGCGTTGAGGGCGGTGAGGAACGGCGAGCCGGCGATCTGCTGGGCACATGACTGGCAGATCGACTCGATCGGCCCGGTGAGGCCGAAGACTCCGGCGAGGGTCGCCAGGCCCAGGAGGGTCGTGCCGTGGTTGGAAGGCGCGAGCCCGACCAGGGCGTTGACCTTCGCGTCCCCGCCCAGGTTGTTGATGTAGTAGCGGGGCAGCATCCCGCCCTGGGAGTGGCCGACGATGTCGACCTTCGACGCGCCCGTGGCGGCGAGCACCTGGTCGACGAAGGTGGCGAGCTGCGCGGAGCTCTCCTCGATGGGCCTCGTCCCCTGGAGGTAGTCGGTCGGCGATGCGCCGCCGATGTTCGGGGCGAAGACRCAGTAGCCGTCGTTCTTCAGCAGCGGCGCCAGCGCCTGCCACTCATTGGTCTTGTCCGCCAGCGTTCCGTGGACGAGTACCACAGGTCGTGGGTGCGCGGCGCTGGGCCGGCAGGAGAAGTCGTTCGCGCCGGGAGGGTCGGCGTTCGGGTGCGCCAGCGAGATGGCGACCGCCGCGGGGAAGTTGTAGAGGACCGGGAGGGGCGCCGCGGCCGAGGCGGGGGCGGCCGTCGAGAGAGCGCCGGCCAGCAGGCCGCCCGCCAGCAGGACCGGCAGCGCGGCGAGCGCGATGCCGCGAGTCGGGGCGGTGGGGCGCGCGGTGGGGCGGGTCAACGCGGTGGGGCGGGTTAATCGGTGGCGGAGACGGGTGAGCCGCATGGGACTACCTCCTTGGTGCCGCCGCCGGGTCTGCTCCGTGGACCTGCCGGGCCTGGGTCCGGCGGAGATCGGAGAGGGCGGTGGAGATAGTTACCTACTGGTAGGTAGGAAATGCGACAGAAACCTCGCCGTTACGACTCAGCTCTTGATCGTGGTGACACCACGCGCTAGCAAGGTCCGCGACCAGGTAGACAGCCACGCGACGCGACCACGCCTCGCGTCTCGTGACAAGCCATCGACGGGTTGATGGCACCTCGGTGTCGGCACCAAGGTGCCAAACGGGCCGCGGCTACCCGCTATCCGCCGTCCGGTGGCGGCCACCGCGCCGGGGCTCGGTGGAACGGCACGGACGCGGTTTCCCCACCGCCGACGCCGGCCGCCCAGGGGCTGGTGAGGCGGTGCGGTCCGGTCGACGGGAACGGCGGCCGCTCGTCGTCGACGGGGAGGACCCGCTCGGCGGCGCTGGCCCCGTCGCGGCCGTCGCGGTCGCCATGAACGTCAGGGACGTCAGGGACGCGGCGCGCCCGGCGGCCGACCAGAGCGCCGACGGCCACGGCCGCGAGCAGGACGACGCTGGGCTCGCCCACGGCGCGGAACCTCGTGGTGCCGTAGATCATCGCCGAGGCGACCGACAGCGCCAGCGGCGCCGCCACCAGCGGCAGCACCGGCACCCGGCGTCGGCGCAGCACCACCAGCCCGCCGACCCCGGTGGCGGTCAGGCACCACAGCGACACCGTGGCGATCTCGCTGAGGACGAGCGGGCGCTCCTCGATGACGTCGAGCCTGGCCTGCTGCCACGGCCGGTACACCGCCCAGGTGCGGCCCAGCCGGGCCGCGGCGACGACGGGCAGCCGTTTCTCGTGGCTCCCGATGTAGGCGAACGCGATGTCCTGGTAGAACAGGTCGCTCTCGGACGCCTCCTTCGGCGGGGGCCCGAACGGGTCCGTGCAGGAGAGCATCCACCAGCCGAGCAGGTCGCCGTAGTACGTATCGTCACACTGAGTGACAGCCAGGGTCACGCCGAGGCCGTTCTCGATGTACACCGGATGCTCGAACCGCGACAGGTTGTAGCCCACCCACGGGCCGATCGCCACCGCGCTGGTCGCGGCGGCCAGGCCCAGGTACCCGAAGCGGCGGCGCCAGGACAGCGCAGGTAACCGCAGCAGGAACGGTGTGACCAGGATGAGGGCGAGCAGCGCCAGCTCCGCGCGCGTCAGCATCGTCGCGGCGAGCGCCAGCCCCACCCAGACGACGTCGAGCGGGCGGCGCCGGTCGTAGAGCCGGTAGGTGGCCAGGACGAGCAGGGCGCACGTCAGGATGCCGGGAGTCTCGGACATCACCAGCGGGTCGGGCAGCCACATGCCCGGGTACACGGCGGCGATGGCGGCGGCGACCAGGCCGGTCACCGGGCCCGCGATCCGCCTGCCCGCCAGCCCGACGACCAGCACCGACAKGGCACCGATCCCACACAGGAAGACCTGGTGGTCGGCGAAGCCGCCGCGCCCGAGCACCGACGGGATCGCGAGCAGCATGCTGGTCATCGGCGGATGCTGCGCGTACGGCACGTACTCGCCGTCGTTCAGCAGCGCGCTCGGCAGCGGCCAGCCGCGGCCGTCGGCGAACATGTTCGCCGCGTGGTGGTAGTAGTACGCGTCCCCGGCGATCTTCATCGGGTACAGCCAGTGGAACAGGTACCACAGTCGCACCCCGAGCGCCGCCAGGACGATCAGCGCCAGCACGACCCACCACAGCCGCCGGTTCCCGGTCCGCAGGGGGTCGGTACCCGCGCCGGCCGCGCGCGGATGGGGGCGGGGCGCGTGCCGGCCACGTGGGCGGGCCATGATCACCCGGCGCCGCTGGTCGTCTCCCCCGGCCGGCATCCGTCCCTCCTGAGGACGAATCGGTGGGCACTCGCGCAACGCCATGGCCGCGTATTGGCACGACCAGACCGGACGAATACCCCAGGACGCCGTAATAGTAGGCGATTGGGTACGACCGGCTACACCCGGCCCAACCGGCGGCCGGCCGCGGCCCTCCGGCGGGATCGACCGGCGCGAAGGCTGACCGGGAGCCGGGCCGGGATGGGCCGTCAGCGGGTGGCGCCGACGACGAGCCAGGCGCTGCCGCGAACGCGCAGGCCGAGCGTCGCGGCGCGGGCGGCGAGGAAGCCGCCGGCGAACGCGCCCATGAGCCAGCCGACACCGGTCGCCCCGCTCGGCCGCCACAGCAGGATTGCCTCCGCCAGCCCCGCGAACACGGCCAGGTTGAGCAGACCGGTCCAGGCCAGGTAGCGGTTGTCGCCCGCGCCGATGAGCACGCCGTCGAGCACGAAGACCAGCCCGCCCAGCGGCACGGTGGCGGCGAGCACGAGGACCGCGGGCACGACCAGCTCGGCGACGTCGGCCGCGTTGGTGAAGACCGGGCCGATCACCCAGGCCAGCGCCGCGAGCACGACTCCCAGCACGCCGCCGCCGCCGACGCCCCAGGCGACGCAGCGGCGCAGCACGACGCGCGCGGCGGCCGGGTCGCCGGCACCAAGCCGGTCGCCGACGAGCACCTGGGCGGCGACGGCGAGGGCGTCGAGGGCGAAGCCCGCGGTGAAGAACAGCGTCATCGCGATCTGGAACGCGGCGAGCTCGTTCGAGCCGAGCGCGGTCGCGACATAGGTGACGAGCAACAGGGCCGCGCGCAGGCTCGCCGTGCGCAGCAGCAGCCAGAATCCGGTGTGCGCGCCGCGCAGCACGCCGACCGGCCGGGGCGCCCCGCTCGCCCCGACGCGCCGGGCGTGGCGGGCGACCATCCCCAGGTAGGCGGCGGCCATGCCCCACTGGGCGAGGACCGTGCCCGCGGCGGAGCCCGCTATGCCCCAGCCCGCACCGTAGATGAGGCCGCCGTTGAGCGCGGCGTTGGCCGCGAAGCCCACCCCCGCGACGACGAGCGGGGTGCGGGTGTCGTGCAGGCCGCGCAGCAGCCCGGCCGAGGCGTAGACCAGCAGCATCGCCGGCAGGCCGGCCATCGAGATCCGCAGATAGACGGCCGCCTCGTGCGCCACGAGCGCGTCCGCCCCGAAGGCGCGCGGCAGCGCCGGTGTCAACCACCAGCCGAGCGCGGCGAGGGCCACCCCCAGCGCCGCGGCGAGCCACAACCCGTCGATGCCCGCGGACACGGCGCCGCGCAGGTCGCCCGCACCGCGCAGCCGGGCGACGGTCGGCGTGGTCGCGTAGGCAAGGAAGATCATGAGGCCGACGGCGGTCTGCAGCACCGACGCCGCGAGGCTCAGGCCACCCAGGGCGGAGGCGCCGAGATGGCCGACCATCGCGGTGTCGGCGAGCAGGAACAGTGGCTCGGCCACCAGCGCGCCGAGCGCCGGGGCGGCGAGCACGAGGATCGCTCGGTCGAGGCTCCGGTCCCCTCGCCCCTCGAGGACGCTCACGGAGCCCTCCGACGTCACCACCGCACCTCCGCCCGGCGTCGCCGCCGTTGCCGACGAGGTCCGGGGATCGGGACCCCGGGCCCGCGCACGTCCCGTCGGAGCGGTCTCGGCCGCCGCGGCGGTCCGGCACGCCGCCCGCGAATGTAGCTCCGCTCGCCGGGACGATGCCCGTAATGTCCGTCACCCGGCCAGCGCCGGAGAACGAGATCGCCACCGGCGACAAAAAGTGATATCACTTTAGTGCGGTGGTACGGGCAGCCAGTCCGGCCGGCCGGCCGCCTGACGAAGGGACCACGCGATGCCGGTCGGGTACGTGATTGCCGTGGTCGCGGTCGGGTGCGCGGCGCTGGTCGCGCTCGCTCCGCCGCGACGGCCGCGGAGCCTGGCCATGGTGAGCTACCTGTGGGGCATCGCCTTCACCGAGCTGCCAGGGCTGGCGATCCTCTACCTGCTCGTCACGACACTGGTCGCCTTCGACGCGGGCGACGTCGACTCGGTCGGCGGCTGGGTGACGTTCGCGGCCGCGGTGATGATCGCCTGCGGGCTGGCCGTCGTCGCCTGGCGCGGCACCCGGGCGAGGCCGGCGGTCCAGCGGGCGCTCGACCAGGGCCTGGGCGCGGGCTGGCGCGCCCGGCTCGACGCCGACACCGCGGCCAGGCACCGGCGCCGCCGGTACGCCCGGATCCTGCTCGGCCCGTTCCCCATTCCCGGGCCTGGCATCAGGCGGGTCAAGAACATCCGTTACGGCGATGCGGGCCGGCGCAACCAGCTCGACGTGTATCACGGCCGTTCTCGGCCGGCCGGCGGGCCGGTGCTGATCCACCTTCACGGCGGGCGGTACTCCGGCGGACGCAAGAGCACCCAGTCGCTGCCCCTGCTGCACCGGCTGGCGGGCCAGGGCTGGGTGTGCGTCAGCGCGAACTACCGGCTTCGCCCGGCCGCGGGGCTGCGCGACCACCTGGTCGACGCGAAGAAGCTGATCGCCTGGGCGCGGGAGCACGGCGCCGAGTACGGCGCCAACCCGTCGACGGTCTTCGTGGCCGGCAGCTCCGCCGGGGCGCACCTGATGTCCCTGGCCGCGCTGACCGCCGACGACCCCGCGCACCAGCCCGGCTTCGAGACGGCGGACACCTCGGTCACCGCCGTCGTCTGCCTGGGCGGGTACTACGGCGACTACGGCGCCGACCCGGGCTGGCCGGCGGCCTCCTCGCCCCGGGCCTATGCCCGGCCCGACGCACCGCCGTTCTTCGTGGCGCACGGCGACCGGGACAACATCGTCCCCGTCGCGGCTGCCCGGGAGTTCGTCGCGGAGCTACGCGCCGTGTCGTCGGACCCGGTCGTCTATGCCGAGCTGCCGGGCGGCCAGCACGCGTTCGACCTGTTCCACTCGCCGCGTTTCGAGGCCGTCGTCGACGGGATCGAGGCGTTCGCCGCCTGGGTGCGCTCGCGGGAGAGCACGCCCGCCTAGACCGCCTGGACGGCGGCTCGACCCGCATCCCGTCGGCTGGGAGACCTCCGCGGGCCTACCGCCGCGTGGGGGCCACGGTGATGGTGCCGTCGCCGGAGTGGGCGCGGACGGTGCGTGGGGCGGAGGGGGCCGTGGGGACCGTGACCCGGGTGCGGCCATCGCCGGTGGTCGCGTCGACGCGGTAGGGGCCGTCCCCGGGCAGGGTGATCGTGATGCCGCCGTCGCCGGTGGTGGCGGACACGTCCGACGGGGCGGTGTCGAAGGCGAGCGCGATCCCGCCGTCGCCCGTGCGCACGGTGGCCGACGGCGAGGTCAGGCCGTCGCCGGCAATGCGCCCGTCGCCGGTGCGCAGGTCCAGCGAGCCGCTGGCCCCGGAGACCGCGATCCCGCCGTCGCCGGTCCGCGCCGTGACGGGACCGGCGGTGTCGATGACGCGGACGGAGCCGTCGCCGGTCCGGATGGAGACGGGACCTGCCTGGCCGGAGACGCCGACGGAACCGTCGCCGGTGCGCAGCGTCAGTCGGGCCCCGCGCGGGACCGTCAGCACGTAGTTGACCGCGCACTGGTCGAAGATTCCACCTCGGCAACGGGCGGTGAGCGCCACGCCGCCGTCCGCGGTGGCCTCGCCGGCGACAGCCGGGGTGCGCAGCGCGTAGTGCTCGGTGTATTCGACGCCCACGTGCGTGTCGTCGCCGGTCACGACGTGGATGTCACCGGCACTCGTGGTCAGCGTGATCGGCCCGTCGTTCCAGGAGTAGCGCGCCGTGTGGTGCTCGCTGGTCCGGGCCATCAGCCCGACGGCGTCGGCCGCGTTGAAGGACGCCGCCGCGAGCACGACCGGAAGGCCGACGGCGAGTACCGCCACTCGACCGGCGGTCAGCCGCATCGGCACGCCGCCCGGGCGGCCGGCGCCGACGGGCGTCTCGCCGCGGCCGTCCCACCCGTCCTGGCCGCCGGCCGGCCGGGGCAGGAGGCCTCGGCCCATCGCGGCGGCCACGGCGCCGAAGCCGTACGCCAGCGCCAGGCCGACGACGCCCACGACGACGCCGGCGGCGCACAGAAGCCAGGCCGTCGGCATGTCGGTGACGTGCAGCAGGAGGAGGTCCGCCCGCTCGCCGGGGACGCGGTGCAGCCAGGCGGGCATCGACAGCAGCGCGAGCGACACCCCCCACGCGGCCGTCGTCAGCGCGAACGACAGCGTCCCGACCACCCACCGGACCAGCAGGTAGCCGACCGCCCGCCAGGTGGCGGCGTCCCGCAGCCGGGCCCTGAACCCGCGTGGCGCCGACGGCGGCGGCCCGAGCTCGACCCCGAGGAAGAGCCCCAGCCGGTGCCGCTCGAACCCGGCCAGGCCACGAGCGACGACACCGAGCAGCAGCAGGAACGGCAACGCGAGCCAGATGAGCGGCACCAGGCCGACCGACAACGCCAGCAACGGCACCGTCACGACGAACCCGACGAGGCCCATCACGAGGTCGACCGGAGGCAGAACGATCCGCAGCGCCAGCCGCAGCAGGCCGCTTCCCCACGGCCGGTCATGGTTCTCCCGCGGCCAGTCGTCGTTGTCCGGCGGCCAGTCGTCGCTTCCCAGCGGTCGGTGGTCCCATTCCGTCGTCTCCGCGAGGCCAGCGGGACCAGCGAGGCCGGCGGGACCAGCGAGGCCAGTTGGTGCCACGTGATCGTCCACAACGATCACGCTAGGCGGGAGGCGACCGCCATCCCATCCAGCCGCCCCCCGAACCGGAACGGGGTCTAGGCCCACCTTCGCCAGCCGGCTCCGACCGCCCACCAGTGGCGGGGCTGGCGGTCCCGCCGCCCCGACGACAGACCCCCTTCCGAAATCTACCCTTACGTAAGGGTAGATTTGCCGGCACCAGGCTCGACGAGAGTCCGTGGAGCGCGAGCGGGAGGTTGCGACCAGGATGGTTGGAGATCGGCGCGGCGCCGGCGCCGGCACTGGCAGGGCAGCCAGGCCGGCGACGGCGGGCAGGCGGGCTCCGACGGGCACGCGGGAGGCCGCGAACGCGGCCAAGACGGCGACCACGACGTCCGGCGGCCATCCACCGCTCGGGCCCGGCCTCGCCGGACCCGGCCTCGCCGGACCCGGCCTCGCCGGGCGCGGGGCGCTGGTGACCGGAGCCTCCAGCGGGATCGGGCGGGCGATCTCGCTGCGGCTCGCGCGGGACGGCGCCCGGGTACTGGCGACCGGCCGCAACGAGCAGGCGCTGGAGAGCCTGGTGAAGGAGGCGGACAGCGTCGGCCTCACGCTGGACCACTTTCCCGCCGACCTGACCGACCCGGACGAGCGGGCCGGCCTGCTCGACGCGGCCCACGGCAGCCTCGGCGCGGTGTCGGTGCTCGTGCACTCGGCGGGCGCCTACCGGCGCGGCCAGCTGGCCCAGGCACGGATCACCGACCTGGACCTGCAGTTCGCCGTGAACGTCCACGCTCCCTACACGCTCACCCAGGGACTGATCCCCGACCTGGTCCGCACCAACGGCGACGTCGTCTTCGTCAACTCGACCCAGGGCCTCGCCGCGAGCGCCGGCGTCGGCCAGTACGCCGCCACCAAACACGCCCTGCGCGCCGTGGCGGACAGCCTGCGGGCCGAGATGTCCAACGCCGGGGTACGGGTATGCAGCATCTTCCCCGGCCGCACCGCGACCCCGATGCAGGAGAGGATCTTCCAGGCCGAGGACAGGGCCTGGCGGCCGGACTGCCTCCTGTGGCCCGACGACCTCGCCGACGTCGTCGCCCACGCCCTCGCGCTGCCCGCCCGTGCCCAGGTCACCGAGCTCACCGTCTGGCCGACCCACCGCCCCTGAACCACGCCGCAAGGCCCACGGTTGGTCCGGAACCGGATATCCACCCGCGCCGCCGCGGAGGACGCCCGAAGGTCGGACGGCGCCGAAAATGCCTTGCCCGGATGATCGGGGGCTTCAACACTGACCCGGTGACGCGAGGCCGGACGTTCAGCGCGGTGGTGACCGCGGGCGACGACTGCCTCGGGTGGTGCGGTCCCTTTCAGGCACGGACCCCATGGTGGGCCGACGTCGAACCGGTCGTCGCCCAGCTGCGCCAGGAGCTCGGCACGCCGGTGATGGTGCTGCGCCTGCTGGGCGTGGACGGCGGTGACGGCGCCCGCGACGGGCATGTCCGCTACCACGTCGAAGCCCTCGGCCGGCCGAGGGCCCGGCGGCTCGCGCCCTGGCCGGGCGACCAGGACGACCTCGCCGGGCCCGTCGCGCTGCGGGCGAGCTGGGCGACGCCCGACGGCCTCGCCGAGATCCTGGGCTGGGCGCGGGCGGCGCTGGGCGCCGCGGGCCGGCCGGCGACCGGGCCGGCGGAGCAGGTCAAGACCTGGAACCTGGCGGGGCTGTTCCGGTTCCCGACCGCGCGAGGGCCGGTCTGGCTGAAGACCACTCCCCCGTTCGCCGCTCCCGAGGCCGCCGTGATCGGCGCCTTCGGGAAGGTGGACCCCCAGCTGGTACCGCGCGTGATCGCGGCGGACCCCGCGGCCGGCCGCATGCTGCTGGAACACGTGCCCGGCACCGACGAGTGGGAGGCGTCGCCGGCCGCCATCCACGCGGCCGTCGGCCAGCTGGTGGCTGCCCAGGCCGCGCTGGCCCGCGACCCCGCGGCGATGCCCCGCGGCCTGCCGGACCGGACCATGCCCGCGCTGGTCGACCAGGTCGCGGAGCTGCTCGACGGCGAGGCGGCTGCCGAGCTCGACCCGGCCGATCTCACCGCCGCCCGCGGCCTCGCCGGGCGCCTGCCCGACCTGGTGGCGCAGCTGGCCGCCTGCGGACTGCCGGACACCCTCGTCCACGGCGACCTGCACCCTGGGAACTGGAGATCGGACGGGCGGCGCACGACGATCCTTGACTTCGCCGACAGCCACCTGGGCAACCCGGTCCTGGACGGCCTGCGCGTCCGCGGCTTCCTGACCGACCACGAGTCGCGGGCGTACGCCACCGACACGTGGGTGACGGCGTGGGAGAGCGCCCTGCCCGGCAGCGACCCGGCCCGCGCGCTGGCCGTCGCCGCGCCCCTCGGCCAGCTGTCCTACGCGGTCAGGTACCAGGAGTTCCTGGACAACATCGAGCCCAGTGAGCGCGTCTACCACGCCGGCGACCCGGCCGCCACCGTCCGCGCCGCGCTGCGCGAGGCCTCCGCCGTCGCCTCCGCCGCCAGCACCAGCACCAGCACCAGCACCAGCACCAGCACCGCGACCGAAGCATGACCGGCGAGCGGAAAGGGGCGGACGGCCCACCCGGGGCGTCCTCGGACTACGGTCCGCTCTGTTCACTGGTATATGAGCTCGACAAGCCGGTCGGGACGTCCTTCGGCGATGTCGAGTTCTACCGGGACCTGCTGGCCGGAACTTCGGGCGAAATCCTGGAACCGGCGGTCGGAACGGGCCGGATACTCATTCCGCTGCTTCAGGCGGGCCTGCGGGTACGCGGGTTCGACTCGTCACCGGCCATGCTGACGATCTGTCGCGACAACTGCGCCGAGCACGGACTGCGGCCCGTGTTGTTCGAAGCGGACATGGCGACTTTCAAGGAACCGGCCGCCTTCGCCGCGGTCGTGGTCCCGACCGGGTCGTTCGCGCTGGTGACCGGCCGTGAACGTGCCGTTCAGACGCTGCGTAACTTCCGGGAAAGCCTGCTGCCGGGCGGGCGGCTGCTCGTCGACGTCGAGCCGCTCGAACAGTCCACCAGCCCGGGGCCGTTGCGGCACTGGTGGTTCGGCGGCGACCTGCTGACGCTCAGCTCCCTTCCCCCGGCACAGCCGGAGGAGGATGCCGTGGCCACCTGGCTGCGCTACGAGCGCTGGCGCGACGGCCGCCTGGTCGAGACCGAGCTGCAGCACTTCAGGCTCCAGCGGCACGACCTGGACGGGTTCGCCGCCCTGCTCCGGGAGGTCGGCTTCACCGCGGTCGCCGTGCACGCCGACTACCAGGCAGGACTACCGCCCACACCGGACTCCCAGGTCTGGACGTTCGTCGCGACCGCCTGATCACCCGGGCACCCTGATCACCCACGCACCGAGCGTGGCTCGACGCCGCACGCCGCACGCCGCGCACGAGTGAGCGGGCGGCGTCGAGCCCGTTCGAATGCCGCTAACCGGAGCTCGCCCCGGCGCCGCCGGAGCTGCCTCCGTGACGGGTGAAGAAGAAGACGACGACCGCGATGACGATCAGCGCGGCGATCACCGCGAGAGCGATCTTCAGCCTGCTCCACGGGCGTTCGCCGTGGACCTCGCCGGTGAGGCCGTTGACGAGGATCTGCCAGTTCTTGCCCGCGTAGATGAAGGTGGCGATCCACACCGGCAGCAGCATCAGCTTGAAGGTGACGTCGTTGTGCCGGGTGTTGACTGAGGAGACCCGCTGCTCGTCACCGCCGATGTCGTGGCGRCAGTCCTGCTCGATGACGGGCGCCATCCGGCCGCGCGCCTCGGTGAAACCGTTCTCCGGCTCGACGTCGTAACGCAGCGCGTAGTGGCCGGAGAGGAACTCCGGCTGATAGGGCTGTGCCTGCTGGAGTGGCCACGGTGCCAGGTCGTCGACCTTCTTGACCGGCAGTACGCCGCTCGCTGGCACCAGCACGTCGTCGAACGCGCGATGGACCGTGCCACCGGCCGGGTACCAGCGGGTCTTCTGCACACGGCGCGTCTGGGACTTTCCTTCGCTGTCCGTGTACGTCTCGGTTACCCAGTAGTGCTCGCCGCGCTGACCCCTGTAGTCGGAGACCGTCTGCGAGTCGAACGTCCAGTGCGGGACGTACGTGCTCTTCATCGACTCGGTCTCGCTGACCTTCTTCAGGCCCGACGGCGCGAACCACCGCGACTTCACCCAGGTACGCATCGCGTCCCGGACCTTGGCCCGGTCGAGGGCGAACGGCAGGACGCCCTCGGGCACGATCTGCCCGGACGCCGCCGCGTCGATCACCAGCGGCGCCCCGCAGAACTGGYAGACGCTGGCGGTCTCGTTCGTCTCGGTGCGCGCGGCGCAGCGCTGGCAGACGAAGACGTAGGCCCCGATGCTGCCGACCGGCTTGCGGGGCAGCGTCGCCAGGTCCCCGTAGGCGATCTCGCGGATCTCCCGGTCACCCGCGGTGATCTCCTGGCGGAACCCGCAGTACGGGCACTGCATGCTGGTCGAGCCGGGCGCGAACTCCAGGCGCGCCCCGCAGCCCCCGCACGGGTAGGTCGTCGCGGAGACCGGAGCCCGCTGGTACGTCGGTTCAGTCATGATGTCGTCCCCACGCCGCCCCGGTCAGGACTGCGGCGGCAGCGGCGGCGGGACACTGGCGAGCAGCGGCGCGACCTCGGGCACCTGGCCGGCCGCCGTCCAGGCCGCCATGCCGGTCTTCCAGATCAGCGTGTCGTGGCGCAGCTCGCCGGCCGCGACCCGCTGCCGCAGCGCGGCCTCGTCGAACGGGCCCTGCTGCTGGCCGCCCACGCCGACGAACCACTGCGCGGCCTGCGGCAGCGGCGGCGGCGTGCCAGGGCCACCCGGCCCGCCGGGCGGCTGCCCGTAGCCGGGCTGCCCCTGGGGCTGGTAGCCGGGCTGGGGCATGCCGCCGGCGGCGCGCTGGCCCAGCGCCATGCCGAGGCCGATGCCCAGGCCCTCGCCCGCGCCGCCCTGGTTGTTGGCGGCCGCCTCGATGGCCTGCGCGGTCTGGAACTGGGTGTACTGGTTGAGGTTCCCGAGAATGCCCATCTGGCTGCGCTTGTCGATGGCCTCCTCGACCTCGGGCGGCAGCGAGATGTTCTCGATGACGAACTTCGGGATGGCGATGCCGACCGCGGCGAGCTCCTTGGTCAGCGCCTGGCCGAGCGTCTCGCCGATCACGTCCTGGCGGGTGGCGATGTCGAGGACCGGCACCCCGGAGGTCGCCAGCGCGTTGCCGAGCCGGCCGACGATGAGCTGGCGCAGGAACTCGGAGACCTCCTCGGTGCGGAACTGCGGGTCGGTGCCCGCGAGCTCGCGCAGCAGTGCCGGCGGGTCGACCACCCGGATCGAGTAGGCGCCGAACGCCCGCAGCCGGACCATGCCGAACTCGGCGTCCCGGACGATCACCGGGTTCTGCGTGCCCCACTTGAGGTCGGTGAACTGCCGGGTGTTGACGAAGTACACCTCGGCCTTGAACGGCGAGTGGAAGCCGTACTTCCAGCCCTTGATGGTGGACAGGATGGGCATGTTCTGCGTCTCGAGGGTGTACATGCCCGGCCCGAAGGCGTCGGCGACCTGCCCCTCGTTGACGAACACCGCCGCCTGCGACTCGCGGACGGTGAGCTTGGCGCCCATCTTGATCTCGTTCTCGTAGCGCGGGAAGCGCCACACGATCGTGTCCCGGCTGTCATCGGTCCATTCGATGATGTCGATGAACTCGCCGCGGACCCGGTCCATCAGCCCCACGTCTGCCGCCACCCTCTAGCTCCGGCCAGCCGGCGGCGCTGTCCCACCGGCGGCGCTGTCGCACCAGTCGCCACGCCTGATGCGTGCACGTTCGTGGCGAAACCCTAGCCGCCCCGCGCCGGGCCGGTCGCGACGTGTCCTGCTCCGGACAGCGCGCCCGGCCACGGCTGGTCCGCGCGGGGCCGCCCGCGCCATCGTGCCTGGCCAGCGGCCATGACGCGCGGGTCGCCCCCGTCAGCGGCTGACTGAGCCGACCGTGGGCAGCGCGTGCTGGTTGCGCTCGAGCCACTGGTCGAGGATCTCGTCGAGCCGGGGCAGCTCGTCCGTCAGGAAGCTCAGCCCCTGGGTGGGGACGCTCGCGCCGAGCTCGACCAGCAACGGCCGCAGGGTGAACTCGACCGCGAGCGTGTGCGCCGGCGAGCCGATGGTGAACACGGGGAACGCGGTCACCCCCCGCAGCCCGGCGGTGGGGTAGCGGTCCAGGAACGCCTTGAGCAGCCCCGTGTAGGCCGCCTTGTAGGTGGGGCTCGCGACGACGAGGTAGTCGCTGGCGGCCACCTGCTCGGTCAGGGCGTCGAGCTCGGCGTGCGGCCAGGTGAAGACGTCGCCCGCGTGCTCGGCGAGGTCGAGGCGTAGCCCCTTCTCGGCGCCGAGCAGCGGGCGGAGCCGGTCGGCGAGCGCCTCGGCGATCGCCAGCGTCCGCGACTCGGCCTTCGGGTTGCCCACCACGACACTCAGCGTCGTCATCTCGGTAGTCCTCTCTGGTCGTCAGCTCTGTGGTCGTCAGCTCTGGTCATCAGATCTGGTCGTCAGGTCTGGTCGTCAGGTCTGGTCGTCAGGTCTGGTCGTCCGCTGGCCGGCGGAACCATCCTGATACCTCGTGCCGTGGGCCGGCCACGGTTGCGGGAGTCGGCGGGCTCAGGTGTCCGGGTGCTCGGCCAGCCCGTGGTAGCGGGACCGGTAGTAGAGCAGCGGGCGCGCCGTCTCGTGGGTGGCGTGCCCGAGCCCGACCACGTGCGCCGTGACGATCACGTGGTCGCCGCCGTCGTACTCGGCCGCGAGCTCGCACTCCAGGTGCGCCAGGCTGCCGGCGATCACGGGGTGGCCGGTCCTGGCCGCGCCTTCCCAGCAGACGCCGGCCCACTTGTCGGCGCCCCTGCGGCCCATGGCCGCGCTGACGTCTCGCTGGTCGGCGCTGAGCACGTTGACCACGAAGCTGCCGGCCCGCCTGATCGCCGGATAGGACGTCGAGGTCCGCGCGGCCGAGAACGCGATCATCGGCGGGTCGACGGACAGGCTGAAGAACGACTGGCAGGTCAGGCCTACGGGCCGCCCGTCGGCGGTGGAGCTGATGATGGTGATGCCGGAGGCGAACCGGCCCAGAACGGCGGTGAACGAGGGGACGTCGGTGACCGATCCGGTCGCGTCGCGGACAGCCATGGTCTCTCCTGTCGAGAAGGCGCGAGCACACAGAGGGAGTCGAGGAACGCGCTCCCGCGCGGGACCGGACGCGGAAGGCCAGCGATACGGAAGGTCAGTGGCGCAGAAGGTCAGCGGTACGGAAGGCCAGCGGTACGGGGTGCTCACCCGGCGGGTGTCCACCCCAGCGCCGGCGCGACCGTGCGCGCCAGGTCGGTCAGCAGCCGGACGTTCTGCGCGAGGCCGAAGGCCGGCGGCGGGAAGAGCACCAGCTCGTCGGCGGCCGAGAGCCCCGGATCTGCCAGGACGGCCTCGGCGACGGCCTCCGGGTCACCGTGGTAGACCGGGCTCATCAGGAAGCCCGCGGGCAGCTCGGCCGACAGGGCCGGGCGCAGGGCCCCCTTCGGCCGGGACGCGGCCGGTCCCTCGGTGCGCCGCTGCAGGTCGTAGGACGCGTAGGTCTCGCGCAGCGCGGGCGTCGTCCCGGGCAGGATCGAGGCCGCGACCGCGACCGGCGGCGGYGGTGTGCCGTGCGCGGCCGTCCAGGCGGCGCGGTACTCCCCGATCAGCCTGGCCTGGTAGACGGGGAACGACTCGTCGGTCACCTCGTGCAGGATCGTGCCGGTGATGAGGCGCAGCCCCTGGCGGGCGGCCTGGATGGCCGAGGCGACGTGGCCCGACCCGTACCAGATCCGGTCACGAAGGCCGGGGCTGTGCGGGGTCACCCTCAGCTCGGTGCCGGGCGCCGGCCCGGCGGGGCCGCGCGGCTCGGTGACGGTGTGCAGGGTCTCGCCGGCGACGCCGGCGAGGAACCGGGCGAGGCGCCGCTGCCCCTCGGTGCGGGCGTCGGTCGCGACATCCCCGAAGACGTCGTCCCAGGCGTCGGTGCCGCTGGAGAAGGCCAGCTGCAGCCGCCCGCCGGTGAGCAGGTCGGCGGTGCCGGCGGCCTCGGCCAGCAGGATCGGGTCCTGGTAGCGCATCGGGATGACCGCGCTGCCCAGGGTGATGCGCGTGGTGTGCTGGCCGGCGGCCGCGAAGAACGGCAGCGGCGACGAGAGGTAGTTGTCGAAGTGCCGCTGGTAGGCCCACCCGGACTGGTACCCGAGCGCCTCGGCGACCTTGAACAGCTCGATGCYCTCGCGCAGGCCGCGGGCCGCCTCGCCGGTGAGGAAGGAGACGCGGGTGTTGAACCCGAGCCGCCGCGTCGGGCGGCGGTCCCGCGTCGCGGCCGGCTCGGGGCTGATGAGCGTGGTCATCCGATCCTCCGGTCGTACAGGTCGGGGCTGGGGCGATCGGGGCTGGGGCGTTGGTTCCAGGCGGCGACGAGGCCGAGGTACGGGCCCTCCTGGCCGATCAGCTCGCGGTGCGCGCCGGACTGGACGATCCGGCCGCCGGCGAAGACGAGCACCCGGTCGGCCGACGCGGCGGTGGTCATCCGGTGGGCGATCGAGACGGTGGTGCGGTCGCGGGTGAGCACGCCCAGCGCCCGCTGGACGGCCACGTCGGTCGCCGGGTCGACGCCGGACGTCGCCTCGTCGAGGACGACCAGGTCGGGGCCGGCCAGCGCGGTGCGGGCCAGGGCGACGAGCTGGCGCTCCCCGACCGACAGGCGGTCGCCGCGCAGCCCCACCGGGGTGTCCAGGCCGTCCGGCAGCGCGGCGAACCACTCCGTCAGCCCCAGCTCGTCGAGCACGCCCAGCACGTCGGTGTCGGTCGCGCCCGGGTGGCCGAGCGCGATGTTCGCCCGCAGCGTGCCGTCGAACAGGAACGGGTCCTGCGGGACGATGACGACCCGGCCCGGCAGCGAGGCGTCGGCGATCTCGTCGAGCGGGACGCCGGACAGCGTGATCGTCCCGGCGGCCGGCTCGATCCGGCGGGTGAGCAGCTTGGCGAACGTCGACTTGCCGGAGCCGGTGCGCCCGACGACGGCGACGTGCTCGCCGGGCGCGATCCGGACGTTCAGGTCGCGCAGCACCAGCGCGCCGTCGCCGTAGCGCGCCGAGACGCGCTCCAGGCCGACGCCGACGGGCCCCGGTGGCAGCGCGACGCCGTCACGCACCTCGGCGCTCGGGGTGGTGACGAGCTCCAGCGCGCGCCGCCAGCCGGTGAGGGCGTTCTGCGCCTCCCCCAGGCTCTGGACGAGGAACTGCAGCGGGCGGACGAAGAACGTCACCAGGAACACCATCGCGACCAGCTCGCCGGCCGTCAGCCGCGGCGTCGCCGGGCCGCCGGCGCGCGCCCACCAGACCCCGCCGAGGATGACCGCCACCGTCATGGTCGAGATGGCCAGCTCGCCGATCGAGGTGTTGGCGTGCAGCGGCACCAGGGTCCGCACCAGGCTGTCCCTGGCCCGGTCGACGGCGTCGTCGAGCCTGGCCCTGGTCCGCTGGCCGGTCCCGGTGGAGCGGATCACCGGCGCGCCGATGACCGACTCGGCCACGGCGCTCTGCATCGTCGACAGGTCGCGGCGCGCCCGGTCGAACCGGCCCGCGATCACCCGCTGGACGCGAACCATGGTGACGACGAGCAGCACGGCCAGGACCAGCACCGGCAGCGACAGCTCCCAGCTGTAGACGAGCATGATGACCATCGCGATCAGCAGCTGGGCGGCGTTGGTGACGGACTGGATCCCGCCGCCCTGCAGGAACGTCGTCACCTGGTCGAGGTCGCTGGTCAGCCGGGCGACCAGGTCGGCGCTGGGCACGCCCTCGGCCGTCGTCGCCGCCATGTCGTGGACGCGGCGCAGCCCGGCCCGGCGCAGGCCGGCGAGCGCCCGCTCGATCCGGGTCTGCAGCCGCCGGTTGAGCAGTACCGACGAGACGCCGGCGACGACCAGCGCCCCCGCCCCGACCGCGGCCGCGGGGGCGGCCGTGTCCGGGGTGAGGCCCGCGTCGATCGCCCGCTGCACCGTGAGCGGCGCGACGATCCGCCCGGCGCCGGCGAGCAGCGCCAGCAGGCCCGTACCGGCCAGCCCCTCGCGCAGCGCCGGCGAGGCGCGCAGGGCGAGGGCGACGAGGCGCCGCGGGCCGACGCCGGAGAGATCCGCGAGGCCGTACCGGCCCGGTGCGGGCGCCGGGCCGGCGGACACGGACACGGGGTCAGCGAACACAGGGTCAGCGGACGTGGGCAGGCTCATCGTCGTCCACCTCCCCGGCGCGGTCGTACGCGGTCACGATGCGGCGGTACTCCTCGACCGCCAGCAGCTGCTCGTGGCTGCCGGTCGCGGCCACCCGCCCGGCGCGCAGCAGCACCACCTGGTCGGCGAGCGCCACGGTCGCCGGCCGGTTCGCGACGACGACCACGGTCGGGCCGCCGGCGGCGACCAGCTCGGCCAGCCCGGTGAGCACCTGCCGCTCCACCCGCGGGTCCAGCGCCGAGGTGGCGTCGTCGAGCACGAGCAGGCGTGGCTCGCGCACGACCGCCCTGGCCAGGCAGATCCGCTGCCGCTGGCCGCCCGACAGCGTCGCGCCGCGCTCGCCGACGACGGTGTCGAGGCCGTCCGGCAGCTCCCGGACGAACTCGTCGGCGGCCGCGAACCGCAGGGCGCGCCACAGCTCGTCGTCGGTGTAGTCGCGCCGCGCGCGAGGATGGCCGGACAGCGCCAGGTTGTCCCGGATCGACTCGGCGAACAGGAACGGGCTCTGCGAGACGACGGCGACGTCAGCCGGCACGACGCCCCTGGCCAGCTCCCGCCCGTCCACCCCGTCGAGGCACACCGTGCCGCGCGACGGGTGGCTCTGGCCGGCGACGAGGTCGACCAGCGTGGTCTTGCCGGCGCCGACCGCGCCGACCACGGCAGTGATCGTGCCCGGCTCGCAGACCAGGTCGACGCCGTCGAGCAGCCAGTGGCCCGTTGCTGGCCCGAGCTGACCGGGCCCCGCCCGGACGACGCCGACGCCGCGCAGCTCGACCAGTGCCGGGCGCCGCGCCGTCAGGCGCCGCTGGCCGAACCGGGCCACGTCCGGATCACTCAGCACCGAGCGGACCCGGTCGCGGCCCGCGCTCGACATCGGCAGCATCGAGAGGAACCGGCTGATCACCGCGAGCGGKATGGAGATGGTCAGCAGCAGGTAGACGACGCCGACGAGGTCGCCGACGGTCAGCTCGCCGCGCGCCACCCGCGGGGCACCCACCACGAGCACGGCGAGCACCGCGGCCGTCGGCAGCAGCTCCAGCAGCGGGTCGAACAGGCTGCTGACCGTCGCCATCCGGGTGTCGGCCACCCGCAGCCGCTCCACGCCGGGGGCGAACCGGGCGTCCTCGACGTCGGCGAGCCCCAGGGCGCGCACCACCGGCCCGCCCTCGATCGACTCGTGCGCGACCCCGGCGACACCGCCGCGCGCGGACTGCGCGTCACGGGCGCGCGGCGCGAGCAGGCGCTGGTAGAGCACGTTGAGACCCAGCACGCCGACGACGAGCGCGAGACCGACGAGCCCGAGGGCCGCGTCGCGCCAGAACAGCTCTGTCAGCGCCAGCAGCAGCATGAAGACCATGCCGAACGCGAAGTAGGCCCACTGCATCGGCGACCACAGCGCGTCCACGTCGGAGACCGCGCGGGCGAGCAGCTGGCCGGGCGGATGCCGGCGGTGCCAGTGCGTGTCGAGCTCGAGGTAGCGGCGCACCACGGCGCGCCGGGTCTCGGCCTGCGCCCGGTACTGCACCCGGCCGGTCGCGACGCCGCGGACGAAGATCGTGCTCCATCGGACGGTGGAGATGCCGACGATGAGCAGCGCGCTGACCCACCACGCGCTCGCCGGCACGTGCCCCCCGGACAGCGCCGGCACGACGAGGTGGTCGGTGGACCACCCGACGGCGGCCGCGCCGGCGACCATGGTGGCGCCGTTGAGCAGCCCGCTGGCGGTGGCGACCAGCGCCGGCCCCGGGTTCGCCCGCGCGCCGGCGAGCTGCGCGGCGAGCCCCGAGGCGCGGCGGCCGTCAGGAGCCATCGGCTGCCAGGAGCGTGTCCTTCCCCAGCCGCTGGTGGGCGGCCCGCGCGCCGTCGACCGGCTCGGCCACGGGCTCGGCCACGGCCCGCGCGAGCGCGAGCGCCGCGGTGCGCTGGCCGGGGATCGCGTCGATGAGCTCGCGGGTGTGCGGACTTCGCGGACTGGTGAACACCTCGGCGACCGGGCCCTGCTCGACGACGCGGCCCTGGCTCATCACCGAGACGGTGTGCGAGATCTCCGCGACGACCGCCAGGTCGTGGGAGACGAACAGGTAGGACAGGCCGAGCTCGGCCTGCAGCTCGGTGAGCAGCCGCAGGATCTGCTCCTGGACCGAGACGTCGAGGGCCGAGACAGGCTCGTCGAGCATGAGCAGGTCGGGGCGCGGCGCCAGCGCCCTGGCGATGGCGACCCGCTGGCGCTGGCCGCCGGACAGCTCGGTCGGCAGCCGGTCGAGGTAGGACCCGGGCAGCGCCACCTGGTCGAGCAGCTCCAGGGCCCGCAGGTGCCGGCTGCGYCGGTCGCCGATCCGGAACGCCACCAGCGGCTCGATGATCGACTGTTTGATCGTGAACTTCGGGTCGAGCGCCGCGAACGGGTTCTGGTGCACGATCTGGGCCTTGCGCCGCAGCGGCCGCAGCCGGCCCCACGACAACCMGGCCAGCTCCGTGCCGTCGAGGAGGACCGAGCCGCTGGTCGGCGTCTCGAGGCCGAGGGCGATCCGCAGCGTGGTCGTCTTCCCGCAGCCGGACTCGCCGACCAGGGCGTGGGTCTGCCCGCGCGGCACGGCGAGCGAGACGCCGTCGAGCGCGTTGAAGCCGCGCTGGCCGCGGCGGGCGTCGCCGGCCGCGAACGTCTTGCGGACGTCGGTGAGGGTCAGGACGGGCTCGGGTGCCGGCTCGCCCCGGACGTCGAAGCGCGGGACGACCCGGCCACCGTGCGCGAGCCCCGGGGCGGCGGCGATGAGCGCCCGGGTGTACGCCTGCTGGGGCGAGACCAGGATCGTGCGCGGGTCGCCCTGTTCGACGACGCGGCCGTCGCGCATGACGAGGACCCGGTCGGCCCGGTCGGCGGCCACGGCCAGGTCGTGCGTGATGAGCAGCAGCGAGATGCCCTGCTCGCGGACCAGGCCGGTCAGGTGGTCGAGGATCCTGCGCTCGACGGTGACGTCGAGGGCGCTGGTCGGCTCGTCGGCGATGATCAGCCTCGGCCTGCCGGCGAGCGCGATCGCGATGAGCACCCGCTGGCGCAGGCCGCCGGACAGTTCGTGCGGGTACTGGCGGGCCCGCAGCTCCGGGTCGGGCACGCCCGCCTGGCCGAGCAGCTCGAGGACCTCGGCGTCGAGAGCGGGGCCGGTGACGCCGCGCAGTCTCACCGCCTCGGCGATCTGGGCGCCGACCCGCCGGGTCGGGTTGAGGCCGACCATCGGGTCCTGCGGGACCAGGCCGACGACCCGGCCGCGCAGCGGGCGCAGCGTCCCCTCCTTCGCCCCCGCCGTCTCGATCCCGTTGACGAGGACCGAGCCGGCGGTGATCCGGCCGCTGTCGGGCAGCAGGCCGATGACGGCGCTGGCGGTCGTCGTCTTGCCCGAGCCGGACTCGCCGACGATCGCGACGATCTCCCCGCGGCCGATGGTCAGGTCGAGTCCGACTACGGCCGGTGTCACCCGGCGGTGGCGGACGTAGCCGACGTCGAGGCCGCTGATCTCGACGATCGGGCCTTCCTCGGTGGACGGGGTGGTGGCCGGGGCGAGGGTGGTGGCCGTCATCGGTCCAGTTCCTGGAGCGTCTTGGAGATGTGGTTGAGGGCGAGCACCAGCAGCGCGACGAACAGGCCCGGCAGGAGGCTCAGCCAGGACGCGGTGACCAGGTAGCTGCGCCCGTCGGAGATCAGGGTTCCCCACTCCGCGGCCGGCGGCTTGGCCCCGAAGCCGAGGAAGCTCAGCGACGCGATCGCGATGATCGCGACCCCGGCGTCCAGCACCACGAGGACCGCGACCGGGCCCCACGAGTTGGGCAGGATGTGACGGACCAGCACCCGTCCCCAGGAGGCGCCGCCGGCGCGCGCGGCCTCCACGTACGGCAGCGTCCTGACCCGCAGCACCTCGGCCCGGGTCGTACGGGCGAACCCGGGGATGATGCCGACCCCGACCGCGACCGCGACCGGCACGGTGCCGTAGCCGAGCGCCGTGACGATGGACAGCGCGAGCAGCAGGCCGGGGATCGCCAGCTGCACGTCGACGATCCGCATGAGCAGCGCGTCGACGAACCCGCCCACGAAACCGGCGACGACGCCGAGCGCGAGGCCGGCGACGACCGCGATGCCCAGCGCGATCAGGGTCGCCTTGATGGTCAGCGCCGAGCCGTGCAGCATCCGGCTCCACAGGTCGCGGCCGTAGACGTCGGTGCCGAACAGGTGGTGGCGGCTTGGCGGGGCGACCGCCAGCTCGGGATGGGTGTCGAAGGGGCTCTGATGGGCGAACAGGCCGGGTGCGAAGGCCGAGACGACCACGAAGAGCACGTAGAGCAGCGCCACCAGGAACACCGGCTTGCGGGCGAGCTGCGCGAGGTTCGCGCGCACGCCGGCCCAGCGCCCGCCGCCCCGCTCGGCGCGGTCCACGCCGCYGCGGACCGCGTCGGCTCCGGTCGTGGCGGTGGCCTCGGTCGTGGCGGTGGCACCGGGCTTGGCGGTGGGCACGAGGGCCGGGTTCCGCTCGAAGATCAGTTGGATGTCCGCGGTCACAGGGAACCGACCTCCACCGGGGCGTCGGGGGCACGCACCTTGCCGCCGCGGGCGTGCGAGATCCGCGGGTCGAGCAGCGGGTAGAGCAGGTCGACGACGAGGTTGACGAGGACGAACAGGGCGGCCGCGACGGTGACGATGCCGAGGACCACGGGCACGTCCTGGGAGAGCACGGCCTGCTGGGCGAGCCGGCCGATGCCCTCGCGGGTGAAGACCGTCTCGACGACGATCGACTGGGTGACCGTGAGGCCGACGAGGACGCCGAGGATCGTCATCGCGGGCAGCGCGGCGTTGCGGAACGCGTGCCGCAGGTGGACCGCCGAGCGGGACAGCCCCTTGGCGCGCGCGGTGACGATGTAGGGCTGGCGCAGCGTCTCCTCGAAGCTCTTGATGAGCACCTGCGCGAGCAGCGCCGAGGTGAGCAGCGAGATCGTCACGACCGGCATCACCAGCGAGCCGAAGCCCTGCGTGCCGGTGGCCGGGAAGAGACCCAGGTTGAACGAGAAGAACTGGATGAGCAGCAGCGCGATGAAGAACTGCGGGAACGACGCGCCCAGCGCCGGCAGCCGGGACAGCAAGGCCCGCAGCGGGTTGAACCGCACGAACGTCGCGACGTAGGCCAGCAGGGCGCCGGCGACGAGCGAGACGACCGCGGCGCCCGCGGACAGCAGCAGGGTCTGGCCGACCCGTTGGCTGATCAGCTCGGTGACCGGGACGTGCTGGGTCAGCGAGGTGCCGAAGTCACCGTGCAGCGCGCCCGCGAGGTGGTGCCAGTACTGCGCCCAGATGGACTCGTCGAGGCCGAACTGGTGCTTGAGCGCGGCCACCTGTTCGGCGCTGAGGCTGTCCTCGTCGATGCCGGCGGCGCCGAGCTGCAGCTTCACCGGGTCGCTCGGCAGCAGATAGAGGATCATGAACGTGACCGTGAACGCGGCCCACAGCACGGCGATCGCCTGCAGGACGCGTCCGACGATGTATCTGGTCATATTTACTCCGGGAATGAGGCCGCCGGGCGCGCGGCTGCGCCATGATCGCGCACCCCTTGGCCCGTGCTTGGGCTCCCTCACGAGGGTCCGCGGCGTACCGCCGCCCGCCCGGGGAAGGCCGGGCGGGCGGCGGCGGGAACTAGCTGTTGTCCTTCCACACGTCGTTGAGCCGCAGGAAGCTCTCCGAGGTGAACGCGAAGCCGTGGAGGTGGCTGGAGACGCCGGCGGTCTGCACCCGCTCGAACAGCGGGAAGGAGATGCCCTCGTCGATCAGGTAGTCCTGCAGGTCGGCGTAGGCCTTGGCGGTCTTGGTCTCGTCAGTGGTCTGCAGGGCCTGCCTGAACAGCTCCTGGAGGTGGGCGATGGCCACGGGCGACGCCGACTGGTTCGCCAACGCCTTGGAGTTGGCCACGTCCGGGTTCAGGATGAACTGCAGCGCGCCGGGGTTCGCCCGGGTGAAGTAGGTGCTCGTCAGGTCGTAGTCGCCGTTCGCGACATACGTCGACTGCTGCGCCGGCGTGAGCTGGCGCAGGGCCAGGTTGATGCCGACCTTCTTCAGCTGCGCCTGCAGCAGCTCGCCGCCGACGCTGCCCTGGGCGAGCGGGTAGTCGACCGTCAGCTCCTTGCCGTCCTTGAACCGGAACCCGTCCTTGCCGACCGCCCAGCCGGCCGCGTCGAGGATCTTCTGCGCGCCCGCCGGGTCGTAGGCCAGCTTCGCCGCCTCGGACCTGAAGTACGGCGTCGTCGAGTCGAAGACGCCCTGCACCACCGGGTGGTCCGGGCCGAAGACCGTCGAGGCGAAGGTCTTCAGGTCGATCGCCTTGACGAACGCCCTGCGGACCTGCGGGTCGGACAGCGGGTGCCCGGCCGCGGTGTTCGGGAACAGGGTGGCCGCGACGCCCGGCAGCGGGCGCTTCTCGACGACGTCACCCGACTTCTCGATCAGCTTGGTGTCCTGGACCGTGAACGGGTTGCGCGGCCAGGCGATGTCGATCGCCCCGCTGACCAGGTTCCCGGTACGGACGCTGTCCTCGGCGACGTAGGTGAAGACGACCTTGTCCAGGTAGGCGCCGCCCTTGTTCTGGACGAGCTCTGACGGCCAGCTGTACGGCGTCGGCCGCTTGGTCAGGACCGTCTCGACCTTCGGGGTGTAGTGGTCGAGGACGAACTGGCCCGACCCGACGACCCCCTTGCCGGTGCAGCGGTCMTTGGGCGCGAGCTGATACTCGGCCGGGTCAGTGATCGCCAGGTTCGTCGTCGACGTGGCCTGCAGGAACGCCGAGTTCGGCTGGCTCAGGCGCAGCTGCACGGTCAGCGGGTCGACGACGGTCGCGCCGGTCAGGCCCTGGATGTAGGAGGCGCCGTAAGCCGCGCCCTTGGTCGCCGCCACGGTGGCGATCCAGCCCGCCGTGTCGTCGGCGACGAGCTGGGCGTCGACCTTCTTGCCGTTGCTGAGGGTGACGCCGTCGCGCAGGTGGAAGGTGTAGGTCAGGCCGTCCGAGCTGATCTCCCAGCTCTTGGCGAGCCAGGGCACGATCTTCCCTGTCTTCGGGTCCTGGTCGGTCAGGGAGTCCGCGAAGTTGCGGATGATCGTGCGGTGCTCGATCCAGTAGACCTGGAACGGGTCGATGCAGGACAGGACCGGGTTGTCAGGGAAGAACGAGACCTTCAGGGTCCCGCCGGTCCTGGGCTCGCTCCCGGCCGGTGTCGCCGCCTGGTTGTTCCCACCGCCGCAGGCGGCCAGGGCGAGGAGCCCAGCGGTGGCGGCGGCGGCGAGGGGAAGGCGGCGCCCGGCCCTTGGGGCCAGACGTCTCAGGATGGTCATGCGGGTGCCCTTTCGGAACCAGGTGCGCGGCACGTCGGATGAGGTGCGCGGCAGGGACGGACGCGGTGCGCTGAGGGTGGGTGGTGCGGGGGTCGAGCACGCGCGGGGCCAGGGACGCGGGGGGCTTGGGGACGCGGACCGTCGAGGGCGCGCAGGTCGCGCTCAGGCGCCGAGGACGCGGCGGCCGCTCGCGAGCAGGGCGGCGTCCTCCTGCGGCGGGTGCACCCGGATACAGAGCGCGTCGCGCAGGTGGCGCTCCAGCGGGTGGTGCCGGGACAGCCCCGGGTTACCGAGGGCCGCGACCGCGGTCTGGGTCGCGGCGATCACCGAGCGGGCGATCGCGGCCTTCAGGACGGACAGCTCGGGCACGAGTGCGGCGTCGCCGGCCTCGAGCCGCAGCAGCGCGCCGTGCAGCAGCGTCTCCGCCTGGACGACCTGCAGGTCGATCTCGCCGGCGACCGACTGGATCCGCTCGGTCGTCGCGATCGGCCGGCCGAGCGCGGACGGCACCCGCGAGCGGGCGAACTCGGCGAACGCCGCGCGGGCCGCCCTGGCGACGCCGACGTAGAGCGCCGGGTGGCCGAAGCCGCCCGGCCCGGCCATCGCCGCCGGGTCCCGGTACACCCCGTCGGCCCCGCGGGGGATCTCGACGAACGCGTCGGCGGGAAGCTCCACGTTCTCGTAGATCACGTCGTCGGTGTGGGTGGCGCGCAGGCCCAGGTGGTCCCAGGTCCCGACCCAGCGGATGCCGGGAAGGCCGCCCGGGACGATCACGTGGCCGACGCGGGGCCGCGCGGGGTCGCCGCCCGACTCGTCGGCGACCGCCCAGACGACGTGGTAGGCCAGCGCCTCGCCGCCGCTGCCGTAGGCCTTGTGCCCGCGCAGCACCCAGCCGTCGGCCGTGCGGGTCGCGGTGGTCTTCGGGATGCCGCCGCGGGCCGGGGCACCCAGCTCCGGCTCGGCGCGGATCGCGTTGACCAGCGCCGGGCCGTCCAGGGAACGGCGCAGCAGGTCGTCGTAGTACGCCACCGGCCAGTGCGGGTGGATGGCCTGGCCAGCGTGGCTCATCAGCAGGTTGGACGCGAGCAGGCCAACCGAGGCGTCGCCCTCGCCGATGGCCGTGAGGATCCGGACCAGGTCGCGCTGGCCGACCTCCGGGCCGCCGTACCGCCGGCCGACGGTGGCGGTGAGCAGGCCCGCGCGGTACGCGACGTCGAGCCCCTTCCACGGCGTCTCGCCCGTGCGGTCGTACTCCGCGGCCGTCTCGGCGATCTCGGCGGTCACCGCGGCGAGCGCCTCCGCCGACAGGTCGGGGACCGGGAGGTCATACACCGCCGGCTCGGCCGAGCTCTCGACCCGCACGCCGCTGGTGGCCGTGGTCATGCCTGGCCCGCCGTCGCGTACTGGGAGTACTCCGCGCCGTAGTTGCCGAGATGCTCGGCCTGCAGGGCGCCGCGGCGGCCGGTCGCCTTGCGGTGGGCGATCTCCTCGCGGACCAGCGGCAGCACGTACCGGCCGTAGTCCACCGCGTCGGCGAGGGTGTCGTACCCCCGGATCGAGACGAGCGACGCGCCGCGGTCGACATAGTCGACGATCGCGGCGGCGACGGTCTCGGGCGACCCGACCAGCGCGGTCGAGGCGCCGGCGGCGCCCGTGACGGCGGCGGTCTTGGTCCACAGCGCGCGGTCGTAGAGCTCGGAGCGGTCCGCGAACGCGAGCGCGCGCTTCGAGCCGACGTTCTGCGGCGCCCCCTTGCCGATCATCCGCCCGGCGTACTTCTGGAAGCTGTCGGCGACCTTGGCGACGTAGTCGTGCGCCTTCTCCCAGGCCAGCTGGTCGGTCCTCGCGATGATCGGGCGGAAGGTCACCCAGATCCGCGGCAGGGTCGTCCGCCCGGAGGCGCGGGCGATCGCGTTCACCCGCTCGATCTCGGCGCGCAGGTCGTCGAGCGGCTCACCCCAGAAGCTGAAGATGTCCGCCTTCTCGCCGCCCACCTGGAACGCCTCGTCGGACTGGCCGCCGATCGAGATCGGGATCGGCGACTCGTAGGGCGCGAAGCCCGGCCCGAAGTCGTCGAACCGGTAGAACTCGCCGTCGTGGCTGAAGGGCGCGGGCTCGGTCCACGACCGGCGCAGGACGTCGATGTACTCCGAGGTGCGGGCGTAGCGCCGTTCCTTCGGCAGGTAGTCGCCCTGGCGGGCCTGCTCCGCGTCGTTGCCGCCGGAGATGAGGTGCACGACGGCGCGCCCCTCGGTCAGCTGGTCGAGGGTGGCGAGCTTCTGCGCGCCGACGGTCGGGAACGTGGTGTTCGGCCGCAGCGCGACGATGGGGCGGATCCGCTCGGTGAGCTGGCCGACCGCGCTGGCGACGACGAACGAGTCGGCGCTGCTCGAGCCGTAGGGCAGCAGCGTGTAGTCGTAGCCACCGTCCTCCAGGGCGGCGACGTAGCGGCGGAAGTACGCCAGGTCGACGCCGCGGGTCGGGATCGGGTTCAGCTCCGTCGACGGGTTCAGGTGCGAGAGGCTGATGAACTCCACCTCGGGCGCGGCGGTGACGGGGATGGCCGAGTCGAAGTCGGGCACGGTCATGGAAGGTCCTCTCGACGTTCGGAGTCTCAGCGAGGTCACGACGGCGCGGGTCAGGGCGGGCGAGCGTTGGCCAGGTTCGAAGGCGTCGGGCGGCGCCGGGCCGGTCAGGCGCCGGTCTCGCCGCGCGTGACCAGCTCGTCCAGCGGCTCGGCCACCGCGATCGGGGCCAGTCCGGCACCCCCGCGCAGCCGCTCGAGGAACTGCACGACGACGGCGGCGACGGTCCGGTGCGTCTGGTCGTTGAGCGCGTCGTGCAGGCCGCCGACGATGGTCACCAGCTCGGCCGACGGCGCGGACGCGTACCAGCGACGCGCCTCCACGACCGGGCTGAGCAGGTCGTTGCGGCCATGCAGGCCCAGCACGGGCAGGTGGAGCTTGCCGGGGGTGGCCGGGTCGAACCAGTCGGCGGGCAGGTCGGCGAACAGCGCCGCCCGGCGCACCCCGGCCTCGCTGATCCGTCCCCGGTGGGTTCCGCAGGCGGTGCGGACCGCCAGCTCCTCGTCCCAGTCGCGGGCCGGCTGCGCGGCGGACCCCGTCGGCAGGCCGGCGAGCACCAGCGCGGCCACCCCGTCGAGCTGTCCGCTCGCCGCCAGGTGGGCGGCGTAGGCCGCGCCGGCGTCCGAGCCGACGACGACCCGGGGYGCGTCGGCGTCCGCGGCCTCGAGCACGCCGAGCAGCTCGTCGCGTGCCCTGTCCGGGTCGTCGCCCGGGGCCGTCACCGCGTGCACGCGGTAGCTGTCGGTGGCCAGGCGGAGGCCGAACCGGTCGTACACCCGCGGGGACTCGCCCCGTCCCGGCAGCACGACCAGCGTGCCGCGCAGCGCCGGCCCGCTGGGCTCGTGCCAGCTGAGAACCGTGGCCTCCTGGGCGAGGGTCATGACGAACCTTTCGTCGAGAGTGGCGGCGGCATGCGACACCGCGCCGCGGAACGGCGTCGGGCATGGCAGTGGGCATCGGCCACGGCGATGGGCATGGCAGTGGCATGGCATGGCAGTGGCATCGGGCAAGGCCGGGGAAGCGGCCGCCGCGAGAACGGCGGGCGCGGGGCAGCGCACCGACCGCCTGGCTCGGTGGCGAGGCGGTCTAGGGGCGGTAGCGGAACTGGCCGCGCGCCGGCGCGGCAGACGTCCGACCTCCCAGATCGGCTCCGCCGATCCGGCAGGAACCCGGGGCGTCAGCTGTCAGTGACAGCACATGGTGCCGCAGCGCATGAAGTCGATCACGCGCCGGCGGGTGAGGCGTCCCTGGGACGCGCAGACAGACATGGCCGGGCCCACAGCGGCAGGCCGCGGCACCGCGCGGCGCTCGCTGCCAATCTCGACCATGCCGGTAAACATAATTGGTATTTGCCCGTCTGGCCAGCGACGATTCGCGATCGCACCGATCGCACCCGCTTATCACCGGCGCCGGCGGCGTCGCGGCGGCCGACCGACGGCCACGAACGAGTCCCTCGACGCGCGGTCCGCCGACGCGCGGTCCGCCGACGCCCGGGCGGGCCGAGGTCAGATGGCCTTGCCCGGGTTGAGGATGCCCTTCGGGTCGAAGACGCTCTTGATCTGGCGCTGTATCGCGTCGACGTCCTCGCCCAGCTCGGCGTRCATCCAGCGGCGCTTGAGCACTCCCACGCCGTGCTCGCCACTCACCGTCCCGCCCAGGTCGAGCGCGGCGCGGAAGATGCTGTCCGCGGCCTCCTGGACGGCCGGGTCGAACGGTTCCTGGCCCTCGGCCAGGACGATGATCGGGTGCAGGTTGCCGTCCGCGGCGTGCGCGAACGTGTGGATCGACGTCCCGGTCGCCGCCGCGGCGGCGCGCACCGCCTCCACCGCCGCGGGCAGCCGGGAGCGAGGGACGCTGATGTCCTCGATCAGCACCCGCCCGACGCGCTCCAGCGCGGGCAGCGCCGCGCGGCGCACCGCGGTCATCCGCGCGCCCTCGACCGGGTCGTTGCTGATCTCGAGGTCGGTCGCGTACCCGCGCAGCTCCCGCGCGGCCCGCTCGGCCTCCACCTCGGCCGCCGCGCCGTCGGTCTGCATCAGCAGGAACGCGGCGCCCCTGGCTCGCAGGCTGGTGCCCAGATGCTCGTCGATACGCTCGAGCGTCGCCGCGTCGATGAACTCGGCGACCGCCGGCACCACCCCGGCCGCACGGACCGCGCGGACGGCCGCGAAGGCGCTGGCCGCGTCGGGCAGGTAGGCGCAGATCGTGGCGGTGGCGGCCGGGATGGGCCGCAGCCGCAGGGTGGCACCGACGATCACCCCGAGCGTCCCCTCCGAGCCCACGAACAGGCTGGTCAGGTCGTAGCCGGTGACACCCTTGATCGCGCGGCGCCCGGTGTGGATGAGGCGCCCGTCGGCGAGGACCACGTCGAGGCCGAGGACGGCGTCGCGGGTGACGCCGTACTTCGCGCACCGCAGACCGCCGGCGTTGGTGGCGATGTTGCCGCCGATGGTCGAGATCTCGACGCTGGCGGGGTCCGGCGCGTAGCGCAGCCCGTGGCGCTGCGCCTCCCGGTCGAGGTCGGCGGTCAGCACGCCCGGTTCGACGATCGCGAGCTCGTCCTGCTCGATGACGTCCACGACGCGGTTCAGGCGGGTCAGGTCGAGCACGATCCCGCCGTCGGCGGCCGTCGCCGCCCCGGCGAGCCCGGTCCCCGCGCCGCGGGCCACCACCGGCGTCGCGGTCCGGTGCGCGAGGCGCAGGACGTGCTGAACGCCGGCGACGCCGCGCACGGACGCCACCACGGCCGGGCGGACCTCGGGCGTCCAGCCCGACCGGTCGAAGCGGTGCGCGTCGAGCACCGCCGGGTCCGTCCGCCAGTCGACGTCGTCATGCGGGGGCAGGCCGTCCAGCCAGGCCGTCATCGCGCCCCCGCGGACCCGGCAGTCGCCGGACGGGCACGATCAACATCCACATCACACTGATTACAAAACAGAATCACAGCTACCCTATCGGCATGGTCGGGATACTGGACATAATCGCACTGCGCAGCCTCACGTCCATTGCCGACTCGGGCGGCTTCCGCCGCGCCGCCGACAGCCTGCACCTGTCCCAGTCGGCGGTCAGCCAGCACGTCCGGCGCCTCGAGCAGGTGTGCGGACGCCCGCTGGTGCGCCGCGACGGCAACAGCGCCCGCTTCACCTCCGACGGCGAGCTGCTCCTCGCGGAGGCCCGCAAGATCCTCGCCGCGCACGACGACGCCCTCGAGCGCCTGCGCAGGGCCGACGACGCCGAGCGCACCCTCGTCATCGGCTCGACGGAGCACGCCGCCGACCTGCTGCTCCCCTCGATCACCGCCCGGCTGCGGTCAGGCTTCCCCGACCACGCGGTGCGCTTCCGCATCGACCGCGGCAGGCAGCTCAACGACCGGCTCGACGAGGGTGCCATCGACGCCTCGCTGTTCATCGGCGACGTCCGGGGGCGCGACGGCCACCCGGCCGGCGCGCTGCCGCTGGCCTGGTACGCGGCGCCGGAGTGGCAGCCGCCGCGCGGCGCCGTACCGCTCGTCGTCATCGACGAGCCGTGCACCATCCGCCGCCGGGCCCTCCAGATCCTGCGCGACAACCGGATGGAGGCCTCGGTCGTCTGCGAGGCCGGCCACCTGGCCGGTGTCCTGCACGCCGCCCGGGCGGGGCTCGGCGTCGCCCTGCTCGCCCACGTCGGCACCCCGCCCGAGGGCCTGCGCCAGCGCGACGACCTCCCCACGGTCGAGCCCGAGCCCCTGCACGTCCGGGGCCGGCGCGGCGCCCCGGCCACGCTGGTGACGGCCGTCGCCGAGGCGGCGAACGCCCTGCTGTCCTAGAGGGGCTGGCCGGCCAGGCGAGAGTGCGGGAGGCGCCGGCCGCTGAGCACGAGGGCGAGGTCCTCGGCCGGGCCGCGCAGCGGCGGGCCGGCGCCGGATGACCAGTCGAGATCGGTGGCGCTCAGCGAGCGGCCGGCGGCGTCGACGCCGAAATGGCGGGAGCCGCCGTCCTTGGCGAGGGCGTCGAGCACGACGGCCATGGCCTCGTCCGGGAACCGCCGCGGCACGTCCAGCGGCACCGTCACGTCAAGCCCGTGGATGACCACATGGGTCAACGCGCCGAGACTGCCGCCGCCCGGTGGCGTCCAGTGGCGCATGACGTCGGAACGCAAATTCGCGACGAGTTCGGCGGTGGGCAGCGCGGCGTCACGGCCGGCGAGCTCGTCGGACAGGCGCGGGAAGTCGAAGTCACGGACCCGTAGCTCGGCCAGGAACGCGTCCGGGGAGTACCGGGCCGCCATGGTCAGGTGCGCCACGACCTCTCGGACACGCCAGCCCGCGCACAGTGACGGCGTCTCCCACGCCTCCTCGGGTACCGAGCCGAGCAGATCGGCCAGTGTCAGGTAACCATCAGCCACGAGTAGTTGCAGATTGCCATCGTCCGTCATCACGGGGCCCTTCATTCGAGTCTCCTTCGCTGCGCCCGTTCCTTCATGCGGCGCCCCCTTCGTGGGGCGTCTCAGTGGCGGTCCGGGGAGAACTCGAGGACCTGGGTGAGTCGGACGTTGTTGCCCGACGGGTCACGGAACGACGTGTCGATGCCGTACGGCTGCGGCGTCGGCGGGTCGTTGAAGGCGACGCCCCGGGCGGACAGCTCGTCGTAGGCGGCCTGGCAGTCGTCGGTCTCCAGGAACAGGGTGCCGCCGGCGCCCTTGGCGACCAGGTCCGCGAGTGCCTCGCTGCTGGYCGCGTCGATCATCGGCGGCCCGGGGACGGGCATCAGGACGAGCCCGACCTCTGGCTGGTCGCGTGGCCCGACGAGGAGCCAGCGGAATGACCACTCCGCCATGGTGACGTCCGCCCGCACCTCCCAGCCGAGCTTCTTCGTGTAGAAGGCGAGCGCCTCGTCCTGGTCATGCACCCAGAACTGCGCGTTGGCTATCTTGATCATCGGAACTCCCTGGTCGCACGTCGGCTGGGCGCGACGCTATGTGCGGGAGTCAGGTCTCGACTTCTCCAAACGTGCGGTGTCCGGGCCGTCCGTAGGCCCGGGCGACGCAGTCCGGAATCCGGATGTGGCGGCGCGCGGGCGGGAAGCTGGCGCGGTATGCCGACGGCGCCGCGCCGTACACCCGCCGGAAACTGGTGATGAACGAGCCGACGCTGGTGAGCCCGACGTCGAAGCAGATGTCCGTCACGGGACGGTCCGTGTTGCGCAGCAGCGCCGCCGCGCGTTCCAGGCGGCGGGTCAGCAGGTACTGGTGCGGCGACTCGCCGAACACCCGCCGAAACTCACGGCTGAAGTAGGCGGGTGACAGTCCGGCGGCCCGCGCCAGGTCCGCCACGGTGAGCTCCTCGAAGTACCGGCCGTCGGCAAGATCCCTGGCCCGCAGCAGATGACGGGAACGCGGCACCACACCCGAAGTATCACCCGGCGGGCCATCGACCCTCGACCACCGGCCGTCGCCACACCGACCTCGGAACGTATAAAATATGTATATCTATCGAGGTTCAGGAGAGGCGACTACGGATGACTGACGCGGGCATCGACGCGGCCTCGGGAGCGGGCGGCGGTAGCCCCGCGGGACGTGTGCGCGCCCTGATCCTCTGGGTCGTCGCGCTGATCGCGCTGGTGATCGCCGTCGGTGGGGCGGTGGGGGCGGGTGGAGCGGTCGGCGACGCGGCCATGGACGCGCTGCCCGGCGTCGCGTTGCTGTTCAGCGTGGTGCACGGTTCGCTGTGGGTGGGCTGGCGTGGTGTCGGCACGTACTTTCTGATCAGCTATGTCGTGGCGTTCGCCTTGGAGGCGAGCAGCGTCGCGTCCGGGTTCCCCTTCGGGCACTACGAGCACTTCACCGGCGGGCCGCGCCTTCTCGATATTCCACTCGTGGTGCCGTCGGCCTATTTCGCCTATGGCTGGATCGCGTGGGTGCTGGCCTGCGTCATCGTGCGCGGCGACCCACATCGGCCGGCGGGCGCCGAGCGCCTCACCACGCCGCTCGTCGCGACGGTGATCCTCACCGGCTGGGACTTCACGTTCGACGCGGTGTTCGCCACGGTGAGGTCCCAGTACCGGTACGACGATCCCGGTGGCTACTTCGGAGTGCCCGTCTCGAACTTCCTCGGGTGGCTCCTCACCGGCTGGATCATCTCCCAGGTCTTCGCGCTCGTCGAACCGAGGGTTTCCGCGGCGGCACCGCCGGCCGGCCGAGCCTGCCGGGTGCTCCCGAGCGTGGTGTGGGCGCTGCCCGTCCTTCCGCTGCTCGGGTTGTGCCTGTCCCGGCCTCCCGGCGAGGTGACGGTGGGTGGCCGGACCTTCGTGATCGCCGACATCTACGGGTCCGCGTTCGTGACGGGCCTGATGACATTGGGATTCACCGCCACCCTGGCCCTGGTCAGAGCGACCGCCACCGCCAGAGCGACCGCCACCGTCAGAGCGACCGCCGCGATCAGCCGAAGGTGAAGGAGTAGGCGGTCAGGCCCGGCGACAGGGTGACCGTCACGGTGTCATTCCGCGGCGACGGGTTCTCGACCAGCGTGTAGATGTTGGGTGCGCCCGAGACCTGGTGGGTGGTTGTCCTCCCGTCCACGGAGGTGGTGATCGTGCCGGTGCCGCCGACGTCGAGGTAGACGGCGCTGGCGAAGAAGCTCAGCTTGATGCCGGCGTCCTTCTCGGCGGTGATGGATTCCTCGTCGACGGTCCAGGTGCCCGTGAGCGCGAACATGTCGTCGGGGACGGCCCCCGGGTAGGTGAAGGTTCTGGAACCTGAGCCCAGTGGATCCTGGACGCCGTTGTTCGCCCGTGCCGTACCGAGGTAGGTCTCGGGCGTCTGGTGCGGATTGTCGGGTGTGGTGTCGGCGACCTCGGTGCCGGTTGGCAGGGCGACTCCGGGGTGGGCGGCGGTGAGGAGCTGGCGGATCAGCGACTCGGTGGTGGAGTAATCCCCCTCCCCGATCGCGACGTGCCGCACCTGACCGGTCGCGTCGATGAGGTACTCGGCGGGCCAGGCATTGTTGCCGAAGTTGTTCCAGGTCGTGTAGTCGTTGTCCAACGCGACCGGATAGGTGATGTGCAGTCTCCTCGCACCGGCGGCCACATTCGCCCCGACCTGCTCGAAGGCGTACTCCGGGGTGTGTACGCCGATCACCACCAGGCCGTCCTTCTGGTAGTCGGAATACCAGGACTGGACGTGGGAGATCGCACGCTGGCAGTTGATGCAGGAGTATGCCCAGAAGTCGACCAGAACCACCTTGCCGGCCAGATCGCTCGCGTTCACCGGCGCACCGGCCGGGGTGTTCAGCCATTGCTGGATTCCGGCGATCTCCGGTGCCTTGCCGCAGTCCTGCAGGGTCGGCTCCGGACTGCGCGCACAGACCGCCAGCCCCTCGGACTGGCCGGACCCGAGCAGCCCCGAGGCGCCGGAGCCGCCGAGATCATCGTTCAGGCTGGCCGTGTAGTCGGGGACCGTTCGCTGCAACGCGTCGGTGACGTTGAACGTCAGCGCCACCGCCAGCGCGATCATCACCGCGCCGGCGGCGATCCGGATGCCGCGTTCGCGGTCCCGGAAGGCACGGACGCGCTCGGCGACCCCGCGGCCGGCCAGCGCGAACCCGAGCAGCGGCAACGCGGTCCCGCAGGCGAAGGCCACGGTGAGCGCCACCGTGCGCACCCCGATCATGCCGGTGGCGCCGGCGACGGTGATCGCCGCGAGCACCGGGCCGGCGCACGGCACGTAGACGGCCCCGAGCGCCAGGCCGAGGGCGAACCCGCCGCGCTCGCCGGTGACCTGGCGTTGACCGATCCGGGAGAACGGCCGTTCGAGCAGGTGCTGCACGGTCGGGAACATCATGGCGACGCCGAGCAGGATGAGGGCGACGAGCCCGGCCCAGCGCACGATGTCCTTCGGAAGGGGCAGGGCGCTGAGCACCAGCGTTCCCAGGAGCGTGAAGGCGCTGAAACTGAGAGCGAGCCCGGCGACCACGAAGTAGGGCCGTCGGCTCGCGCGCCGCGCGGCCCTGTCCGGCTCTTCCGCCGTGGTCTCTTCCGCCGCGGTAACGGGTTGCCCGGGTCGTGTGCCCTGGACGCCGCCGGCGAGGAAGACCACCGGCAGGACGGGCAGGACGCAGGGCGAGATGCCGGTGATGATCCCGCCGACGACCCCGATCAGAACGAGCGTGATCAGCGCAGACCTCCCACCCGGCAGCCTGCCCGCGAGACCCCGCGGCGACGTCCTCGCCGCGTCGCGATGCTAGATCCCGACTCTGAGCACGACGTTAAGCCCGCCGCGTCAGGTCCTGGTCTGGGGTGGGCCATCGCCAGGCGGGCCCGCCTGGTGTTCCACGCCTGGCTCGATCAGCTCGACGCGGCGCCACCGCGGGCGTTGTAGACGATGACGTCGTCGCGGTTGCCATAGTCCGCGAAGACCTCCAGGGCCTCGTCGCGCAGGATGCCGGAACGCACGGTGATGCCGCGGTCGGCGAACTGCTGGGCCCAGTCGTCGCGCATGGGTCCCTCGTCGAAGCCGGTGAGCTGCTCGATCTCGTCGCCCTCGCCGGCGATGGTGAGGAGCTGGACGCCGGACCACATGGTGGCGCCGTAGCACATGACGCAGGGACGCCAGTTGACGACGAGCTCGACCGKGGAGCCGACGGCGCTGAGGTCCCAGAGCCCGAGCCTGGTCTGCGCGAAGGAGAGGGCGACGACCTCGGCGTGCATCGTGGACAGGCCGGTGGCCAGGACGAGGTTCACCCCGGCGGCGTAGATCTCGCCGGTGCCGGGGTTGGCGACGACGGCCGCGAACGGGCCGCCGTGGCCTTCCTGGTGGTTGCGGGCCGCGAGACGGTGCACGAGGTGCATCCGCTCCTCGACGTCGGGGAGCACGCCACCGGTCGCCCGGACCTCCTCGTCGACCCAGGCGGGCAGGGCGACATCGAGCGCGGTGGCGGCGCGGCTGGTGGGCGACGCGGGGGTGGGGTTCATCCGGGGGGCTTCCTATTCAGGCGGTTTAAGCATTTCAGGCGGTTCAGGCGGTTCAGGCGGTGAAGAAGTGGCTCAGGCCAAGTGCGCGCAGGCCGCGCCTATAGGCGACCGAGCTGCGGTCGGCGGCGATGTTGACCTCGATGCGGGGGTCGAGCGGGAGGTTCTCGGGCCGCTGCGCCTCGACGATGGCCCGGTCCTCCTCGAAGATCCGCAGATTGAAGTCGTAGATCTCCTGGTCGGGCTGGTGGATGTTGAAGTTCTTCGCGATCGGGGCGAACATCCTGGTCTGCCGGGCGGAGACGGGCGACGCGGCGTTCATGATCACGAGGCGGCCCTCGCCCGGAAAATGCACGACGAGCGTGCCGGTGAACGGCAGGTGCGCCTCGAAGTGACGCAGCCAGCGGAAATCGGGATCGCCCTGCGGGCCGCCGCGCGGGTAGTTCCCGACAGTGCTCCAGTAGTCGGCGGTGAAGCCGCTCTCGGTCGGGGTGAGCGAGTAGTCGGGCACCTCGCTGTTGTTCGGGTCCGCGAAAGTCGCGGTGTGCACGAACGCGAAGTGCGCGACGTCCAGGAAGCCCTCCAGCTGGCGGCCGGCGAACGCGGCGACCTCGAAGGCGGGGCAGGTCACCTGCTGGAAGCCGGGCTCGTCCCAGTGCGGCATCCGCGGGATGGCCGCCGCCGAACCGTCGGGAGCCGAACCGCCGGGAGCGAGCTCCTGGCCCGGGCGTAGGCAGGTCCAGACCAGCCCGTACCGCTCGACGGCGGGGTAGGTCAGCAGGGTCATCCGAGCGGGAATCTTCGCGGCCGGTTGCGCCGGGATGGCGACGCAACGTCCCGACTCGCCGAACCGCAGCCCGTGGTAGGCGCAGGCGATGGTCTCGCCGTTGCCGGTGCCCAGAGTCAGCGGGACGCCGCGGTGGGGACAGATGTCGCGGGCGACGACGACCGCGTCGCCGGCGCGGTAGACGACGAGCCGCTCATCGAGCAGCCGGGCGGCGACCGGCTGGTCGCGGACCTCGCGGGACAGCGCGACCGGGTACCAGTGCCGGGCGAGGATCGCCCAGTCGTCCGGGTCGAAGGAGCAGTCGGTAGGAAGCGCCGCCGGAGCGGCGAGCGCGGCGGGTGTGTCAGCCATCGGAATCCTCGGAAGGGTTCGGAAGGGTCGGGATCGCGCGCAACGGAGGCACGCGACAAAGGACTGGCGGGCTTTCTTCGGATGCGGCCCGACGAGGCGCCGGCCGTGGGGGTCCGCCCGCAGGGCAGGGGTCCAGCCGCAGGGCTCAGCCGTCCAAAGGGCCTGGGGACGGATGTCTTGGGCGCGGACGCCGCGGGCGTCAGGCGCCGTGCGCGATCCGGCCGCGGGTCCAGGCATGCCGGTGGACCTGGCGGCGCACGTCGACACGACGGTCCTGCCTCATCCGGCACACCTCCTTCCGCCCGTGTGGCCTCCCGACTATCCGCTGCCGCCGTTACGGGCCGATGGCGCCCGTCGAACAACGACGTGACTCCGGCGACCACCGGCGGCGGCCGGCCGTCCTGGTGGGGCAGGCTCGGGACCGCATCGCCCGGGCCGTCGGGCCGACGGGATATGCCGGCGAAGGACAGATTCCCGACCCGGCGCCGTCGATCCGCCGTCTCCGTCTACTGTGTCCACTGCGTGGTCAAGCAGGGCGCCGAGGGGGGTGGGCGTGTCGTCTTCCGTGTTGGCCATCACGCTCATCGTGGTGCTTATCGTCGGCGCTGTCGTCTTCGTCGTGCTGTCGTCCCGCTCTGGCCGCGCAGCCAAAGAATTCCGCGTGCCCCGCGGTCCCCGAGCCGGCCAGTGGTCTAGGGAACTGACCGATGACGCGGAGACCGGACTGGCGCCGGGTTTCCGTCCGCGTTTCACGCCCAGGTATCCGACAAACGAAGATCAGTGGGCCGATAACTTTCCCAGCGGATTTGACGCCGGTGTCACCGGTCCCGATGTGAACCGTGAGACAGAGGAGATAGCACCCCCGACGTCCCTCGCGGAGCATCCGCTTCGCCCGAATACTCCAGGGCAGGTCGTCCGCCCAGGCCGGTCGGAGCCGGCCGGAGATCCGGATCTCGCGCCGTCCGGACCTCCAATTCCTGGCTCATCCGGGTTGATCGCCGCGAGCCACGGGCGGGCCGGGCCGGCGTCGCTCCCGCCGCTCGAATCGTACGAACCCCGACAGCTGGGCGTATACCGAATTCTTGGACGCCTCGGCCAGGGCGGGTATGGAAACGTCTATCTTGGCGTGGATCCCGCCGGGCGAAAGGTGGCAATCAAAACCATCAGGGCCGAGTTCGCCGCGGCGGGTGACTACCGGGAGAGGTTCCGGAGGGAAGCTCTCGCGGCGAGCCGTGTCGCACGGCACTCGACCGCCGAGATCCTCGACTTCGACGGCCAAGGGCCGCTGCCATATCTGGTGACGGAGTACATCGAGGGCCCGACGCTGTCGGCGTGGGTGCGCGGCAACGGCCCCCTGCACGGTTCGACGCTGGAGCAGCTCGCCGTGGCGGTGGCCTCGGCTCTTGCCGCGATCCACCAGGCGGGCATCATCCACCGCGACCTCAAGCCCCAGAATGTCCTGATGTCGCATACCGGGCCCAGGGTGGTCGATTTCGGCATCGCCCGGGCGACGGACGCCAGCGAGGTGTTCAGCCGCGGCACGACGACGGTGGGCACTCCGGGTTTCATGGCACCCGAGCAGTTCCGGGGCCAGCCACCCGCGAGCCCGAAGACCGACATCTTCGCCTGGGGCGCGCTCGTCGCCTTCGCCGGCACGGGTGCTCCGCCGTTCGGTGGCGGCGACATCGCGACCATCATGTACCGGACGCTCGACGCCGAACCGGTGCTGGAGGGACTGGACGCAGCGCTGAGCCACCTCGTCCGGCGGGCGCTCGCCAAGGACCCGGCCGCTCGTCCCGACGTTTCCATGGTGCTGGAGCACCTGAACAAACGACGCGGCTGACCGGCGATCTTCCAGCGGCATATGGCGCCGGGAAGATCTTCCACCACTCACCCTCGATCAGTACTGAGGGCCGAGGCGCCGGATCAGGAGATGCCCACGGCGCACTCGCGCGTGAAACCGCGCTGATACCGCCGTAATCCGGCCAGGCCGCACGCTTCGCCGCATGTCACCTCACAGCTTCGCGCCGGCCATCTCGGCGACCGGGCTGCGCAAGGCGTTCGGCGAACAGGTCGTGCTGGCCGGCATCGACCTGGACGTGCAAGCCGGAACGATCTTCGCGCTGCTGGGACCGAACGGCGCCGGCAAGACGACCGCCGTACGGATCCTGTCGACCCTGATCCGCCCGGACGCCGGGCGGGTGTCCGTCGCCGGGCACGATCTGGCGACGGAACCGGACGCCATCCGCGCCGCCATCGGCGTCACCGGCCAGTTCTCCGCGGTGGACGGCCTCCTCACCGGTGAGGAGAACCTGATCCTGATGGCGGACCTGCACCATCTGGGCCGCCGCGAGGGCCGGCGCCGGGCGGCCGAGCTGCTCGGCCGGTTCGACCTCACCGGCGCGGCTCGCAAGACGGCGGCCACCTACTCGGGCGGGATGCGCCGTCGGCTCGACCTCGCGATGAGCCTGGTCGGCGACCCGTCGGTGCTCTTCCTGGACGAGCCGACCACCGGCCTCGACCCCAGCGGCCGGCGCACCGTCTGGGAGATCGTTCGAGACCTCTCGTCGACCGGGGTCACGGTCTTCCTCACCACCCAGTACCTGGAGGAGGCCGACCAGCTCGCCGACCGGATCGCCCTGCTCGACCACGGCCGGCTCGTCGCCGACGGGACCGCGGCCGAGCTCAAGCGACTCGTTCCCGGCGGGCATGTCCTCCTGCGGTTCGCGGACGGCGCCAGCCTGGGCGAGGCGGCCGAGCTGCTCGGCGCCGCGGAGCGGCGAGACGATCGCGAGCTCACGTTGCAGGTCCCGAGCGACGGCGGCGTCCGCTCCCTGAAGGCGCTGCTGGACCAGCTCGACGGCGCCCGCGTCGACGTCACCGAACTGTCCGTCCACACCCCCGACCTCGACGACGTGTTCCTCGCCCTCACCGGCCGCACCGACTCCGCGAAGGTGGCGTCAGAATGACCAGCCCGGCCCTCGCCCTGACCGACTCGGCGACGATGCTGCGCCGCAACCTGCGACACCTGCTGCGCTACCCGAGCCTGCCGCTGTTCATGGCCGGGATTCCGATCATCTTCCTGTTGCTGTTCGTCTACGTCTTCGGCGGCACGCTGGGAGACGGACTCGCCGGTGCCACGCCGTCCGGCGGCGGCGGACGCACGGCGTACGTCAACTTCGTCGCGCCGGGGATTCTCCTGATGACCATCGCGACCGCCCCCCAGGGCACGGCGATCGCGGTCGCGATGGACATGACCGAGGGCATCGTCGCCCGCTTCCGCACGATGGCGATCTCCCGCGCCTCGGTGCTCACCGGCCACGTCGTCGGCAGCCTGATCCAGACGATGATCAGCCTGGTGATCGTGCTCGCCGCCGCGCTGCTGGTGGGCTTCCGGCCCGATGCCAGCGCGCTCGAGTGGCTCGCCGCGGCGGGCGTCCTGGCCATGATCGCCTTTGCGGTCACCTGGCTGTCGGTCGCTCTCGGCATGGTGCCGAAGACCGTCGAGGCCGCGAGCAACCTACCCATGCCGCTGACGCTGCTGCCGTTCCTGGGCAGCGGCTTCGTGCCGACCGACTCGCTGCCCGCCGGGCTGCGGGCCTTCGCCGAGTACCAGCCCTTCACCCCGTTCATCGACACGATCCGGGGACTGCTGACCGGCACGCCGATCGGCGACGCCGCGATCATCACGTCGGCCTGGTGCGCCGGCATCGCACTGGTCGGCTACCTGTGGGCGAGGAGGTTGTTCGACCGGGACCCCTCGAGCTGAGGCGACGCCCGCGGCCGGTCGAACGCATGCGCGGCGAGCACGGCGGCCAGAGCGGCCACGCGCAGCTCGGCGGGGCCCAGGTCGGCGTACGAGGTGACCGCGTCCTCGTACGCCGACCGGTCGGCCGCCAGCACCACGTCCCGGGCGGCGGCCAAGGACATGGTCGGCTGGAACTGCCGGAGATACCCGAAGCGCTCGGCCAACGCCACCAGCCGCGCTCCCGACCCGGCGGCCTCGGCGTCACCGTCGCGCCGGCCCCGGTCCAGCGTCACCATCGCCAGCGCCAACGCCAACGCCCCGCACAGCGGCGCGCCGGTGAGGTAGGACGGCTCGAAGCTTTCGGGGTGGGTCAGCAGGTCCGGCAGCAGCTGGACCACCTCGTCGGTGGCCTCCGGGAGAAGGCCAAGCTGGCCGTGGCGCGCGTGCGCGACCACGGCCACCGCCTTGATCTCCAATGCCCACGGGGACAGGCCCGGGTCGGCATGGACGCCGGGCAGGCTGGTGCTGTTCGCGGCGTCGACGGCGAGCCGCCAGGCCGCGAGCGCCGCGTCGATCTCACCGCGGGCGAACAGGAACTCGCCTCGCACCGCGTGGTCGAACGAGCGGTAGGCCGCCGTGTCGGCGTCGGGGGCCGCTCGTGCCCGCGCGGGCAGCAGGCAGCGCTCCGCGTCGTCGACGGCCCCGGCCTGCAGGTGGGCGAGCGCCATCGCCCGTCCGACCCCGAAGGCGTCCGCGAGGTCCTCGATGCCGTCGGGGATCCCCGACGCCGCCCGAAGATGGGACAGGGCCTCGTCGCCCCGGCCGGAGTTCATCGCCAGCTCGGCCAGCCGCCCGTGGGCCATCATGCGGGCCCAGGGCAGCTCACCGACCCGGACCAGCTGGAGCGCTCCCCGGCCGGCGTCCTCCGCGCCGGCCAGGTCACCGTCACGCTCCAGGACATAACTGAGGACGATCCGGGCGATCCCCGCGACGAGCGGCTCCGCGCTGGCGCACAGCGCGGCCAGCCCCGCGGCGTCCAGCCGTGGCGCTGCCCGCAGCACCGCCGCGGCGGCGCGGCCGACCGTGTCCGCCGGCGCGGCGGGCAGCCGGCGCAGCACGACGAGGGAGCGGACCGCGCACGGGCCGTGGAACGAGAACAGATAGGCGGTGGCCAACGCCGCCGCCGCCCGGGTGACCTCCACGAGCGCGGGCTCGGGCCGGTAGTGCGACAGCAGCCAGGAGGTGTCGTCGATCAGCGCGGCGAGCGGCGTGTAGTTCGACTCGATCGTCCACAGCGCCGCGAGCACGCCCGCCGTCGCGGCGACCGTGGCCCCGTCGCCTGCCGCCAGCCCCAGGCGCAGCGCCCGCAGCAGGTTGTCCTGCTCGTCCCGGATCCGTCCGACGGCCGGCGCCGGCTCCGCGCCGAACGGGTCGGCATGGTGCGCGACCCCGAAGGCGCGGGCCCAGGCCAGGAACTCCGCGACCACCCGCTCGGTCTCCCCCGCGGCGTTCCGCCTGGCCTCGCCGAACTCCCGCACCGTCTCCAGCATGCGGAACCGGGTGCCCGACGGCGCGTCGTCGACCTTCAGCAGGGACTGGTCGACGAGGTGCTCCACCACGGCCGGGACCGCGTCGCCGCCCTCGCTCTCGCCGAGCAGGCGGGCCGCCGTCTCGGCCGTGAACCCGCCGGGGAAGACCGACAGCGTGCGCATCGCCGCCCGGGCGGGCGGTTCGAGCAGGTTCCAGCTCCACTCGACCACCGCCGAGAGGGTGTGGTGGCGCTCGGGCGCGTCCCGGGCCGTCCCGCGCAGCAACGCGAACCGGTCGTCGAGCCGGCGGCTGATCTCGGCGACGGACATGACGCGGACCCGGGCGGCGGCCAGCTCGACGGCGAGCGGCAGCCCGTCCAGGCGGCGGCACAGCTCCTCGACCGCCGCGGTCGACAGGTCGAGCCCGGGACGGGCGGCCCGGGCGCGCTGGCCGAACAGCTCGGCCGAGGTCGCCGGGTCCAGCTCGGGCAGCGGGTAGACCGACTCCGAGGACAGGCCCAGCGGCGCCCGGCTCGTGGTGAGCACCCGCAGGTTGGGGCTCGCGGAGACCAGCGCCCGCGCCAGGTCGGCGACTCCGGCGACGACGTGCTCGCAGTTGTCCAGGACGAGCAGCACGGTGCCGGAGCCGAGGGCGCGTGCGATCGCCGCCGCGGTGCCCGCCGGACCGACGGCGGCGGCGGTGGCGGTGGAGCTGCCGGCGGTGGCGGTGGAGCTGCCGGCGGTACCAGCGGTGCCGGAGCGGCCCGGCGACGTCCTGGGGTTCTCCGCGATGCCGAGAACGGAGGCGACCGCGGCGGCGACCTCGTCGTCGCCGCTGATCGCGGCCAGTTCGACGACGTGCACGACCCGCTGCTCGGCGAGGCGGCTCACGGCGTGCGCCAGGCGCGTCTTGCCCAGGCCGCCGGGGCCGACGATCGACGTCACCCGCGAGGTCGCGAGCAGGCGCGTCACCGCCCGCACGTCCGCGTCCCGGCCGAGCAGGGGGTTCGGCTCGTTGCGGACACCGCGCCGGACGGGGGGCGCGGCCTGCCCGAGCAGCTGGTCGTAGGCCGCGCGCAGCGCCGCGCCCGGGTCGACGCCGAGCTCCGCGCGCAGCGCGCGCCGGTGCTCCTCGTAGCGGGCCAGCGCCGCCGCCGGGCCCAGCACCGCCACCTCGCAGCGCAGCAGCTCCAGCAGCACCTCCTCGTCGCGCGGCCGGCGGCCGTACAGCTGCGCCAGCGGCCGGGCGGCGTCCGACAGACGGTCGAGCCGGGACAACGCCAGGGCGCGGGCGCGCGTGAGCGACCAGTACTCCGGTGCCCGCAGCGCCCGCAGCGCCGCCAACGGGTCATCCAGCCCGGCGTCGTCCTCCTCCGGAACCCCGTCCCACAGCGCGAGCCCCGCCTCCGCGTCGGCCAGCGCGGCGGCATGGTCGCCGGCGCGGGTATGACGTTCGCAGGCGGCGACGCGCAGCGGCACCACGGCCGCGTCCACCTGGTCGCTGCGTAACGTCAGGCAGTAGCCGGTGGGAGTGCGGACGACGGCCTCCGCGCCCAGTTGCCGCCGGGCCCGCGAGACCAGGATCTGCAACGCCTTGGCGGGGTTCTCCGGCGGTTCGTCCGGCCAGATCCCGTCCACGAGCCGGGCGAGGCCGCAGCCCGCCGCCAGGTCGCCGGCCAGCAACGCGAGCAGGCTGCGCAGCCGGCGGCCGCTGACCTCCCGATCACGGTAGGCAACCCGTGACAGCAGTGTCAGCTCGATGCTCACCCAGGCAGACTAACCCGGCCGCGGGAGCCCGACGATCACGATCCGGGCACCGGGAGAGCTGCCCGCAAAGCCGGCCTGTGACGAACCGAACAGATACGATTCCACCCTTCGGGTGATCGTCAGACGCGGCGGACAGAGCGCATGGGAGCGGGCGGGAGGTCACCTCGGACTCGGCGGAGCTGCTGGCCCCGGCCGACGACACGCGATTCCGAGACAGGAGCATGCTGATGTTAGGGCGCTCTCCCCAGCCCCAGCCGCGGGCAACCACCGGGGCAACCATCACCAGTCGGGAGAGGGTGCTGGCTCTCGCCCTCGTCACCGGCCTGACCGAGACGGGTGCGGGCGTCGGCGGCCAGCCGGAGATCAGAGTCAGCCTGCACGTCAGGGGATCGGACTTCTCGTTCGACACGGCGGCCCGGCTGCTTGCCGGCGAGGGCCGCAGAGCGAGTCTGGACGCCGGGAAGATCGTGGTGCTCGTCGATCCGGCCACGCACGCCGTTCAGATCGACTGGTCCCGCAGCGCGCTGGTGAACGGGCTCGTCCCCGCACGGTTCACCCTGGCCGAGGACGAGACGAGCTACGACCTCAGCGGGCAGACCGGGCCGCTGATGGAGATCCTCCAGCTTCTCTGGGCGGGCGGCGTCTCGCTGAACCGGGCGGTGGACGCCCACTGCGACCCGACCCTGCGCGAACGGCTCCAGGAGATAGTCCGCCGCACGGCCGCCGGGCAGCCGGGACCAGACCAGGCCGAGCCGACACCCGACGCCTGAGCGGGGCGCTCCCGCGAGGGTTGATGACGACGTGGACATTCACCGCGGAGGATCTCAAGGCGGCCCTCGACTACTCCGTCGGCCGGGTGGTGGTCGACTCGCATGACGAGCTGCGGCGGCTGGGCCGTCAAGCACCTCCCCGGCGTGCGCACCTTCGTCGCCGTCGACGGTGGCATGAGCGACAACCCGCGCCCGGCGCTCTACGGCGCCCGCTACACCATCGCGCTCATCGGCCGGCCGCACGCCGCGCCGGCCCGGCCGGTCACGGTGGTGGGACGCCACTGCGAGGCCGGCGACATCCTCGCCCGGGACGTGCCGCTGCCGGGCGACGTCCAGGCCGGCGACCTGCTCGCCGTCGCCTGCACCGGCGCCTACCACCACAGCCTCGCCTCGACCTACAACCTGGTCGGCCGGCCACCGCTGGTCGCCGTCGCCGACGGCGACGCCCGCCTCCTCGTCCGGCGGGAGACCGACGAGGACCTCCTGGCCAGGGAAGCCGGCCTCTGAGGCCCGCCCCCACTCTTCACCTGGCCGCCTGGCCGCCTGGCTGCCTGGCCGCCTGGCCGCCTGGCCGGGCGGCGTGGCCGATGAGCGCGGTGAGCGACGGGGTGAAGATGGGCACAGGTCTTGTCAGGACGACACAGGCCCTGTGGAGGTAGTCAGATGAGCTTCGACACGCAGAACGGCACCCGCGGCGCCCGGCAGCCTGGCAAGTGGGTCAATCTGCCGAACAAACTGATGGCGAAGAGGATCCGCAAGGGCGGCCAGGCGATGAACGCCGACGCCCTGGTCCTGACCACCGTCGGCCGCAGGACCGGCACCGCGCGCGAGACCCCGGTCGCGTGTTTCCCCGGCGGCGAGTTCAGCTGGTTCATCGTGGCGTCGGCCGCCGGCGCGGCCCGCAACCCGGCCTGGTACTACAACCTCGCCGCGCACCCAGACGAGGTCCAGGTCGAGACGGCCGGCCGCAAGGTGGCCGTGACCGCCGAGCAGCTCCACGGCAGGGCGCGCGACTCCGCGTGGCAGCAGATCACCGCCGCCTCCCCCCGCTTCGCCCAGTACCAGCAGAAGACCGACCGCGAGCTCCCGGTCATCCGCCTAATCCCCCGCGCGACCTGACCGCATCCGCCCTTCACCGGGCGCTCTGAGCCGTCTGTCGGATTGCTTACCTGGGGGGTTCTTTACCGTTCCCTTCTCGGCTTCCCTGCCTACACTCCAGCCACATTGCCGCGGCTGGGATCGCGCCCGTCCCGGCAGCCAGTCGGAGGGACCGGAGATCATGGCAGGAATGGGGCAGCCTGGGAGCCGTCGCGCCGAGACGGTGTGCTCTCTCGTCATCTTCGTCGGGTTGCAGACCATCGCGATCCTGTTCGTCGAGGACGGCGACAGCCTGTGGCAGGACGTCGTGGCCGCCCTCGTCGTCGCCGTGATCGCGCGTTCCGTGACGTGGCTGGCCTTCAGCCGTCGCCGGGCACGCCCGTAAGCGATCAGGGCTGACCTCGACCATCTATGTCGGACCGTGGCACCTCACCCAGCCAATAGGCCCACTCATCTGACACACACCGACAGCAGTGCCGCGAAGCGTGTCAGTTCAGGCTGTCCATGGGCTTGCCGAAATGCCACGATCCCATTTCGGAACCAGGGCTAGGTCGAGGGACACTCCAGACTGCCCGTGGCGCGACCCAGGCAGTCACACCAGCCGGCCGCGATGGGCCGTCAGCGGCCACCTCAGCCGTATCCTCTCGATTACTCCCCGTATACCATCGCTCTCGACGGCTCATGGCAGGACGAGGCGGATGGGTATGTGCCTGCCGCACTGGGCGCCACGCTGGGCGCCGCACTGGCGCTCGCCGGTGCCCTGACGCTGTGGTCGACGTCGCCGAGCGGTGGTCCGCCTGGCACGCCGTCGACAGCCTCCAGGTCGAGCGGACCCGTCGACGGCTCAGGCTTCTCGCCCTGCGGCGTCGCCGTCGGCAGCGGATTCGTCGGCAGCAGCAGGTCCAATGGCGACCGCCAGTCGGTCTGACGGCTGAACTCGGCCAGGGGACAGCCGGCCCCGGGCGCGTGACTGCGCCCGTGCGACATTTGTCGTCCGTCCACGCAACCATGCGCGACCGCTGTGGCCTCTTGTGGGGCGAGGAGGTCGGATGGATACCGAGGACGACGAATTCCGGGACTACTTCGTCCCGCGCCTACCTGGGCTTCTGCGCTTCGCCTACCTGTTGACCGGCGACTTCGGCGAGGCCGAGGACCTGACCCAGACCGCGCTCGCGCGCACGTTCCGGGTCTGGAAACGCGTGCGGTCGCATGACCGGCCCGACGCCTATGTGCGGCGGGTGATGGTGAACGCGAACGCCCGGCGGTTCCGTCGGCGGCGGCCACCACAGGTCCTCGTCGCCCAGCCGCCGGACCGCCCGGACCGCTCATCGGAGCTGGGGGCGGTGGAGGACCGCGCCGGCCTCGCCCAGGCGCTGGCCAGCCTGCCGCCGCGGCAACGCGCCGTGGTGGTCCTGCGCTACTGCGAGGACCTGGCCGACACCGAGGTCGCGAGTCTGTTGCGCTGCTCGGTCGGCACCGTGAAGAGCCAGGCATCGAGGGGCCTGGCGAAGCTGCGGGCCCACCCGGCCCTGATCGGCATTCGCCAACCATCACCGGGCGCGTTCGCCCCGCGACGGGTCACCACCACCAGGAAGGAGGCACAGTGAACAGCAGCTCGCGGCCGCGGCCGGAACGACAGGCTCTCGAAGACTGGTCTCGCGAGGAGGTCGCGGCCTGGGTCCGGACGACGGCCACCCAGGTCAGCGTCCGGCCACGCACCGCCACCTGGGCGGAGACCCGGGCGCGGATCGTCCGGGAACGGCGACGCCACGCGGTCCGACGCGCCGGGCTGATCGGCGCGGCGACGGTGGCGGTGATCGCCGTCGTCGCCGCCGTCCTGAGCGTCGGACCGCTGGATCAGCGAAACAAACCGGCCGCGGTGGTGCCCGCGGGCGGAGGGGGAACGACGCCGACACCGACGCCAGGACAGCAGCCAGCGGTACCCACCGAGGTACCCGGGGCGGCCGGGCAGCCACCGATCAAGATCCGGCTGGTGGACACTCCCCGAGCCGTGCCGCTGACCGAGGGCGACAAGGCGACCCTCAGCCAACGGTGCGGATTTCCGGGAGACACACCAGGCGACACTCGCCGGGTCCTCGGCGCGATTCAGGACAAGCAGGGAGCCGCTGCCCTGGTCGTGGCCGAGACCTTCATGACGCTGTGCACGATCCCCACCGGGGCGGACGGCCGCCTCGCTTTCGACCAGGCCACCGCCGAACTAGGGCAAGGCGCGAAACTCTACGAACAGTATCTACTCCCGCCCGATGGTCCGCTCACGTCGTTCAACTTCCAGGGCGGGGGCTGGTTGTACGACCGGTACGGTGCTGGGCGGGTGTCCCCGGACGTGGCGTTGCTGCTTGCCGTGTTCCCGACCGGTGAGAGCATCGTCGTCCCGATCCTCGACGACGGTGCCTTCCTCGCTCGGTTCAAGGTCGAGGGCGAGAACTTCCCCGCCTGGGACCAGCCCCTCGCGTTCTACGCCTTCGACGCCGCCGGGACGCTCGTCGACCAGCTGGCTGCGTGGAAGGATCCGACCGACATTCCTGAATATCCCTCCCCGGAACGCTCCAACGAGTTGCGTGAGGCGTGCCTCCAGGCGGCGAGCCGGGCTCCGAACCGGCCCGCGGATCTGTCGGACAAGGGTTATCCCACGGGTGCGCTGCTCCCCGCGGCTCCCGGCCACGACGGTTTCATTTTGGCCAACCTTGACAGAATTTCGATCAACTGTACCGGCCCCGTTGACGCGTCGGGATTCCCGATCCCCGAGAGACTGACATACCGCGCCTCCTCGACCGCCAGGCCGCCGGGATAGGGGTTCGGCTCCGCCGAGCCGGCCTTCCCGTCCCGCCGCCGGCTCGGGCAACTGCCCGAGCCGGCGGCGTGGTCTCCGCCCACCTCGCCAGTTCGTCCCCAGCCGGAATGGTCACGGCTCCAACCGGCACGACGCGGTGAACGGGAGCCGTGCCTATGGGAACAGCGGCGGACGGGAGGCCGGGCATGGGGGGCAGGATCCTGGTCGGGACCGCATCCTGGACGGACCCGACCCTGCTGGCGTCGGGATGGTGCCCGCCGGAGGTCACGACACCGGAGCAGCGGCTGCGCTACCACGCACGGCGGTTCCCGCTGGTCGAGGTGGACGCGACCTACTACGCGCCGCCGAGCGAGAGCACCGTACGCGCGTGGGCCGAGCGCAGCCCGCGGGAGTTCACCTTCGACATCAAGGCCTTCTCTCTGCTCACGCAGCATCCGACTCGGCCGGCGGCGCTCTACCCGGACCTGCGCGCCGCGGTTCCGGACGGCCGTAAGACCGTCTACGCCCGCGGCCTGCCCCCGGTGGCCGTGGACGAGGTGTGGGACCGTTTCCTCGCGGCGCTCGAGCCGTTGGCGAGCGCTGGCAAGCTGGGCTCGATCCTGTTCCAGTTCCGCGGTGGTTTCCCGTCGGCGCCGCGAACAAGAAATACATCCTGGAATGCCAGCGACGCTGCGCCCCACTGCCGATCTGCGTGGAGTTCCGGAACCGGACCTGGATGGAGGAGCGCAACCAACGCGAGACGCTCGACTTCCTGGCCTCCCACGCGCTGCCCTATGTCTGCGTCGACATGCCGCAGGGCTATCCCAGCTCGATACCGCCGGTCGCGGCCGCCACTGCCGACCTCTCGGTCGTGCGCTTCCACGGCCGGCGCGACACCTGGACCAGCAAGGACGTTCACGAGCGCTTCGGATATCTGTACGACGACCAGGAGCTGCGTGAGTGGGCGCCCAGGCTGCGCCACCTCGCCGAGGAGGCATCCACCACCCACGTCCTGATGAACAACTGCTACGCCGACTACGCACAGGTCAACGCGCGGCAGCTGGTCGACATGCTCAGCGCTGATACCGTCGCCGTGCCCGCCGAGGTGTAGAAGTCGGCAACGGGGACCGCCGCCGGATTCCGGTCCGAGTCCGAGTCAGCGTCAGCGTGGTGCGGCGTTCGCCCGCTCCGGTGGCCAGACGACCACCCGCCGCCCGTCCTGCCACTGCACCGTCAGTACCTGGTGCCCGAGCTGCCTTCCGGACTCGTCGACGCGAAACGGACCGAACAGCGTCGTGCACGTCAGCCGCCGTGCCTCGGCCCGCAGGGCGACGTCATCGGCCGAACCCGCCGAGCGCAGGCAGCGCAGGGCGACGAGTCCCGCGGCGAACGCCTGCGCGGCCGGGTACGGCGGTTCCACGCCGGCGCGCGCGCGATAGGCGGCGACGAACGACGCCGCGGTGGGCCCCTCGTCCGGTTCGGGCGCGGCTTCGGGCAGCCACTGCGCCGGGCCCACGAGGCCCTCCCGCGCGTCGCCCAGCTCGGCGAGCACCTCCCGCACCCCGGCCGCGACGAAACCGAGCACCCACAGCCCCGCGCGGTCCACCGTGCGCGCGAGCGCGAGCTCCTCGTCGAAGCGAGCCGCCACCAACAACGCGTCGGCTCGCGGCGGCGCGGCGGGCAGCACCGCCTCGCGGACTTCGAGGCCGTGCCGTTGCGCCCGTTCCGTCGCGCCGGCGGCGACGCCGCGGGCGAATCCGGTGGGGCCGTGCAGCACGCCGACCGTCCGGACACCGGGGAACCCACGGCGGATCATCTCCACCGTGCCGGCGAAGTACGTATCCGCGGCGKCGAGGATGCTCACCACGTTGGTCCGTGGCGGAACCTGGGCGCCCCCGTGGTTCCAGACCAGGCGGCGGGTGGTCGCGGTGACGTCGGCGGCCGGGCGGCTCCCGTACGGACCGAGGAACAGCTCCGGGCGAAGGTCCTCGGCGCGGCGGGCCGCCCGACGCACGTCCGGATGGGCGTCCACCACCTCGAGGGACACCCGGTCGGGCGCGACGAACTCCTGTGCCCACAGGGTGAGGGCGGTCGCGCCGGACCGGCCGTATTCCGCCAGGGGCCCGGACAGCGGCGTCACCAGTACCGCTCGCACCGTCGCCACCGGTCGAAGCCCTGTCGTCAGTGGTCGGTGGTCAGTGCTCGGCGGTCTGCATCCTTCGTCCGGACACCCAGCCGTGCCAGCTCGTCACCTCGATCCACGCGCTCACCCTCCCCCGGTCCCGGGCGGCGTACCGCTGGCCGGTGTAGTGCGTGGCGATCCGGTCGATGTCGACCAGGTCCGGATCGTCCTTCAGCTCCACCACCCGGCCCTGCAGGCTGACGTGCGTGTACCAGTCGTCTGCCTTGAGCACGGTGAGCGACACCCGGGGATCGGATCTCAGGTACTCGAGCCGCTTGCGACCTTCGTCCATGTTGACCAGTACCCGGCCGTTCTCCCACACGTACCAGGTGGCCACGGAGACTGGCTGGCCATCCGGCCGGATGGTCGTGATCACACACGGATTCGGTTCTGCCAACAGTTCGCTTACCTTCTCGGGCAACGGGGGCTTCGTCACGGCCAGATCCTCCCTCCGCGTCACCGACGCGCTCACGTCGCGGTGCGGCTTGGTTCTGCCCAGGGCCCGCCCATCGACACCGGGACTGGCGGGCCCGGCCTGGGCTGGCCGCTACCGGCCGGCCAGCGTCGTGACGGAGACGTCCCACAGCCGCGCGGCGGCCTCGGGGTCGAGGGCGTGGGGCGCGACGCCGTTGCGGGCGCTGAGCGCGCCGACCTCGGCCTCGTTGCAGTCCTCGAAGTAGCGTCCGCCGACGCCGTCGAGCAGGGGTGACGTCGCGACGAGGATCGACGTGGCGGCGCCCTGCTCGGGGGTCTTCCACTTCAGGTCGGCCCCGCCCGCGGCGGCACGCAGCCGCTCCAGGTCCTCCTCGGACACGTAGCGCTGCAGGTTGGTCCGGATGCCGCCAGGCATCAGCGCGTTGACGGTGATCCCGTCGCCGGCCCACCGCTTGCTGGCCTCGACGGCGAACAGCACGTTGGCGGTCTTGGACTGCCCGTAGGCGGACCACGGCTCGTACGCCCGGCTCTCGAAGTGGATGTCGTCGAAGACGACCGGCGAGCGGTGGTGCGCGCTCGAGCTGACCGACACGACCCGGGCGCCGCCCGGGGCCGTGAGCGCGCCGTGCAGCCCGGTGGCGAGGGCGAAGTGGCCCAGGTGGTTGGTGGCGAACTGCAGCTCCCAGCCTTCCGGTGTCCGCAGGAGCGGCGAGGCCATGATGCCGGCGTTGTTCACCAGGATGTCCAGCGGGCCGTCCCACTGGGCGACGAACGCGGCGACCGACGCCTGGTCGGCGAGGTCGAGGCGAGCCACGAGGACCTGCTTGTTGCCGGTGCTGGCGATGAGGTCGGCGGCGGTGCGGTCGCCCGCGTCGACGTCGCGAACGGCCAGGGTCACCTCCGCGCCGGCGCCGGCCAGCGCACGCGCCGTCTCGATGCCGATGCCCGAGGCGCCACCCGTGACGACGGCGCGACGGCCGGAGAGGTCGATGCCGTCGATCACCTCGGCGGCCGTCGACTCGGCGGTGAACGGGGTGATGATCCGATCGGTCATGACGCGCTCCCTCTCGATACTCGGTACGACTCGGTACGCTCAACCGGAGGAACCTCCGGCTCGTCGAACACTAACCGGAGGAGCCTCCGAATCTTTCCGCGAGGGAGGTGTGATGGCCACCACACGACCGCTGCGCGCCGACGCACGGCGCAATCGGGACCGGCTGCTGGAGGTCGCCGTCCGAGCCTTCTCGCAGGACGGGCCGGACATCGCACTCGAGGCGATCGCGAAGGAGGCAGGCGTGGGCATCGGCACGCTCTACCGCCACTTCCCTACCCGCGAGGCACTTGTCGACGCGGCGTACCGCAACGAGCTCGACCGGCTCTGCGACTCCGTCGACGGCCTGCTGGCCACAATGCCGCCCGACCAGGCGCTGCGAGCCTGGATGGAGCACTTCATCGACTACATGAGCACGAAACGCGGCATGGGCGACGCCCTGCGCGCGCTCATCGCCTCCGGCGGCGATCCCTTCTCCCACAGCCGCGACCGGCTGACCGGCGCCGTGACGGCGTTGCTGCGAGCCGGTTCGTCGGCCGGGACGCTGCGCTCGGACGTGCCACCCGACGACGTCCTGATCAGCCTCAGCGGCCTGTCTCTGGCGGCCGCGGACCTGCGGGACCGCGACCAGGCCGGCCGCCTGCTCGACCTGCTCATGGACGCGCTGCGCGCCCGGCCCTGAGCGCCGCTCACCAGGCCCTGAGCGCCGCTCGCCAGGGCCCGAGCGCGCCCAAAGGCTGGGCGAACGGACGGATGGGACGGGACGTCTCCTAGGGTCCTCAATATGCTCTCCCCTTCCCAGGGTGCCGCCGCCCTGCTCGCCGGCTACCAACCCGTCGGCGAGGTCGAGACGACGGACGTCACCAGGATCCGGGCGATGGTCGGTGACACCCCCGACCCGTGGTCGCGCGCCGTTCCGCTGCATCTCACGGCGTCGGCGCTGATCGTGCACCCCGAGTCCGGCCGGGTCCTGCTGCGCTGGCACGACAAGATGGGGAGCTGGCTGCAGGTCGGCGGCCACGGCGACCCAGGGGAGATCGACCCGCTGAGCGTCGCCCTGCGCGAGGGCCAGGAGGAGACCGGCCTGGCCGATCTGCGCCCCTGGCCGACCGGGGAGCTGCGGCACGCGGTCGTGGTCTCGGTACCCGGGACGCCCCGCGAACCCGCGCACGAGCACGCGGACCTTCGCTTCGTCCTCGCGACGGCCACCCCCGACGCGGCCACCCCGGAGAAACCGACCGCTCCCCTGCGCTGGCTCACCGTGCCCGACGCGCTGGAGCTCGCCGCCGAGGACAACCTGCGCGAGACCCTGGCGCGCACGCGGCGCCTGTTCGGCTGACCAACCCAACCCAACCCGACCCGACCCGGCCGGTTCGGATTCCGGCCCGCGCGCGCCTGGTGACGTCACGGCCCGCTGGCGGTGCCGATGGGCCAGGCCTGTGGTTTCCGCCCCGGCCGTAGGCTTTTCTTGTGAACTGGGAGCAGGAGCGTGCGCCGAGACCACGCCGTCCGGTATCCAGCCCGGCTTCCGCGGTCAGGGACGGTGCCACGCGGCTGGGTGACGCGCTGCGCCGGCCGGTTTCGCTGATCCATCCGCGACGCCGCACGTCCGGCCTGGAAGGACCGYCGCTGGGCTCGCGGAGCTCGGTCGTGGCCTGCGGGGTGTACCGCCAGGGTGAGCGCGACCCGCATCCGCACGGGTTCGACGCGGCGTTGCGCACCGTGCGCGCCGGGCGGGACAGCTTCCTGTGGCTCGGCCTGTACGAGCCGTCGGAGGATGACCTGGCCGCGGTGGCGGCCACGTTCGGGCTGCACCCGCTCGCGGTGGAGGACGCCTCCCAGGACCACGAGCGGCCCAAGCTTGAACGCTACGACGACACCCTGTTCGCCGTGCTGAAGACCATCCGTTATGTCGAGCACGACGACGTCTCCACGACCGCGGAGATCGTCGAGACCGGGCAGATCATGGTCTTCCTGGGCCGCGATTTCGTGGTCACCGTCCGTCGTGGCGCGCACGGCGAGCTCCAGACGCTCCGCGCCCGGCTGGAAGCCCGCCCCCAGCTGCTCGCCCGCGGTCCGGCCACCGTGCTGCATGCCATCGCTGACCACATCGTCGATGACTATCTGAAGGTCGCGGACCTGGTGGAAACCGACATCGACGCCCTCGAGAGCGCCGTGTTCGACCACCGGGCCCGGTTTCCCGACGCCGGAGCGGTCTACCTGCTCAAACGGGAAGTGATCGAGTTCAAGCACGCCGTCCTGCCGCTGGCCCCGGCGCTGCGGGTGCTCGCCGACCCGGACGGCGCCGCCGGCCTGGTGCCGCCCGAGGTGCGCAGCTACTTCCGCGACGTCGAGGGCCATCTGAACCGCGTCACCGAACGGATCGCCGGCTTCGACGACCTGCTCGGCTCCCTCCTGCAGGCCACCCTGGCCCAGGTCTCCGTCGCCCAGAACCAGGACATGCGCAAGATCAGCGCGTGGGTGGCGATCGCCGCCGTCCCCACCGCGACCGCGGGCATCTACGGCATGAACTTCGAGCACATGCCCGAGCTGCACCAGGTCTGGGGTTATCCCGCCGCGCTGGCGCTCATGGTCGCGGTCAGCGTTCTGCTCTACAGCGTGTTCAAACGCAACGGCTGGCTGTGAGCCGGGGCTGGTTCTAGGCCGGGGCTGGGACCTGGGCCCTCGGTGAGCTAGGACGAGCTAGGACGAGCTAGGACGTGGACTCGATCTGCGCGAGGAAACGGTTGGCGCCGGCCTGCTTGGCGTAGCCGGCCGTGTCCCTGACGCATTCCGGGCACCAGTGGCCGGCGGTGAGGATGAGCCGGGGACTGCCGGTGAACTCGTGGCCTTCGGCGCAGCGCCAGCGCAGTGGCGCGGCGACGTCGCCCGTCGGCACCGTTTCGGACAGCAACCGGCCGCCGCGGAAGTCGGCGGCCGCGGCGAGGTCGGCGCCGTTCCATTCTGCCGGGTCCTTCGACTCGTCGTAGCCGTGGTCCAGCAGGCGCGGGGTCCTGTCGGGGGCCGGCGGCTGGAAGGTGGACCAGTCCCCGATGGCCTCCCAGTCCGCGCGGGAACCGAAGTAGGCCTGGATCCGTGCCTCGTCGCCCGCGCGGATCCAGGCCATGGTGCCCCTCGGCTGCCGGGTGAGCGGGCCGATCACGAGATTCTTCACGACCGCCGCCGGGACCTTCCCCGCCAGCCGAACGGCGCGCGGGGCGGCCCGAACGGCGCGGGCCAGCGCGCCGTCGAAGGTGTCGCGCCGGAAGGGCACGAGGTCTTCCAGGGTGTCCGAGTCGGTGAACCAATGGCCGTGGAAGTTGCGAGTGGCGAACCAGCCGCGCTCGTACCAGCGGCGCATGTCCTTCACGCCGAGCGCCCTCGCCAGGCCGACCTGGAACTCCCAGTTGGTCAGCCGCCAGGACTCGCCGCCGCCGATGTTGTACACCCGGCCCCAGAACCGATCGGGCACACCGTCCTCGCAGATGTTGGCGACCAGGCGGGCGGAGTCCTCGGCCGACGCCCATTCCATCACCCCCGCGAACGGCACGTGGGTCACGATCGCATCGCGGATCTCCAGGACGCCGGGATGAAAGATCCCCGTCTGGCGCAGCCACACCCAGCGCGGCAGCCGGGACTCCACCAGCACCCGCTCGGCCATGATCTTGCTCTGGCCGTACTCGTCGAACTGGGAGACCCGCAGCGGGTCGCCGACCCGGCCCCAGTGGTGCGGAGGGTTGCGGTCGCCGGTCTCGGCGACCGACCCGACCATGACCACGCCGATCGCCGCGGGGTCCTCCTGGGCCAGCACCGCCCTGACGATGTTCTGGACGCCGCCGACGTTCACCCGGCGGGTGAGCTCGGGATGGTCGTCGGCCAGCGGCGAGACGACGGCACCCAGGTGCAGGACGTGGTCACTGCCGCGCACGCACCGCTCGACGGCGCCGTAGTCCGTCAGATCGCCCCAGACGACCCGCAGGTTGGGCAGGCCGGCGAACTCGCCGATGATCTCTCGTTCACGCCGGGTCGACGGCACCAGGGCGACGACGTCGAAACGGTCGGCGCGGTCGGCGAGCTCACGCAGGACGCAGCGGCCCCAGTTTCCGGTCGCCCCGGTGAGGAACACCTGCCGTCTACCGCTCACGCCCACCAACTCCTCGGCCCGAAGATGTCCGAGGATGTCACAGGGCGTCTGGAATCGGCCGGGCTTCCGGGGCCGACAGCCCGGGTCGGTAGACAGCGACCGTCCCACCGACCCGCTTCGCCTCGTACATGGCCAGGTCCGCCTGGTGCAGCACCGTCTCCGGCTCGGTGAGCGTGCCGGACTCCACGATGGCCAGGCCCACGCTCCCCCGGACCGAGTATGGCGTTCCGACGAGCAGACATGGCGCCGCGACGGCGTCGACGACCCGACGGCCGAGCCGGGCCGGGTCGTCATCGCGGCCCTCGAGCAGGATCGCGAACTCGTCGCCGCCGAGCCGGGCGACCGTGTCCACGGCCCGGACGGCCCCGACGAGCCGCGCGGCCGTGACCCGTAGCAGTTCGTCGCCCGCGGCATGCCCGAGCGCGTCGTTGACGATTTTGAAGTCGTCGAGATCGCAGAACAGCACGGCCAACGACCGCGGGTCGCCGCCTCGGACGCGTCTCTCGAGCGCGTCGCCCAGACGTTCGCCGAACAGTGTTCGGTTCGCGAGCCCGGTCAGCGGGTCGTGGAACGCCTGGTACCGCAACTGGCGCTGGCTCGCCCGATAGCGGGCCAGCAGGCTCGCGTTGTCCCAGAGCGTGCCCACCTGCCGCAATAACGCCATGGTCAGCAGGAAGAGGAGCGCGAACATCTCGCCTCGCTGCACGGGCGCCCAGCTGACCAGCTGCACCAGCGCGAGCACGCCGACCGCGCACAGCGGGAGGTAGGGAAGCATCAGGTGCGCGACCTGCAGGCGGCTCGGCCGGGCGCCTTCCCCACTCTCGCCAGAGTCGCACGCGGACGGGGGCGGCGGCGCCCGGGCCGGGACGACCGCCGCCAGCCCGATGAGCAGCAACGAGGCGACGAAGGCCGTCGAGATCGGCGACGGCACCAGGACCCAGCGGCGCACCGCGGCGGCGGCATAGGTGACCGCCACCAACGCCAGGAGGATCAGTCCCGCGGCGAGCAGGCCGAACGCGGGCCAGTGACGCGGTCGTCGGAACGTGCCGACCAGGAAGACCGCCACCGTGAGCACCAGCGCGCCCAGGGCGAGCGCCCACGCCATCAGGACGGCTACCAGGCTGAATCCGCCGTGCAGGACGACATCCCCCAGCACCAGCTCCCAGTAGAGCAGCGCCAGCGAACCGACCACGATCAGGCTGTCGAGCACGGTCGGGACCAGCCACCTACGGCTGGGTGCCTCAAGGTGCCGATCACCATGTCCACCACCCACGCGTCCGCCCGGCCCTCGATCGAGAGAGTCGGTCGGCATGGTCAGCAGCCCCGCCAGAGCCAACGCGTAGCAGGCCATATAGCCAAGATCGGACAGCTGTAACCGCGGCACGTTCGTCCCGGACACGGCGGTCGACCAGACGCTGAAGCTCACACCGACCATCGTCAGGAGCGCGGCACCGCAGGTCAGCCAACGCCATCGGCGCTCGGCGCCCCGACAGCGCCAGCCCGCGAACCCGCAGCAGGCCGCCGCCGCTCCGGCCGCGACCGCCCCCGCCGACGCCTCCACCTCGACCCCCAGGTGGGGCTCCAGCGCCAGGGCGGTCACCAGCACCACGACCAGGAACACACCCGCGCACGCCACCATCCACCCGAAAGCGCGCGCGCTCACCACCGAACCGCCCACCGGGCGCGGCCGCTCCCCCGCGGGCCTGGCCGATCTGGGAGCCGCCGGMACCACAGCACCGGCTCCCGCGTCGAGCATCGGCCGTCACCCCCTGACCACCAGGCGGTCACGGCTCGGGACCATGCGCCCAGGGAACACCACCATCGTACGACCTGTCTAACGAAGAGCATTTGATCGATCACACAAGGTACCTACGGCTTTGGTCGGCTCCGGGACCCGACGAGGTGGCGCGACGCGGTGGCCGGGGTGACGCCGTCCACCGCCACCAGGAGCTGACGGGGGCCGCGCAGGAGCGGGCTCGGCCGGTAGGGCGGCGGGTCGACGACCAGCCGCGGAGCCACCAGTCGCCGCACGAGCTCCGTCAGGGAGATCTGCGCCTCGAGCCGGGCTAGCGGGGCGCCGAAGCAGTAGTGGACGCCCCCGCCGAAGCCGAGGTGTTCGAGGTTGCGCCGGTCCGGGTCGAACCGGTCGGGGTCGGCGACGTGGTCGGGGTCGCGGTTGCCGGCGGCGAGGACCAGGGTGATGGGCGCGCCACGGGGGACGGTGGTGCCGGCGACCTCGAGATCGTCGAGGGCGCCGCGGTTCCCGAGGAACTGCACCGGTGGTTCGTAGCGCAGCACCTCCTCCACCACCCGGCCGGCCAGGTCGGGCTCCCGGGCCAGCCGGTACGCGACGTCGGGATGGCGCAGCAGGGTGAGCATGCCGTTCGCGATCAGGTTGACGGTGGTCTCGTGGCCGGCGATGAGCAGGAGCACGGCGTTGGCCATCAGTTCGCCGCGCGACAGCCGGCCCTGCGCCTCGGTGTCGGTGGCGAGCCCGGACAGGATGTCGTCGCCGGGGTCGCGCCGGTGGGCGTCGGCCAGGTCGCCGAGGTACTGCCCGAGCTCGGCCGCGGCCCGGACGCGCCGGCCGCGCCGGGTGGCCAGGTCACCGGTGGCCGGGTCGGTGGCCTCGACCACGGCGTCGGCCCACACCCGGAAGCGCGGTTCGTCCTCGCGGGGCACTCCGAGCAGCCGGCAGATGACCGTGACGGGCAGCGGGTAGGCGAAGTCCTCGACGAGGTCCACCTGGTCGCGCTCGGCCAGGTCGTCCACCAGGCCGGCGGCGATCTCGCTGATCTCCGGGACCAGCCGGATGATCCGACCGGGGTTGTGCGGCGGTCCGAAGTGACGGGTCAGCAGCCGCCGGACCCTGTCGTGCTCGGGCGGGTCGAGGGAGATGAACGCCTGCGGCAGCGTCCCGGCCGTGCCGTCCTCGGCGATGGCGGCGTAGTCGTCGCGGCTACGCGGATCCGAGCTGATCCGAGGATCGTGCAGCAACGCGACGATCTCGGCGTAGGTGCTCACGACGTAACCGCCGTCGTCCGCCCGRCTGACCGGTGTCCGGCGCAGCTGGGCGTACAACGGATAGGGGTCGGCGCGGTTGCCGTAGTCGAGAATCTGGTCGAAGACGCTGACCGGTGCCATGAGACGGCCCTCCGGGTGTCGGCGGGGTGCGGCCGGGTCAGCGGCCGGAGTGGACGAACCGGGCGCGCCGCTCGGACGGGTCATGCCCGGTCACCATGACCGTGGCCTCGCGGAGCAGCACTCGCCGGTCGGGGACCTCCATCGGCACGGGACGCCCGGTGGCCTGGTCGACGCACCGGAACTCCGGCGGGAACGGCGCCGCCCGCTCGATCAGGTCCTGGTAGAAGCCCAGCCATTTCCCCTGGTCGAAGGCGACCGCGGCGGTCACCCGGCCTCGGCGGCCGTAGACGGCGACGAACCGGCGGTCCGCGGTGGAGCCCTGCGTGATGATGACCTCGTCGGCGAAGGWGGGTACGCCGACGGACTTGATCTCGATGCCGAACTGGGTCGACCAGAAGCTGGGCACGGCCAGGTGCGGCCAGCGCTCCGTCTGCGGACTGATCATGTTGTGCGCCGCGATCTCGCCCTGCGCGACCGCGTTGCCCCAGTGCTCGAGCGCGAGGAACTGGTAGTCGTAGAGCGGGTGCGGGAACCGCGCCACGTCGCCGGCGACGAAGACGTCGTCGCAGACCATGCCGTCGACGGTGAAGGCCCGCGCCCCGGTGTCGCAGCCGACGCCCCACGGCCCGGCCGCGAGCCCCGAGTCCTGGAGCCATTCGACGTTGCGGACGCTGCCGAGCGCGGCGACCGCCACGTCGACGTCGAGCGACGTGCCGTCGGACAGGTGGGCGCGGCGAAGGCGGTCGGCCTCGTCCCCCTCGAGGGCCGTGACCGTGACGTCGCAGCGCAGGTCGACGCCGTGGTCGCGGTGCAGGTCCGCGGCGACCGCGCCGACCACTCGACCGAGCGCCCCGACCAGCGGCGCGGGGCCGCGCTCGGCGACCGTCACCGGCAGCCCCAGCCCACGGCACGAGGAGGCGACCTCCGACCCGGTGAAACCCGCGCCGATGACCAGCACCCTGCGGGGCCCGGCGGCGAGCCGTTGCCGCAGCCCGGCGGCGTCGTCCCGGCCGCGCAGGACGAACATGCCGTCCAGCGCGGCCTCGGCTGGCTTGGGCCACGGTCGCGCCCGCGCGCCGGTGGCGATCAGCAGCCGGTCGAACTCGACCTCGGCGCCGTCCGCGAGCAGGACCCGCTTGCGGGCCAGATCGAGCCCGGTCGCGCGCACGCCGAGCCGCCACTCGGCGTCGAGGTCATCCGGCCGGGGCAGCGCCGTCCGCCTGCCCGGCACCCATCCGTCGAGGACCTGCTTGGACAGCGGCGGACGGTCGTAGGGCTCGCACGGCTCGTCTCCGATCAGCGTCAGCGAACCGGAGAAGCCCTCCCGCCGCAACGCCGTCGCGGCTCGCAGGCCGGCGACCGAGACGCCCACGATGACGATCCGCGCGAAACGCCTCATTCCGTCGCCGTCGCCGGCGCTGCCATTCGTGCTGGCCCTGCCATAGACGCCGAAGCCGCCATTGACGCTGAAGCCGCCATTGACGCTGAAGCCGCCATTGGCACTGGCGCCGCCATTGGCACTGGCGCCGCCATTGGCGCTCGCGCTGGAGCCGCCATGGACGCTGGCGCCGTCGCTGGCCGATGTACGCGCGTCGACGCCGGGGCGCCGCGCCTGGATCGGCTCGACCCGCAGGGCCTGGACGGGGCAGGCCGCCGCCGCCCGGAGAACCTGCTCCCGCTGGGTGTCGTCGGGCTCCGGGTCGTACCAGAGCGCCTCGTCTCCCTGCATTCGGAATACATCCGGCGCGAGGAAGGCGCACTGCGCATATCCCTGGCAACGCGTGAGGTCGACGACGAGTCTCACGAGACATCCCCCCGGGTCACATCGGATCGGGGGCGACCGTGACCCCGACGCAGCCTGTCCCTTCCCCGGCGCCGCCCGTAAAAACCCTGGCCAGCAGCGCTTCCAAGGCCTCCTTGTTCCCACAGCACCTGCTCGTCGGCCGAGACGGAAAGCGACCTTGGTGACCGGCGATATTTTATCGTGGTATAGCGCGCCGTAACGGCGATGATCCCACCTGACTCATGTGAAAACCCCGGGGATCGGCCCGCCAATTTATAGCTCAGACCTTGCCCGAGGGTATGCATTTCACGTAACGTGGCGTAGTTCATGGAATACAGGCGGCGATCTCCATGGAAACCTGGACGTCGGCGCCTCCGGAGTCGGAGGGGGCACGGCCTCGACCAGGATGGTCTCGGCTAGCCCGTCGGCGAAGCCCGCCGGCGCGAAGTTCTCCGCCTCTTCCTGGACACGCATCGCGACGGCGCTGGCGCGCAGGCGGCAGACCGACGGCGGCCCCGGCGCGTGTGCAGTCGCCGGGCACGATGGCGATCAGGGCGACGATCATGGTGGTGGCCGCCACCACGGCGGCGATGACTGCTCAGACCAACGGCGACGGAGCCGTCCGTGGCGCGCGGGCCGGCTGGGTCGGGCCGCGCCACTCGTCACCGGCGCCGTCCTTGCCCTGTTGCTCGCGCTCGCCGCCCTGCTGGTCGGGCGCTGGCAGCTTGGCCACGCCGAGCATGGCCGTCTCGCCAACCGGGTCGACCTCGTCGAGAGCATCGCGAACTACCGGTCGCAGACCGACGACCCGCAGATTCTCCAGACGATGGTCGACGGCGCCGGTTTCACCCTGACCGACCCGGCCCACGACGCCGCTCTGCTCTCGGCCTTCGACCTCACGCCGACGGGCAACCCGACGGCGGCCGTCGCCCTCCTGGATCCGGCCGGGCGGGTGATCGCGGCGCGTCCGGATGGCGCGGTCATCTCCACCGCCGAGCTGGGCAACGCCTGGACAGAGGCCCTGCGCGGCCAGCCCGGCTGGTCCTCGGCGTTCGACCTGGATGGCAGGGAGGTCCGGGCCGCGCTCGCCCCGGTCCACGCCGGTGGCGTCCCCACCGGGGGCGCCGCGTCCGGCAGGGACGAGCCACGGGCCGTCCTGGTCTCGCTGTCCATCGACACCGCCGGTGAGCGGTTCCAGGAGCGGCTCGGCGTGCTCGCCAACGGACCCGATACCGGCGGGCTGTCCCAGGTGGACCGCAACGGGGTCGCGATCTCCTCGTGGTCATCGACCGAGGTGGGCAGGCGCATCGTCGACCCGGCCCGGGTGGCGGCCCTGCGACCGGGCCATGCCGAGGTCTGGCAGACACATGGCGCCGACGGCCACGAGCAAACCGTCATCGCCGCCGTGCAGCGGACCACCGGCTATGTGACCACGTTCGAGGCCTCGAACGCACAGCTCTACGGGGACCTGCGCAACCAGCAGGCCAGCCGCAACCACACGCTCATCGGCGTGCTCGGCGGTTCGGTGTTCGGGCTGGTTCTCTTCGGCGCGGTCCGTGAGCTGGGAGCACGCCGGGCCCACGCCCGGCTGCACCACCTGCTCGGCAACACCCATGACGTGATCATGTTGGTCCGCGACGACTCGACCGTGGTGTTCATGAGCCCATCGGCACGATGGTTGCTCGGCCAGGCCGACGCCGAGTGGGTGAAACGTCCGCTGCTCGACCTCGTTCATCCCGGCGACCGCGATCGGGTGGCGGCGTCGCTCGCCCGCCTTCCGCCCGGCGAGACGACACTCGTCAACGTCCGATTACGCGCTGGGACCGGCGCCGAGCGCGCGCCGACCCGGATCAGCGACACCGACCCGGAGACGACAGGCGACGCCGAGGCCACCGGGGGCACCGAGGTAACCCGGGACGCCGAGGCAACGGGGGACGCCGAGCCAACCGGGGATGCCGAGCACTTCCGTTGGTTCGACCTCACCGCCGTCGACGAACGCGGCCCTCACGATCTGGGCGGCGTGGTCATCACCTGTCACGAGGTGGGCGAGCGCAAGGCCCTCCAGGACCGCCTCGCCCACCAGGCCCGGCACGACCCTCTGACCGGGCTGCCCAACCGCGCGACCTTCCTCACCCACCTCGCCGGCGCGCTCACGACGTCGGCCGCCGACGGCACCCGGGACGCGCTGCTGTTCATCGACCTCGACGACTTCAAGCCGATCAACGACAGGCACGGCCACGCCGCCGGTGACCACGTGCTGCGCGTCGTCGCCCAACGCATCGTCGCCGCCCTGCGCCCGAACGACCTCGCCAGCCGGTTCGGCGGCGACGAGTTCGGCGCGCTGCTGCGCGCGGTCGACCCGGCGACCGCGCGACTCATCGCCGACCGTCTCGCCACGGCCATCGCCCGGCCGATCAGCATGCCCGCGCCGGACCCTCCAGACGCGGCGACCGCGCCGGACGCCGCCGTGTCCGCGTACCGGGCCGTCCGCGTACAGGTGAGCGCCAGTATCGGTATCGCGCTGAGCACGCCGTCTCCCGACGGCCGCGCGACCCCCGCCGATGCCGGTGCCCTGCTGCGCGCCGCGGATCAGGCCATGTACGAGGCAAAGCGATCCGGCGACGGGCCTTGCACGGTGTCCGCGCCGGACACCGTGCTGGTCACCGGCCCAGCCTCGGCCGTCTCCGCGGCCCGCATGGCAGGCACGGGGAGTGCGGCGACCATCCCGCCGTCACCGCGGGCCGGGTCCGCGCCGGCATCGGGGCCGGCGGCGCCGACGTCCCGGCGGACCTGGCCCGCCTGGTTACGGTCCCTCGCCCCGATCCTCGCGGTCGCGGCGCTGCTGCTCGGAATCCTCGGGATCGGCCTGCGCCAGGAGGCCGACGCCCGGAGCATCGCGCGCGCCGTCGCCCTGACCCAGAACCGTGCCGTCGCGGCGGCGTTCAACGACTCCGCCTCGATGATCCTGGAGCCTGCGCGGCTGGTGCCGTTCGTCTCGGCCGCGCCGTGGACCTTCACGAATCCCGCGGTCGACCGCGGGATCCTGCGCGGGTTCGCCGCCTCCGCCATCGGCGGGCCGGACACGGATCTGCTGCTGACGTCGCCTGACGGGCAGGTTCTCTCGGCGCTGCCGGCGAAGGCGACGCTGCCGGTCGACACCCGAAGCGCCCTGTGGCGTTCGGTGGTGGCGGGCCGGGCCCAGTGGACGCCGGTGGTCGCCGACTCCGCCGGGGTCGAGCGGGTGTACGGGCTGGAGCCGGTGATGCGCGGGGACAGGACCGTCGCGGTGCTGGCCATCGGCCGCTCGGCGCGCCATGGGTTACCGACGGTGATCTTCCAGTCCCTCGCTCCGCTGGGCTCCCTGGAACTCGTCGACCAGAACGGACGCGTCGGCTTCGGCTCGGACGTCACGTTCATCGGTCGTCGCGTCGTCGACCCCGCAACGCTGCACAGGCTCCCCCCGCAGGGCGAGGCGGCCTCCGTCCGCTCGGCCGACCCGGGCCTGATCTCGTTCGCGATGCCGACGGGCACGATTCCCGGCTACTACACGCTCCTGCAACGAAGTCGGACCGTGGTCTTCGACGACCTCGGCAGCTCGCTGCCCGGGCTCGGGCTCCTGCTCGGCATCGTCGCGTTCACGCTGATCGCCGTGGCCGCCGCCGACGACCGCCGCCGGCGCGCCCTGCGCCGTGACGTCGACCGGTTCGAGGCACTGCTGCGCGGCGCCCACGACATCGTCGCCGTCGCCGCCCCAGACGGCCGGATCAGCGTGGTCGGCCCGTCCGTGACCCGCCTCCTCGACCAGCGGACCACCGACTGGGCCGGCCACGACGTCGGCGACCTGGCCCATCCGGACGACGCCGCCCGGCTGCGCGCCTTCGTCCAGACCACCGCCGGCCGGCGGGCGCCGTCGCGACCCGTCACGGCGCCGTCGCCCCCCACCTCGGGGAGACCACCGCCGGTTCCGGCGGCGGAGCCACCCGGTCCGCGGACGCTGCAGGACGTCCGGCTCCGTACCGCCGACGGCCAACACAGATGGTTCGACGTCACCGCGTCAGCGCTGACGACCTCGGCCGGCTCGGCCGTGTCCGGCGTCCTGCTGACCTGCCACGACATCGGCGAGCGCAAGGTGCTCCAGGACGAGCTGACCGCCGCCGCGTATCACGACCCGCTCACGGGTCTGCCCAACCGGGCCTCCTTCGCCCAGTGCCTCGACGCGGCCACCTCCCGGGGCACCCATGGGGCGGGCATCGCGCCGTTCGGCGTCCTGTTCGTCGACCTGGACAACTTCAAACCCGTCAACGACACCTACGGCCACCCCGCCGGTGACGAGGTTCTCGAGATCGTCGCCCTGCGGCTGGAGGCCACCGTCCGCGCGGGCGACCCCGTGGCGCGGCTCGGCGGCGACGAGTTCGCCATCCTCGTCGAGAACACGGACGAGGGCGAGCTTGTCGAGCTCGCCGAGCGGATCCTCGCCGCGCTGCGTCAGCCACTGCGGACCCACGGGGCGGTCCTGACCGTCGCGGCGACGATCGGTGCCGCGCTCTCCACCGCCTACCCCGACCCGGTGCGGGTCGTCCGCGCCGCCGACCTCGCCATGTACGACGCGAAACGTCGCGGTCGCGGGAGCGTCGTGCTCGCCAAAGCCGACGGGTGCCTCCCGCGCCGACCGGCCGGCGACCAACGACCTGGGGATGCGTAACCGGGCCAGATGGCCAGGTCATCGCGCACCCAGACGGGCGTTACGATCCGGCGTAGTTCGCGTCGTATACGTCGCAATCGGGGATAGGTTACGAGTCAGGGCGGGGCTCGCCGATGATCGGATCGGCGGCGTCGGTGCGGTGCGCGGCGCGCGGGGCGGCGCGCGGAAGAGTCCGACGGGCGCAGGAGAGGAACGGGGAGTCAGTGACCGACAGCGACGGTGCTGGAGACGGATCGTGGAACTTCGAGTCGGTGGTCCCAGCGGGCGGGTCGGTGCTCGGGTCGGACGGTGAGCCGATCGACCTGCGCACCGAGGTTCCGCACATCGCTCGGGTCTACGACTACTGGCTCGGTGGCAAGACCAACTACCCGGCCGACCGGAAGGTCGCCGAGGCGGTCATGGCGGCCATGCCCGCCGTCACCGAGAGCGTCCAGGCCAACCGCGCCTTCCTGCGCCGCGCCGTGCACCTGCTCGCCGCCGAGCACGGCGTCCGCCAGTTCCTCGACATCGGCACCGGCCTGCCCGCTTCGGACAACACCCACGAGGTCGCCCAGCGCGCCGCCCCGGACGCCCGGATCGTCTACGCGGACAACGACCCGATCGTGCTGGCACACGCGCACGCGCTGCTCACCAGCACACCCGAGGGCAGCACGACCTATGTGCATGGCGATGTCCGCCGGCCGGACGAAATCCTCGCCAAGGCCGCCGAGGTCCTCGACTTCAGCCAGCCGATCGCGCTGATGCTGATCGCGATCATGCACTGCGTACCGGAGGATCAGGACCCGTACTCGATCGTGCGCACCCTCGCCGACGCGATGCCCCCCGGCAGCTTCCTCGTCCTCACGCATCCGGCCGTCGCGACCGACGCCCCCTCGGGAAACGTCCCGGCGGAGGACCTGGCGGCGGCGTACGCCCTGATGCAGGAGGCGTCCACCGGCAGCTTCCACGCGCGGACGCAGGAACAGATCGGCCGGTTCTTCGACGGCTGGGACCTGCTCGAGCCCGGCGTCGTGCTGGCGACGAAGTGGCGCGCCGACGAGCCCGAGTCCACCGTGATCTGGGTCGGGATCGGGCACAAGCCCGCCTGACCCGACCGCCAAGGCGCCTGCCAGCCGGCGTTTCGTCGGCGCGCGGCCGGTCGAGCGTGGTAAGTAAGCGCCCGCTCAGCAGAAGTGGCCCCGTCGCCGGGTGCGCTGGTAGCGTCCGCGGCCATGCGCGTGCTGGTCGTCGGTGGTACCGGCCCGTCCGGCCCGCACGTGGTGCGCGGGCTCGCCGAGCGCGGCCATGAGGTCACGATCTTCCATCGCGGCACGCACGAGCCGCCCGAGGCACGCGACCACGAGCACCTGCACGGCGACCCGCACTTCCGCGAGTCCATCGACGAGGCGCTGGGCACCCGGACGTTCGACGCCGTGCTCGCCATGTACGGCCGCGTCCAGCACCTCGCGCCCGCGCTGCGCGGACGCTGCGACCAGTTCGTCAGCGTCGGGGGCGTCCCCGTCTACCGCGGCTACTTCCCCCGACCGGGCTCGAGGCTGGCCATCCCGGTCGAGGAGGACGACCCGCTCGTCGACCCGGCAAGCGACGATCCGGCGCTCCGGTTCTCCGGACGGCTGGCGGAAGCCGAGCGGGCGGTCTTCGCCGAGCACCCGCGCGGCACCGTCCTGCGCTACCCGATGCTGTACGGGCCCAACAACGCCCGGCCGCACGAGTGGTCCGTCGTCCGCCGGATCCGGGACCGGCGCCCGTTCATGATCCTCCCCGACGGCGGCATCCAGGTGCACACCCGCTGCGCCGTCCGCAACGCCGCGGCGTTCGTCCTGGCGGCGGTGGACCGCCCGGCCGCCGCGGCCGGCCAGGYCTTCAACTGCGGCGACCCGGTCAGCTGGTCGTTCCGCGACTGGGCGCAGCTGGTCGCGCGGCTGATGGGCGCGGAGCTCGACATCGTCGCGCTGCCACGCGACGTCGCCATCGAGGCGACCACCTCGATCCTGCCGCTCGCCGGCACCACCGCTGAGCACTGCGTCCTCAGCACGGAGAAGGCCCGCCACGTCCTCGGCTACCAGCCCGCGGTCGACCCGGTGGCGGCCATGGCGGAACTGCTCGCCTGGTACGACGAGCGGCCGGACTTCGAACCCGGCGCCAACCCGTCGTTCACCGACCGCTTCGACTACGCCACCGAGGATGCTCTCGTCGCCCACTACCGGGCGGCGCTGCGCCGCCTGGGCGACGCCGTCGAGCAGCGCCCCGCGGCCCCGGCCCACTCCATGCCCCACCCACAGCGACCCGGGCTGGTCGACGACCGCGGCCGGTGACGCACCCGTTTCGGCCGCGCGGCGCCAGGCCGTGTCTGACGGCCTCCGGCCACGCGAGGCTCCGCCATCATCGCCGCGGGGGTCCCCGGGAGGTCGGCGCCAGCCGATCTTCCGGGGGAGCGACTTTGGCCTAGCCCTCCGCGAACGGGGCTGAACAGGCCGCGCAGGTCGCGGCGGGGCTGGCGGTGGCCGAGGCCGCTCGAAGCCGCCGTGACGGCGGGCGGCCCGCGCGGATCTGGCTGAGGACGGGCGTGCCGATCTCGTTGATGACGACACGCGCGCCGTCGTGGCGGCGGGCCCGGGTCCAGCTGTCGAGCAGTTCGTAGGCGGCGTGGTCGAGGTAGTCGACCGCGAGGTCGAGCTGGACCGGCGCGGCGGCGGGCAGCCGGGCGAGCTGGCGGGCCAGCCGGGGCAGCGACGGGAAGGCCAGCGTTCCCTCGATGACCACCCGCCACGGCGAGCCCGCGCCAGCCGGCGGGTGCACGTGGACGGGCGCGACGAGCGCGCGCCGCAGCGTCTGCAGCACCGCGACGCCCACGCCGAGCGCCACTCCTTCCAGGAGGTTGAGGACCACGACGCCGCCCGCCGTGACGAGGTAGGTGGCGAGGTCCCCGTGCCGGGACAGGACCCGGACTCCGGCCAGGTCTACGAGCTTCACGCCGATCACGACGAGCAGCCCGGCAAGGACCGCGAGCGGGATCTGACGCAGCAACGGCGCGAGCAGCAGGGCGAACGCGGCCATCCACAGCCCGTGCAGGATGGCCGACGCGCGGGTCCGGGCGCCGGCCCGGACGTTGGTGGCGCTGCGGACGATCACGCCGGTGACCGGCAGCCCGCCCGCGAGCCCCGACACGGTGTTCGCGGCGCCCTGCGCGACCAGCTCCCGGTCCAGGTTCCCGCGAGGACCGCCGTGCATGTTGTCCACGGCGACGGCGGACAGCAGGGACTCGATGCTCGCGATCAGCGTGACGGTGAGGACGGCGGTCGCGATTCCCGTCATCGACCCGCCAGGCAGCTCCGGCAGCGCGAGCGAGCCGAGAATGTCATGGGGCAGCCCGACCCGGGGCACGTCGGAGGCGAGCGACGCCACGGTCGTGAGGGTCACCGCCGCGAGCGGCGCCGGAATGCTCGCGAGCGGGCGCGGCAGCCGCGGCCACACCAGCATCAGGACGACGGTCGCCAGCCCGAGCACGGCCGCCACCGGGATGTGGACGGTCCCGAACTGGCGGCCGAGCTCGACGATGTTGTCGAGCGCCGAGGACCGCGCGGCACCACCGAGCACGACGTGGACCTGGCCGACGACGATCGTGATCCCGATACCCGCGAGCATCCCCTGCACGACGGCCGGGGAGATCGCGAGCACGCCGCGGGCGACCCGGCTGGCACCGAGCAGCACCTGCAGGACGCCCGCGGCGGCGGTCACGAAACAGGCGGCCCGCCAGCCATAGGTGGCCACGACCGTCGCGACGACGGAGATGAGGCCCGCCGCCGGGCCCGAGACCTGCAGGGGCACGCCGCCCAGCGCGCCCGCCACGACACCCCCGACGACGGCGGCGATGACGCCGGAGGCGACCGGCGCCCCGGAGGCGACGGCGATGCCCAGTGAAAGCGGCAGCGCGACGAGGAAGACGACCAGCGACGCCTCGACGTCGACGCGCCAGCGGGAACGCGCGTCGCGACGGCCGGGGCTGGCCAGTGATCGGGACTCGCGCGGGTCGCGCGTGTCGGGCGCAAAGATCTCGTCAGGCACGTGCGGACTCCAGTCGTAGGCCGGCTGCAGACACCCACGACAACGCGTAGCCATAAAGCTACGTTCCGAGGTTGATTGGGTTGGTGGTGTCGAAGATGTGGGCGCACAGTGGCCGAGTGTCGACCGTTTGTCGATCACACATCCGGGCACACCGGCCCGCGTGGCGGCATGGGACAAGCGAGCTGACATGATCGTTTACGAGGAGGAGCCGTTCAACGCGGAGCCTCCCGCGGCGGCGCTCGCCGACAGACCGGTCACGCCTCTGGACACCTTCTACAGCCGCAACCACGGCCCGATCCTTCAGATCGACCCGGACTCGTGGCGCCTGCGGGTCGACGGAGTCGTCCGCCGTCCCCTGGTGCTCTCCCTGGCGCAGCTTCGTGCCCGTTTCCCCGAGCGGACGGTGGTGGCGACGCTGCTGTGCGCCGGCAACCGCCGGGCCGAACTGGCCGCCGTCCGCCCCATCCCCGACGAGGTCCCGTGGGGACCGGGCGTGGTCTCCACGGCACGGTGGACCGGCGTCAGCCTCGCCGACGTGCTGGCCTCGGCGGAGCCGTGGCCCGACGCGGCGCATGTCGCCTTCGGCGCGGCGGACGTCTCCGAGCTCGCCGATCCTCCGCAGCCGTTCGGCGGGTCGGTGCCGATGTCGAAGGCGATGGCCGGCGAGGTCCTGCTCGCGTGGGAGATGGACGGCGCACCGCTGCCGCCGGCGCACGGCGCCCCGGTCCGGGTGGTGGTGCCCGGCTACATCGGCGCGCGCAGCGTCAAGTGGGTCGAGCACATCCACGTGCAGGAACGGCCGTCGGACAACTACTTCCAGGCCACCGCCTACCGGCTGCTACCGGCGGACGCGGACCCGGCGGACGCGCCCGGCACCGGGTTGTCCCTCGGGCCGCTCGCCGTCAACGCCGCGATCCTCACCCCCGGGCAGGGCCAGACGCTGCCGCCCGGGCCGAACCGGATCAGCGGGTACGCCATCGCCGGGGACGGCCGCGGCGTGGCACGCGTCGACGTCCGGGTGGAGACGCCGGGACCGGGCCGGGACACCGGCACCGGCACCGGCCCGGACGCGAACGGTGCCAGCCCTTGGCGGCAGGCCGACCTCGGCCCGGCGCCGAGCCCCTGGGCCTGGCGGCTGTGGGAGACGACCGTGCGGATCCCGCCCGGGCCGGTGGACATCGTCGCGCGCGCCTGGGACACCAGCGCCACCGTGCAGCCGGAACAGCCCGCGACCCTGTGGAACCCGAAGGGCTACGGCAACAACGCCTGGACCCGGGTACGGGTCACCGGCCGAGCCGCCTGACCGAAGCGGAAGGGCGCGTCGGCGGCCTCAGGCGCAGGTGGCCCGGTAGGGCAGGTTCGGGAGGTAGCGGGTCCACTCCGCTTCGGTGAGGCGGTCGGTCGGGATGGCGCAGGCACGCTGGGCGAGCTCTGCGGGGTCGACGGTCCACAGCCGGACGGTCCGGTCGGCGCTGGTGGTGGCGAGGTGCCTGCCGTCGGGGCTGAACGCCACCCCGTAGACGTGGTCGTCGTGACCGGCGAGGGTCGCCAGCGGCCGGGGCTGGCGGGGGTTGGCTACGTCCCACAACCGGGCGGTCTGGTCGCGGCTGGTCGTCGCCAACGTCTTGCCGTCCGGGCTGTATGCCACCCCGTAGAGCGCGTTGGTGTGGCCGGTGAGGGTGGACAGCGGCGCCGGCTTCCGGAGGTTGGTGAGATCCCACAGCCGGATGGTCCGATCACCGCTGGTGGTGACGAGGACCTTGCCATCCGGGCTGAACGCCAGGTCCAGGACGAAGTCGGTGTGGCCGGTGATGGTAGCGAGCAGCACCGGATTGGCAGGGTCGGCGATGTCCCACAGCCGGGCTTTCTGGTCGGTGGCGGCCGTGGCGAGGGTCCTACCGTCCGGGCTGAACGCGACACCCCAGACGGCGCCGGTGTGGCCCGTCAGGGTCGACACCGGCGTCGGCTGGCTCGGGTTGGTCACATCCCACAGGCGGGCCGTGCGATCGAGGCCCCCCGTGCTCGCCAGCAGCCGGCCGTCCGGGCTGAACCTGACGCCGTACACGTTCGCGGTGTGGCCGGTGATGGTCGCGAGCGACACCGGCTGGCTCGGGTTGGTCACATCCCACAGGCGGGCCGTGTGGTCGGTGCTGCCGGTGGCCATCGTCTTCCCGTCGGGGCTGAACGCCACCCCGTTGACCTCGTCGGTGTGCCCGGTGAGGGTGGCGATCGTGGTCGGCTTCTCCGAGTCGGTCACGTCCCACAGGCGGACCGTGTGGTCGTCGCTGGTGGTGGCGAGCACCTTGCCGTCGGGGCTGAACGCCGTGTAGATGACGTTGTCGGTGTGGCCGGTGAGGACCGACAGGGTGGCGAGCGGGGTGTCGGCGGCGGCCAGGAGCGCCGCGCGGGCCTCCTGGGTCGGGGCCAGCCGGTAGGCGGCCGTCGCCAGCCGGAGCGACAGCCCGCGGTCGGTCGGTTCGGCCGCCGTGGCCTGCGCGGCGAGTGCCCGGGAGCCGGCGGCCAGGTTCTCGGTCGACGGGCTGTTTCCGTCGCCCGAACGGTTGAGCAGGGCGACGGTCGTGACCGCCGCGGCCACGGCAAGGGCGAGGCCCGCCGCGACCAGCATCCGGCCGCGGCGTCGCCGGCGGCCCCACGGGACGATGCCGTGCCGATCGGTACCCGCGGGTGCCTGCGCGCCCTCGGGCCGGCCGGCCGGAGGGACCGAGCCACCCGGCGGGACCGAGCCACCCGGCGGGACCGACATGGTGAGTGGCGGGATGGTCGGCGGCGGTGTCCGCGGTACGGCCGAGATGAGGGTGGCCTCGGGTTCGGCGTCCCCTGGAAGTCGCGGCGCGGCGCGCTCCGGCACGACGGGCACCGACGAGCCCAACAGCATGCCGTAGAGCTCGGCGGCCGTCGGCCGGACCGCCGGGTCCTTGCGCATCGCCATCTCGACGATGTCCCGCAGCGGCGTGGGCAGGCCGGACAGGTCGGGCGGCTTCGTCTCGATACGGTAGAAGATCACATCCGTGGGACCGTCCCCGAAGGGCAGGCGGCCGGTGCCGGCATGCACGACGATGCCGCCCCAGGCGAAGATGTCGGCGGCCGGCGTCAGGTCCGTGCCCGCGACCTGTTCCGGCGCCATGAACGCGGGGGTGCCGACGCGCCTGATCTCCCGGGACAGGGCGGTGGCCGCGTCGAGCGCACGGGCGATCCCGAAGTCGATGACCCGCGCGCCGGTCGACGAGAGCAGGACGTTCTCCGGCTTGAGATCCCGGTGGACCACACCGGCGCTGTGGATGACCGTCAGCGCCGTAGCCACGCTGATCGCCAGCTGCTCCAGGTCTGCACGGGCGAGCGGCCCGCGCTCCCTGATCGCCTGGGCGAGCGTCGGGCCCTGGACGTAGTCGGTGACCAGGTAGGCCAGCTCGCCGTCCGGGTCGGCGTCGAGAACCTCGGCTGTGCAGAATCCCCGGACTCGGCGGGCGTTCGCCACCTCGTGGCGGAACCGGGCTCGGAACTCGCGGTCGGCGGCGACCTCGGGACGGATCACCTTCACCGCGACCGGGCGTCCCTGCKGGCTGAGGCCGTAGTAGACCACTCCCATCCCGCCGCGGCCCAGCCGGCGAAGCAGGGTGTAGGAGCCGACCTGGCGCGGGTCGGTCTCGGTCAGGGGCGCGCCAGCCGTGCCGCTCCCCGGCGTGTCCAGGGTCACCGCGACCGCCGCCGCGCCGCGCCGTCCGCGTCCGGACTCGTGCCCACCTTGTCTCCCTGCGTAGCTCGCTACGCGGACATGCTGGCAGGAATCGGCGGACTCCCGGCGAGGGTGGAAACTTACTGACATCCCAGTGCTGGCCGGCCATCCCAGTACTGACCGGCGACAGGTCGATCGCGACGAGGAGTGCCTGTCGGCGGCGGTCTCAGGAGCAGGTGGCGCGGTAGGGCAGGTTCGGGAGGTAGCGGGTCCATTCCGCCTCGGTGAGGCGGTCGGTCGGGTCGGCGCAGGCACGCTGGGCAAGCTCGGCCGGGTCGACCGTCCACAGGCGCGCGGTCCGGTCCGCGCTGGTGGTGGCCAGATGCCTGCCGTCCGGGCTGAACGCCACCCCATAGACGTGATCGTCATGGCCGGCGAGGACGGCCAGCGGCCGCGGCTGCCGAGGGTTGGCGACGTCCCACAGCCGGGCGGTCTGGTCACGGCTGGTGGTCGCGAGCGTCCTACCGTCCGGGCTGAAGGCCACCCCGTAGAGCGCGTTGGTATGACCGGTAAGGGTCGCCACCGACACCGGCTTCCGGAGGTTCGTGACGTCCCACAGGCGGATGGTCCGATCGCCGCTGGTGGTCGCGAGCGTCCTACCGTCCGGACTGAACGCCAGGTCCAGGACGAAGTCGGTGTGGCCGGTGAGCGTCGCGAGCAGYGCTGGGCTGCGCGGGTCGGTCAGGTCCCACAGCCGGGCCTTCTGGTCGGTGGCCGCCGTGGCAAGGGTCCTGCCGTCCGGGCTGAACGCGACGCCCCAGACGGCACCGTCGTGACCGCTGATCGTCGCCAGCGGCGTCGGCTGACGCGGATTGGTCACATCCCACAGCCGGGCCGTGTGGTCGAGGCTGCCGCTACTCGCCAGCAGCCGGCCGTCCGGGCTGAACTTGATACCGAACACGGCCTCGGTGTGGCCGGTGAGGGTGGCCAGCGACACCGGCTGGCGCGGGGTGGTGACGTCCCACAGCCGGATCGTGTGGTCGCCGCTGGCGGTGGCGAGCACCTTGCCGTCCGGGCTGAAGGCCACTCCGTTGACCTCGCCGGTGTGCGCGGTCAGCGTGGCGATCGTCGTCGGTTGGCCGGGACCGGTGAGATCCCACAACCGGGCGGTTCCGTCGTCACTGGTGGTCGCGAGAATCTTCCCGTCCGGGCTGAACGCCGTGTAGATGACGTTGTTGGTGTGACCGGTGAGGACCGCCAGCGTGGTCAGTCTGCCGTCCACGGCGGCCAGCAGCGCCGCGTGGGCCTCGGACGTCGGCGCCAGCCGGTAGGCCGCCGTCGCCAGCCGGAGCGACAGCCCACGGTCGGTCGGTTCGGCCGCCGTGGCCTGCGCGGCGAGCGTCCGAGAGCCCGTCGACAGGTCCTCGGTCGGCGCCCCGCCCGCGCCTCCCCCGCGGCTCAACAGCACGACGGTCGTGAGCGCCGCGGCCACGGCGAGGGCGACGCCCGCCGCGACCAGCGTCCGGCCGCGCCGGCGCCGCGGTGGCGTGCCGGCGCCAGGAGGTCCGGTAGGCGGAGGATGACTCACAGCGCCGGGTCGGCTGTCCCTGGCCGGAGAGACCCAACCGGCTGGGCGGATCGGACCGCCTGGAGAGATCGGACCAGCTGTCGGAGCAGCTGGAGGCACCGAGACGCCAGAAGGCACCGGCGGGGCCCAGGGCGGGATGGTCCACGGTGGTAGGCCGGGAAGGGCCGAGATGACCGTGGTCTTGGGCTCGTCGTCCGCGGACGACTCAGGCGGCTCCGGCGCGGCGGGCACCGAGGCCCCGAGCAGCATGCCGTAGAGCTCGCCGGCCGTCGGCCGGACCGCCGGATCCTTGCGCATGGCCACGGCCACGATGTCCCGCAGCGGCATGGGCAGGCCGGACAGGTCGGGCGGCTTCGTCTCGATGCGGTAGAAGATCACATCCGTGGGGCCGTCCCCGAACGGAAGGCGACCCGTACCGGCATGCAYGACGACACCGCCCCAGGCGAAGATGTCGGCGGCCGGCGTCAGATCGGTGCCCGCGACCTGCTCCGGCGCCATGAACGCCGGCGTGCCGATACGCCGGATCTCCCGGGACAGCGCCGTCGCCGCGTCGAGCGCGCGGGCAATTCCGAAGTCGATGACCCGCGCACCCGTCGGAGAGAGCAGGACGTTCTCCGGCTTGAGATCCCGATGGATCACACCGGCGCTGTGGATGACCGTCAGCGCCGTCGCCATGTTGATCGCCAGCTGTTCGAGGTCGGCACGGGCGAGCGGCCCGCGCTCCCTGATCGCCTGGGCGAGCGTCGGGCCCTGGACGTAGTCGGTGACCAGGTAGGCCAGCTCGCCATCCGTATCGGCATCAAGGACCTCCGCCGTGCAGAATCCCCGCACCCTGCGCGCGTTGGCGACCTCATGGCGGAACCGCGCCCGGAACTCCCGGTCGGCGGCGACCTCCGGGCGGATCACCTTCACGGCGACCAGGCGTCCTTCGTGGCTTCGGCCGTAATAGACCACACCCATACCGCCGCGGCCMAGCCGCCGCAGCAGCGTGTACGAGCCGACCTGACGTGGGTCAGTGGCCAGCAGGGGCACGCCAGCGGTGCCCCCCGGCGTGTCCAGGGTCATCGCGACCGCCGCCGCGCCGCCCCGCCCGCCTCCGGATTCGTGACCAACGTGTCCCCCCGTGTCACCGCGTTAGGAACATCGTCGCAGGACACCGACCAGACGTCGACGGAGTTGGAAACTCGCCACCGCCACCTCGGGTGTGCCAGAGGGGCCTAATGTCCCCGCCACCCGGTTTGCTACTGTTACTCCTGTTCCTGGGGAGGGGTGCCCGAGGGAGTGTTCTCATGGCCTCTGTCTCCAGAACCTTTACCGGCCTTGCGGCCGCCGTCGGCTTGGCCGCGGTTCTTGCCTCCTGCAAGCCGGGTTCGTTCCCGCCCCCATCCGGCGGTGGAAACCCCCGCCCGACGGCCACCGCGAGCCCGGCGACCTCATCACCGGCCGTGAGCCTGTCCCCCACGAGCTCACCCTCGTCCGCCCCGACGCCGCCGGCCACGTCGCCCGCCGCCCCGCCGGCACCGACGACGACCCCGCCGAGGACGGTCCCCACCACCCGGCCGCCGACGACCCGACCGGCGACGACGTCACCCGCCGCCCCGCCACCCCCGCCCGCCACTGGCACGAAGGCCGACGAGGTCGTCCGGCTCACCAACGTCGAACGGGCCAAGGCCGGGTGCAAGCCGCTCGCCGTCGACGCCCGCCTCACCAGCGCGGCACAGGCGCACACGGCGGACATGGCCCAGAAGAACTACTTCAGCCACACGAGCCTCGACGGCCGCTCGTTCGCCGACCGGATCCGCGCGACCGGCTTCCCGGGCACCTCCATCGCGGAGAACATCGCGGCCGGCGGGACCACGCCGGCGCAGACCGTCGAGATGTGGATGAACAGCGAGGGGCACCGCGCGAACATCCTCAACTGCTCGTACACCCACATCGGCGTTGGCTACGCCGAGGGCGGCTCCTACCGCTTCTACTGGACGCAGGACTTCGGCCGCCTCTGACGCCGGACTTCGTCGGCGACCGCTGACGTCACCCACGCCGTTCCTCGACGGCCGCCCGTGTTCGCGACCGGGGCGGTCGCCGAGGAACGGCGCCAGCGGGTGACGCCGGCCGAGTCACCCGGGCCGGGTCACGCCAGCCGGGTCAGCGGAGAAGCGCTGTCAGGTCCAGCCTCCGCAGCCGGTCGGGGTCGGCGAACACGTCGATCTCGGTGATCCTGCCAGCACGCACCACGAAACCGAGGATCGCGGACGGCGTCATGCCGGTCGGGACGACCACGATTCCCGGGGCTCCGTTGACCAGCGCCGGGCGCCCGAACGGAGCCATCGGCGCGAACGTCGACACCTGGGCGGCGACCGCCCGAGCGCCGCGAACCTCGCCCGACGCACCCAGCCGGTTACCGCCGTCGGCGCGCAGCACGACCTCCGGGTCCAGCACGGCGAGCAGGCGGTCGAGGTCGCCGTCGCGCGCCGCGGCCTGGAACGCGTCGACGAGCTCCCGCTGCCGGGCGCGGTCGACGTCCGAGGCCGCGCCGGCGCCCCGCACCCGGCGCCGGGCGCGGCTGGCGAGCTGCGTCGCGGCGGCAGGTGAGCGCTGGACCACCCGGCCGACCTCGTCGAACGGCACCCCGAACAGGTCGTGCAGCACGAACGCGATGCGCTCGGCGGGGGTCAGCGTGTCGAGCACCACCAGCAGCGCGAGCCCGACGGCGTCGGCGAGCAGCACCTCCTGCTCGGGGTCGGTGGTGTCCTCGCGGCTCACCAGGGGCTCGGGCAGGTGGACCCCGAACTGGTCCTCCCGCCGGGCCCGGCGCGCCCGGAGCATGTCCAGGCAGATCCGCGCCACCACCGTCGTCAGCCAGCCGGGCAGGTTCGCCACGTCCGCGCGGTCGGCGCGGGTGAGCCGTAGCCACGCGTCCTGCACCGCGTCGTCCGCCTCGCTGAGGGAACCCAGCATGCGGTAGGCAACCGCCCGCAGGCGTGGCCGATGGGTCTCGAACTGTTCGGTGAGCGGGTCGCCGCCGCCGTCGGTCATGGTTCCCCCTCTGGATCCGTCATACCGATGACGAACCGCGATGGGCGGAGCTGACACGTCTGGGAGTGACGATGAAACTAGCGATCTTCGCAGCGACCGGTGGCATCGGACGGCATCTCCTCGCGCAGGCGGCGGCCGCCGGCCACGAGGTGACCGCCGTCGTGCGCCGCCCGGACGCGCTGCCGCCGGTCCCGGCGCGGGTCGTCGCCGCCGATCTCGCGACGGCCGATCCCGCGACGCTGGCGGACGCGCTCGCCGGCGCGGACGCGATCCTGTCCGGTCTCGGCGCCCGGGGGAAGAAGGACGCCGGGGTCGCCTGGCGGGGCACGACGGCGATCGCCTCGGCGATGCGCGCGAGCGGCGTCCGGCGCGTCGTCGTCGTCAGCGCGGCGCCGATCGGCCAGGTCCCGTCGCCGGGCCGGCCGCGCCCGCCCCGGCACGACCCCGGCGACGGTTTCTTCACCCGTTTCCTGCTCTCCCCCGGCATCAGGACCGTCCTGCGCGCGCACTACGCCGACCTCGCCCGGATGGAGGAAGTACTGCGCGACAGCGACCTGGACTGGACCGTCGTCCGGCCGCCGCGGCTGACCGACGGCCCGTCGACCACCGCCTATCGCACCGCCCTCGACCAGAACCTGCGCGGCGGCGTCTCCATCTCTCGGGCCGACGTGGCGCACTGCATGCTGGGCGCCCTCGACGAGCCGCACACGATCAGGCACACCATCGGCGTCGCCGACTGAGCCCGCCGGTCACAGGTAGCCGCCGCAGGTCGGGACGCCGGGGATCGCCTGGTTCCGGCCGCCCTGGGCGGCGGCGGTGGCTGGCAGGTACCCCCAGGCGCGCGTGTAGCCGAAGGCGTTGTCACGGGCGACGTCGCCCTTGGTGTAAAGCCACCAGGTGTTGGTGTCGCCCTGGATCGTCGGGTTGGCGCGGCCCTGGTACTGGCAGATCACCCACGCCTGGCTGGCGGCATTCATATAGCCGGAGTCGTCGAGCGGCCCGTCGCTGGTGCTGACGTTCGCGTAGACCGCCGAGCCGGCAATGCTCTGGCAGACCGTAGCGGCTGGTCCAGCTCCGGCCCAGGTAGTCGATGGTCGTCACCGCCGACCGCGCGCAGGCCTCGCCGGCGGACGCCGTCGCGGGTGGTGACGCGGACGGCGACGTGGGCGGCGACGCGGTTGCCGCCGATGGCCCGTTCCCGCCGTTCTTGGCCGCCGCCTCGGCCGGGCTGTCGGTCACGCCCCCGCCGGCCGGTACGTCGCCGCCGTCCGTCCATGGCCGCATCACCAGGACGGCGACCAACGCCGCGAGCGCCGCGACGGCGACGGCTGGCAGGACGAGGGAAAGCGCGCGCCGGCGGGTGGCTCCGCCCGTCCAGCCCGCGGCCGACGGATCCACTCCCGACGGATCCACCTCCGGTCGAGTCGGCCTCGGGCCGGACGGATCGGCCAGTGGCACCCGGCCCGCGACCGCCGCGCCGCCGGATCCGTCGATCCCGGTCAGCGGGACCAGCCGAGCGGAGACCTCCTCCCAGCTCGGGCGCTGGCGAGGATCGGCGGCCAGCAGCGAGCGCACGAGCGCCGCGCCGTCCGGCGGCAGATCCGGACTGTCGAGGGGTGCCATGTCGCCGGCGAGGATGCGCGGCAGGACCTGGAAGACCAGCTTTCCCGGAAAGGGCGGGCCGGCCGTGAGCAGGGCGAACAGGGTGGCGCCGAAGGCGAACAGGTCGACGGCCGGACCGAGCTGGTCGCCGGACAACACCTCGGGCGCCGCGTAGCCAGGGGTGTAGGCCGTCGACATCGTGGCGGCGCTCTCCGCGTCGAACACGCCCGCGATGCCGAAATCAGACAGGACCGGGTCGGCGGGGCCGCGCAGCAGGATGTTGGCCGGCTTCAGGTCTCGGTGCAGGATGCCTGCCTGGTGGGCGGTCGCGAGCGCGTCGGCGATCGGGAGCATCAGGCTGGCCGCGGTCGCGACCGGCAGCGGTCCCCGCGCCCGCAGGGAGTCGCCGAGCGAGCCGCCGGGAAAGTACTCCATCGCGAGATACGGCCGGTTCTCCCTGGTGGTGCCGGCGTCGAACACGGTGACGATATGGGGATGCCCGGTCAGCCGGCCCGTCGCGCGGCACTCGCGCAGGAACCGGYGCCGCGCGTCGTCGTCGTGCAGGTCGGCATGCAGGACCTTGACCGCGACCTGCCGGTCGAAGACCTCCTGGTAGGCGCGGTAGACGGTACTGAACCCACCGCCCCCGACCCGCTCGAACGAACTGTAGCCATCAATCACGGAGTAACTCCACGCGGTGACCGGTTCTCGCCGATCACGCTATACCGGCCCAGGTAGGTCTATACCGGGCGCGCCGCGCGCCCTCTTCGCTCGACCGGATGACGGACGCCTCGGCGCTGGCGGCGCGGCGGTCCGGTCGATCGGCGCGCCGATGGCCGCACCCCGGGAGATCAGGTGGCGAGGACACCTGTCAGCGCGTCCAGGAACGCGGCCGGCCGGGTGCAGGCGCAGAAGTGGCCGGCGCCGTCGATGAGGATCAGCTTCTTCGCCGGCGCCCGCACCTGCTCGAAGTAGGCGACGGCTGGCGCCGTCAGGGTGACCACGTCCTGGGCACCCTGGATGAGAAAGAAGGGCACCTCGAACGACGTGCCGACCAGGCGCGCGTCGAACCGCATGAACTCCGTGAACATCGCGTCGCGTATCTCGCGGAATCCACGCAGCCAGTTCCAGGCGTCGACGAGCGAGTAGTCCGGGTTGCGCAGCAACAACGGGAAGATCAGCTTGAAGATCACGTTGGGGCTGGCCGGGTCGGTCGCCATCGACCACTGCATCCGGGTACCCCACTGCTTCACCGTCCAGCGGGCCGGGTCGTCGCCGATCCGCTCCAGCGCGGCGACGCCGCGGCGGTTGCCCGCCGCCTGCAGCCGCTCATGGGTGTCCCGCCACCCGAGGCGCTCGTTGGCGACCATGTCCACGTAGAGATCGGTGCCGACGTACGCCGAGAACAGGTCGGGGCGCCGCAGCGCCATCGGCAGGCCGAGGATGGTCCCCATCGAGCCGGCCATCAGGACGATCTGCTCCTTGTCGAGACGCCGGCGCAGATGCTCGGCGACCTCGATCCCGTCCGCCACCTGCTGCTCGAACGTCAGTTCCGTGAGCTCCGCCCGTTTCGGCGCGCCGCCGCGGCGCCTGGTCCGCCCGCAGCCGCGACGGTCCCAGTGGACCACCGTGAACGTCCGCTCCCAGTCCCGCAGCACCGGAGTGAACACGGAGTAGGGCGAGCCCGGGCCGCCATGGACCACCAGCAGCACCGGATTGGACCGGTCCTCGCCGCGGATCTGCAGCCACTGCTCGACACCGTTGATCGTGGCGTAGTGGTCGTCCCGCACCGCCACCACCTGAGAACCGGTCACCTGGCTCCGCATCGTTTCCTCCTCCGGTCGCCGATGTCCCCGCGCCACCAACTGTACGACCGTCTTGCACAGATGTACAAGACATTCGTGCAATACATATGTGCCAGACGTTCGTCTCAGACGTAGGGTGAGTGCGTGGGCAACCGGGAGAAGCTGCTGGACGGAGCGCTCGCCTGCCTCTTCGAGAAGGGCTACGCCCGGACGACGGCACGGGACATCGCCTCGGCCGCGGGGGTGAGCCTCGCCGCCATCGGCTACCACTTCGGCTCGACCGAGGCGCTGCTGAGCACCGCCCTGCTCCAGGCGGTCCAGCGGTGGAGTGAGGAGTTCGAACACGCGCTGGTCGACGGCGACGACGCCGCGCTGCCGCCCGAGGCGCGGCGCGCGGCGATCTGGGGCCGCGTCATCGCGTCAGCGCACGCCAACCCGGCGCTGTGGGCCGTGCAGTTCGAGCTCGTCACCGAGATACGCCGCAGGCCCGACCTGGCGGAGCACTTCGCCGGCGCGCAGGTCGCCGCGCGCGAAGGACTGGCGGCGCTGTTCGACGGGATAGACCCGGTGGCGGAGCCGGAGCGGGCGCGACGCGTGGGTGCGTTCTACCAGGCGYTGCTCACCGGCGTGGTCGCCCAGCACCTCATGGACCCTGCGCACGCCCCACGCGCCGAGGATCTCGCCGCCCAGTCCGACGATCTCCACCCGCGGTGACCGGCCGCCTTACCGAAGAACACAGGCCCCAAGGCCGGTCGCCCCGCCGCGGGCCATCCGTCCGCCCGCGGCGGCCGCAGCCGGTCCCGTCAGCCCGTCAGCCCGCCGGCCGTCAGCCGCCGGCCCGTCCGTCAGCCGTCGTCCCCGTAGTCGTGGTCGGGATGGTTCGTGGTTCCGAGCCGCCAGTAGCCGCGGGTCGTCAGGGCGCTGGCTGGGACGCCCTTCTCGGTCAGTAGGTGCCGGCGGATGGTGCGGACGGCTCCCGTCTCGCAGGCGGCCCAGGCATGGGTGCCCGCGGTGAAGGCGGAGCTGGCCGCGGCCTCGACCAGTTCGGCGCCGTATGCCGTCGCGTCCCGCCGCTGGTGCCAGGTGACGGACGTCCGCGCCGGGCCTGGCAACGGGATCACGTCGGCGTCGGCCGCTATCTCGAGATGCACCTCGACCTGGGCCGTGGGCGCAAGCGCCTCCAGCAGGGTCGCGACCGCCGGAACCGCGCTCTCGTCGCCGGCGATCCACCAGCGCTCCGCTCCCGGGTCGAGCTGGAACCGCCCGCCTGGGCCGGCGACGGCCACCCGGTCGCCCGCCTTGGCCCCCTCGGCCCAGGACGCGGCGGGCCCGGGGCCGTGCAGGGCGAACTGCACCTCGAGCGTGCCGGTGGCCGGGTCGAACCGGCGCGGAGTGTAGGTGCGCAGCACCGGTCGCGGAGCGTCCGCCGGCCAGACGAGCCCGTCCGACCCGGGAGTGGGCAGCACCAGGGCCTCACCAGGCGGCGGGATGAGCACCTTGATGTGCGCGGTGGGCGCCTCGACCGCGAACCCCGCCAGGGCGTCGCCACCGAGCGACACCGACAGGAGCCACGGCGCCAGGCGCTCGACGCCCACCACCTCGACAGGTCGCGGCGGCGGGCGCCGCCGCCCCGGGCCAGGCGGCCCCGCGCGCCTGGTCTCGCCGCTTCCGCTTGGCCCGCTTCCTTGCGTCACCATGGACGACCTCCATCGCTCAGCCGCCAGTCCTCAACAGACGACATGCTCACGATATATCGCGAATGCGGTCACGGGAGAGGCCGAGCGATGTCCTGTGAGGAGCGGCTCAGCGGCGCCGGGGGCGGTGCGGTCGGCGCGCGTCCGGAGGTGTGCGCGGCGGGCCGTTCGCCGTTACCGGTCCAGGCGCGCGATCAGGCGCCGGGTTCCAGCGCCGAGACGTAGGTGCCGGGATGGGTCGCGCCGTCCTGCCGCACGAGCGGCCCGCCCTTCCACGGGACCACGAGCTGGGTCCGCTCGTCGGGCGGCGTCAACGCGACGGTGGCGGGGGTGAAGGCAGGATTGCCGGTGCCGTCGGAGGGGCTCGTCGGCAGATAGGTAAGCGTCGCGTGCGCCCGGTCACCGGGAGCCAGGACGATCAGTGTGCGGGCGACCAGCGGCGACCGCACGAGATCCCAGACGTCGCCGCCCGCCTCCCTGAGCTCAACGCCGGGATATCCGTACAGGCTGCACCGGGCCGAGGAACGGTTCCGAAACGTCACGTGCACGGTGCTCTGCGACGTCCCCGCGGGCGGGGGCGCGGAGAGGGCGGCGGCGAGATCCGCCGTCCCGCACCGGCCGACGGCGGACGTCGGGCTCGGGCTGGGCGCCGTGGACGCCGCCGCCGTCCCGGTCTGYCCGCCGGCCGGCGGGGCGTTGCCGCCGGTGTTGCCGCCGGCGGAGCTGGCGGGGCTGTCACACRCCGACAGCCCGGCGACGGTCGCGAGCGCCAGGCCCGCCACCCATCGGTGACGCGGCACGAACGGCACCTGGCGCACAGGGCCTCCATCCGGAACGACGGCCGGCGACCGAGGCGGTTGCCGACCGCGCCATCCTCACGACCGCCGGCGCGACCGCGCAACCTGGGCTCAGGGACCCACGATCGGGGGTTGGGTGCTCCACGGGAAGTTGATCCACCGGTCGGTGCGCCGCCATACGTACTCGCACTTGACCAGCGAACGGGGCTTCTCGTAGACCACCGCCGACCGCACCTCCGCCACCTGGTGCTGAATGAAGTCCCGCACCAGCACGAGCGTCTTGCCGCTGTCCGCCACGTCGTCGGCGATCAGCACCTTCTTGGCGGAGAAGTCGACCGTGCTCGGCACCGGCGGCAGCATCACCGGCATGTTCAGGGTGGCGCCGACGCCGTTGTAGAACTCGACGTTCATCACGTGCAGGTTCTTCACCGACAGCGCGTAGCCGAGCGCCCCCGCGACGAACAGGCCGCCGCGCGCGATCGACAGGATCAGATCCGGCCGGAACCCGTCGTCGGCGACCAGCTGGGCCAGTTCCCTGGAGGCGACACCGAAGGTCTGCCAGTCCAGAACCTCACGCTCGTCCGTCATGCGATTGAACGGTACAGATCTGTCCGCCCAGACCGAGCGGACGGCGGCGACGCCTCCGGGGATGCTCAGGTCCGGGCGGCGGCGGCGAACGCCTCGATCTCGGCAGGGACGTCGGGGCCGGACGGCGTGTAGACCACCTCGGTGACACCCGCGGCGCCCGCCTCGCGCGCCCGGGCTCGGATCGAGGCGGCGTCGCCGGTCCAGCCGGTGCCCAGGATGGCCGGGCCGGCGGCGGCTATGCCGGCACGATCGGCCTCGGTGAGGGTGACGACGTGCCCCTCGTGCACCGCGAGGTGGCGCTGGTCAGCCGGCCGGCTGGCCTCCATCGCGGCCCGCCACTCCGGACCGCCGGGGAGGCTGTCGAGGACGTCCGGGTAGAGCTCCCAGACGCCGTGGAAGCTGGTCGCGAACCACGGCCCGACGGCCTCGACGAGCCGAGGGCTGGTGTGGTCCTCGCCGGGGCGCAGGACGGTTCCGTGCGCGAGCAGCGCCCGCGACTTCCAGTCGGTGAGCGGTACGTCGGGAACGCCGGGGAAGATGACGCCGTCGACGCCGAGGTCCCGCGCGGTCGCGAACCCCTTGGGGCCCATCGGCGCGGCCCACAGCGGTGTGGCCAGCGGGCGGGGCGGCCCCCAGCCGGGAGGGTGCAGCATCTGCGCCGGCGCTCCGTCGATCTCGGTGACCTCGCCGGCGAGCAGCGCACGCACCTGGCGGACGTAACGAGCGAGGTCCGCCCACCTCATCGCGGGGCGGCCCAGCGCCACCCGGGCGGTGAAGCCGGTCCCGAACGCGCAGGTGAGACGCCCGGGCGCGAGCTCCTCCACCGTGGCGATGGCGGCCGCGGTGACCATCGGATGGCGCAGGCTGGGCACCGCCACCCCGGTTCCGAGCCCGATGCGTTCGGTCGCCTCGGCGACCCGGCCGAGCGCGATCCACAGATCGCCATACAGCGCGGGCGAGTCGAACAGCCACAGCCGGTGGTAACCGAGCCGCTCGGCCAGCCGGGCGTACTCGACGACCCGGACGCTCGGCGGAAGCCCGAGCGACAGAACCGGCTCGGCCTGCGCCACCTGCGCCACCTGCGCCACCTGCGCCGTCGACTCCTCGCCGTGCATCGGTGTCTGGGACATGGACGTCGTCACCTTCCGGCGTGCCAGCGGGTCGGCTCCGAAGTCTGACACAACGGACCTGACGGCGCGTCAGATCGGCTGCCCGGCGCCGCTCCGCCGATGGCTGCCCGTCAGCCCGCGACCGTAGATCACCAACTCCGGGTCGGCACGGTTGTGAATCCGGTCAAGTCGCAACCGTGACAACAGGTCCGTGGCGATCATGAATGATCGGACCTCCGTCAGCGGCGGGCGGCGTAGATCCGGCGGACGACGTCCTCGATGTCGGGCTCCTCGACGGTGAAGTCGAGGACCTCGACCCGCTCGGCGATGGCCGCGAACACGCGGGCGGCGGTGGTCACCTCCGCGTCGAAGGCGAGCCGCTGGCGCAGGCCGTGCGCCTCGCTCGACACGTGCCGGGCCGCGGGGATCCCGGTCAGGTCCGGGGACGGCCCGCTGAGGTCGACGACGAGCACCCGCTCGGCGCCGGTCGTCCGCCCGAGCCCGGCCAGGTCGCCGTCGTAGGCGAGCCGGCCATGGTCGATGACGAGCACCCGGTCGCACAGGCGCGCGACGTCGCCCATGTCGTGCGTGGTCAGCAGCAACGTCGTGCCGTGGGTACGGCGCTCGGCGACAAGGAACTCCCGCAGGCGCTGCTTGGACAGAACGTCGAGGCCGATGGTGGGCTCGTCGAGGATCACCAGGCGCGGGGCGTGCAGCAGCGCGGCGGCGACCTCGGCGCGCATCCGTTGGCCCAGCGACAGCTGCCGGACCGGGGTGGTGAGGAAGTCGGCCAGCTCGAGCCGCTCCACCAGTTCGTCGGTGCGGGCACGCTCGGTGGCGGCGGGCAACGCGTGAATGGCCGCGAGGATCCGGAAGGACTCACGGACGGGCAGGTCCCACCACAGCTGGGAGCGCTGCCCGAACACGACGCCGACCTGGCGGGCGAGCCGGCGCCGGTCCTTGACCGGACGCAGGCCGCAGGTGGTCACCGTGCCGCTCGTGGGCACGAGGATGCCGGTCAGCATCTTGATCGTGGTGGACTTGCCGGCCCCGTTGGCGCCGATGTAGCCGACGGCCTCGCCGGGTTCGATGCGCACGGTCAGGTCGTCGACGGCGGTCAGCCGCCGTCGGCGCCGCCCGTCACGGACGAAGAACTCCCTGGTCAGCCCCCTGGTCTCGACGATCGCGCTCATCCGCTCATCCGCCCGCCGGCCATGCCCTCGTCCGCCTCCCTCATCCGCCGCCACCGCGGTAGTGCCGGACGCCCCAGCGCCAGCACAGCAGCGCCATGGCCCACGCCCAGAGCGCGGCGAGGGGCCCGCACCACCCCAGCCAGCTTGGCAGCCACGCGGGCGCCGGCAGATCGAGCAGCCGCAGCGTCGGCAGGAAGCCGGTGAAGGCCATCGGGAAGACGAACCCGAACACCACCTTGAGGGGGCGCGACCACACCGACGCCGGCTGGGTGGCGGCATAACGGCCGCCGTAGACGAACGCGTTGGTCATCTCCGCGCCGTCGATGAGGAAGAACTGCAGGGCGCCCGCCCAGACGAACATCGCCGCGAACGTCGCGCAGCCGCTGACGAACGCGACTGTCAACAGGGCGACGGCGCCGACGTCCCAGGCGATGTCGTTGACGGCGAGACCGGCGATGACCGCGACCAGGCCGACGGCCGCGCGGGCCAGCCGCCGCAGGGTGATGTCGCTGGTGACCAGCTGCAGCAGCAGCGGCTGCGGCCGCAGGTAGAACACGTCGAGGGTGCCGGCGCGCACGTAGGCGGGCAGGTTGTCGCAGTGCCCGACGGCGAGGTCGGCGAGCGAGAAGGCCAGGTCGGCAAGACCAAACACCAGCAGGATCTGGTGGAACTCCAGCCCACCGAGCCGGGTGACGGCGTGGAACAGCACCCAGACCTCGGCCAGCTCGACGAGGGCGGCCAGGAACGAGCTGATCAGGTCGAGGGCGAAGTTCGCCCGGTAGGAGGTCTGGGACCTGGCCCGGGAGGCGAGCACCGCCCGGTAGGGCCGCAGCCGGGCCCGCGGCGCAAGCCCCTCAGCCATGCTGTACCTCAGGAGGCCGCGCCTGCGCCACCCTGCGCCTCATCCGCCCTGCACCTCCAGATGGCGCCGGCCGGCGCGGGTCAGCATCTGGCCGAGGCCGCCGATGGCGGCCAGCCACGCGGCCTGCGCCGCGAGCAGGGTCAGCGCGCCCGTCGGGCCGACCCGACCCGCGAGGATGTCGATCGGGTACATCATCATCGACGGGAACGGCGTCGACTGAGCGGCGAGCTCCAGCCAGCGCGGAAACAGCCGGATAGGGACGAACAGCCCAGCCAGGAATCCCGAGACCACCATGTAGCAGATCTGCAAGCCACGGGTCTCCACCAGCCAGAAACCTGCGACTCCGACAAGGTAGGCGGTCGCGATGGAGATCACGATTCCGAGCAGCAGGCTTACCGCGCCGAGCGGGTACGCCGTGGCCGAGGCGGGCAGCGCCATCCCGACGAACGTGCCGATCACGAGCATCGGGATCCCGCGCGGGACCAGCGCGAACAGTGCTCGCCCGAGCTCGGTCGTGACCTCGGCGGCCTGCACGTCCAGCGGGCGCAGGAAGTCGACCGAGACCTGGCCATTCTTGATCCGTTCGGCGATGTCCGTCCGACCGGAGAGGTTGATCGAGCCGAGCAGCGCCTGGGAAAGCCAGATGTAGGTGCTCATCCGACCGATGTCGTACCCCGCGACGTCACCGCCCGCCGCACGCACCGTCGCGAACAGGACCGCCACTTTGAGAAGCCCGAACGTCGCGTTCGCGACGAGCCCGCCCAACGCCGCCAGACGGTAGGTGGACTGGCGACGAAACCCCGCCACCAACAGACGCCAGTACACCCGGGCCATCGCACGCATCGGAGAGCGGACGGTACGACCGGTCGCGACCATCCCACGACCCGGCGCAGCCTGGCCGGTTGTCAGTCTGATGGCCCGCCGCCTACAGGGCGGCGGCGATCCTCCGGAGGACCTCGATCGTCCGTTCCGGAGTGCAGCTGTCGAGGCTCAGCTGGTTCATGGCGATCGTGTACCGGTCCACGTCCTCGCGCTTGTCCAGGTAGGCGGCGCCGGACAGCCGTTCGAGGTAGACGACATCCGTCATGTCGACGTCGGGGAAGCGCAGGATGCTGAACGCCCCGCCGTCGGCGGCGTGGCTGCCGACGTCGAACGGCATCACCTGCAGGGTCAGCTGCGGCTGGTCCGTCAGTTCGAGAAGATGCTCGATCTGCGTCCGCGCGACCTTCGCGCCGCCGATGGGTCGACGCAGCGCGGCCTCGTCGATCACGGCCCACAGGCGCGGGGCGTCCGGCCGGGTCAGCAGCTTCTGCCGGTTCATCCGGACGTCGACGCGCCCGTCGATGACCTCCCGGGGCATCCCCCGGTTGCCGCCGGCGATGACCGCGCGCGCATAGCCCTCGGTCTGGAGCAGGCCGGGAACGAACTGGAGCTCGTAGGTCCGGATGAGCGAGGCCGACTCCTCCAGGCCGATATAGGGCTGGAACCAGCTGGGAAGGACGTCGGAGTAGGGCTGCCACCAGCCCTGCTCGTTGGCCGCGCGAACCAGCGCCAGCACCTGCTCGCGCTCGGTCTCGCCGGTCACGCCGTAGAGCGTCAACAGGTCCTCGACGTCGCGTTTCTTGAAACTGACGCGGCCCAGCTCCAGCCGGCTCATCTTCGACTCGGAGGCACGGATGTGGTACCCCGCCTCCTCGCGGCCGATCCCCCTGCTCTCCCGGAGCCGCCGCAACTGGGAACCGAGCAGGATGCGACGCACGGTCGGCCCGCCACCCCCAGGAACAGACACGGCCGCTTCCCTCGATCCCGATCGCCCAGAAGTTCAGGTGTCAGCATATCGGAATGCCGTGGTTCCCCGTTGTCACCGGTACACCGGAAGTGGTGGAAACGGCGCCGTGTTCACAGCATGACGGGCCGGGGGTCGGCGAGAGCCGCGCCCGATCGCGGGAACGCACCGGTCCGGCCGCGGGAAGAAATGAGCCGCGCGGTTTCGTTCCGCAACTTCGCAGCACACGACACAAATACTGTGCGTGCAATCACAACGCGCGACGCGTGTTCACGCGCAGGGCCGCTCACGCAAGTGCCGGAGGTCCCGCCACACCGTCTCCGCTGGCCACGCAGCGTCGACCGGCCAAGCGCTGTCAGCCATGGACGCGACGCGCTGGGCGTCGGTACAGTCGCTTTCCGGGCACCTGGTGACGCAAGCGGGCGCGCCAGGCCTGTCGGCACGTCCCGTCCCCAGCACTGGAGCGGTCCATGAGCACCGACGAGCGGACGGCCGTCGAGGCCGACCCGAGCTACGACCCGCACATTCCGCACGGCGCCAGGATCTGGAACTACTGGGTGGGCGGGAAGGACAACTTCCCGGCGGACCGGGAGGTCGCCGAGGCGGCCATCGCCGCGTACCCCGGAATCGTGGCGATCGCCCGCGAGTCCCGCAACGCGCTGGCCCGGGTCGTGCGCTTCCTCGTCGAGGAGGCGGGTATCCGCCAGTTCCTCGACGTCGGGACCGGGCTACCGACCGAGAACAACACGCATGAGGTCGCCCAGCGGATCGCCCCGGAATGCCGGATCGTCTATGTCGACAACGACCCGCTGGTACTGAGGCAGGCCCGCGCGTTGTTGACCAGCACACCCGAGGGTACGACGACCTATCTCGAGGCCGACGTGCGCGAACCCGAGACGATCCTTGAGCAGGCCGCCGCGACGCTCGACTTCGAGAAGCCGGTCGGCCTGATTCTGTTCGGCGTTCTCGGGGCGGCCGTCAAGGATACCGACGAGGCCTACGGCATTGTCCGTCGCATCCTCGCGAGCCTGGTCCCGGGAAGCTACGTCGCCATCAACGACAGCGTGCACGGCGACGCGGACAAGGCGGCCGACGCCGTCGCCGAGGGCGGATATGAATACACCGTCCGCGACTACCAGGAAATAATGCGTTTCTTCGACGGCACGGAGCTCGTCGAGCCGGGCCTGGTTCCGAACCCCCAGTGGCGACCGGACGTTCCGGGCGCCGAGCCGCTGCCGTCCCACTGCGGGGTGGGACGCAAGCTCTAGGCGGCCGCCGGGGGCGGACCCGGCGGTTCTCGTCCGCGAGCAGGTCAGGCGGAGACGAGCTCGAAAAGCCGGGCCGCGACGTCGACCGGCGTCGGCATGGCGCGCATCTCCGCCCGGACCTCCTGGGCACGCCCGCGCAGCTGCTCGTCACCCACGAGCGCGTCGAGGACGCTGGCCGGCAGGTCGGGGTCGACCGCCAGGTCGAGCGCCATGCCCACGCCGCGCTTCACCACCAGGTCGGCCGTGTGCTGGTGGTCGAACAGGTGCGGGATGACCAGCTGCGGTATGCCGGCGTCGAGCGCGCCCATGCAGGTGCCGGCACCGCCGTGGTGGACGACCGCCGCGCAGGTGGGCAGCAGCTGGGTCAGCGGCGTGTACCCGATGACCCGCACGTTGTCGGGGAGCTTGCCGAGAACCCCCGGGTCGAGCGCGCCCAGTGCCAGCACGAACTCGGCGTCGACGCTGTCCGCCCGATCGATGATCCGCCCGACCACGCCATGCTCGCCGGACCGCACCAGCTCCGGAATCAGGTTGCCGAGCGTCACGGCCACCCGGGGGCGCGACGGCGGCTCGCTGAGCCAGTCGGGCACCCGGGCGCCGCCGTTGTAGGGGATGTAACGCATCGGCCAGCCCTGTGGCTCCTCGAGAAGCATGCTGGGCGGCGCGACGTCGATCGCGTACCGGCTCGCGGGCAGGTCCACCCCGTGCCGGTCGAACACCTCGCTGCCGAGGGTCCGCAGCAGCGGGTCGATGCCCGCGGTGCGCAGGAATCCGAAGCCATGCTCGACGGCGGGGACGTCCAGTTTCGCGGCCGCGGCCAGCGCACCGACGGTCATCGGCCCGTAGACGATCACATCGGGCCGCCACTGCTCGGCGAGCGCGACGAAGCGATGCATCATCTCGAAGAGCTCGGCGATGTCCGCCTCGGGCAACAGCTCGCTGACGCGCGGCAGGAAGCCGGCGTACGAGGGAGCCTCGGCGAGCGGGTCCGGCGTGGGCGTGGGCGTGGGTGCCGGCGACGGCGCGGCGGGCCCGGTCCGGGCCGACGGCGTCTCGGCGGGCCTCGGCTGGGCGGCCTGCCCCTGCTGAGCGGGCGGGTCCGCGTCCGGACCGCCGTCTGGAGCGGCGAGCGCGGACAGGTCGAAGGCCCTCAGGAAGTCCGCGATGCCACGGCCAGGCAGGAGATCGGCCATCGGTAGGCCGGCTTCGGTCACCTTCACCACGTCGCCGCCGCTCGCCACCAGAACGTCGGCGCCGGCAGCCCGCAGTGCCCAGCACAGCGGCACCGTCGGAAGGGCATGGCTCAGCTCGGGAAGTGTCGCCACCAGCACTCGCATCTTTACCTGCCGTCTGTCCCGGTTCGCATCGCTACCACCACCGACCCTATGAGCAGCGCCGCGCCGGCTCACACGGGCCTCCGGACACCGGCGCGGGCCGCAGCGAGGGCCGGATGCGCACCGCTCTGTCGACCATGGAAAGATTGGCACGCTTGACCGTTTTGTGAGTGTTCGCGCCGAAGGGGCATCGCCCCCGGGGCCTGGGGTCGGCCGGATGCACAGCCAGTTCGTCACCAAGGTGAGGAGAGGCTATGCAGGAAAGCGATGAGTCTGGCACCCGCCCGGAGCGCGCCGCGGACGGCGCACAGGAGCTGCCGGCAGAGGGCCGCGTCGTGCCCGCGACGGCGCACGGGACGCGCGCCCGGCCTCGCCGGCGCTGGTCGGGGCAGGCCGGCGGGGCTCGGCTGGGGCTGAGCGCCGCCGTCGCCGCCGTCGCCATCGCCGTCGCGGGGTGCCTGCCCAGCGCCGGGACGCCCGGTGGGTCAGGCCCGGGCACGACGACCACTCCCGGCGGTACGGGGTCGGCGCCGGCGGCATCCGGCACCGCGCCGGTCCCGGCAACCTCGTCGGCGGGAGCCACGCCGCCCGGCTCGGCTCCGTCCTCGGCATCCCCGACGGCGTCGGTGAAACCGACCGCCCCGGCCCCGAGCCCCTCCACCGCCGCCCCTTCGCCGGCGCCCCCCGCCGCGGGCTCGGCCAGGAAGGGCACCAGCATCTGGAACTTCGGTGGCCTGCAGAAGGCGCTGGGCGATGTGGGAGTGTCCTGGTACTACAACTGGGCCGCGGCTCCGGGAAATGTCACGGCTCCGGCGGGAGTCCAGTTCGTGCCCATGATCTGGGGCGCGGGGTCGGTGACCACCACGACGCTGCGGCAGGCGTCCGCCCAGGGCGACACCCTGTTGGGCTTCAACGAGCCGGACCTCGGCGGCCAGGCGAACATGACGGTCGAAGCGGCGTTGGACCTCTGGCCGCAGCTCCAGGCGACCGGCAAGCGGCTGGGCAGCCCGGCCGTGGCCTATGGCGGGGCGGACCAGGGCGGCTGGCTGGACCGCTTCATGACCGGGGTAAAGCAGCGCGGCTATCGGGTCGACTTCATCACGCTGCACTGGTACGGCGGTGACTTCAACACGTCCCGCGCGACGGATCAACTCCGGACATATCTGCAGGCCGTCTACAACCGTTACCACCTGCCGATCTGGCTGACCGAGTACGCATTGATGGACTTCTCCAGTGGAACCGCCAAGGCACCCTCGACGCAGCAGCAGGCGGAATTCGTGACCGCCTCGACGACGATGCTGGAAAGCCTGCCGTTCCTGAGCCGGTATGCCTGGTTCGCCCTTCCCGCGACCTCGGGCAGCCTTACCGGCCTGTACGACGAGCAGGGCAACCCGAACGCCGCCGGACTCGCCTACCGCCGGGCCGGTTCCACCGGGTAGCCGGCCGGGAGCAGGCGGGCGGCGATCCCGTCCCGGGATCGGGAGGCTGGCGCCGGAGCCGGAGCCGGGCGCGATGAGTTCGGGCGTCCGACGGAGTCGAAGGAGTCATGGAAGCCACCAACCTTGCCGACCTGTACGAACTGCCCACGCTCGACTGGTCCGGGATCGAGGCCCGGCTCGAGGCGGGACTGAGTCAGGCCCCGGGAAGCGGGGGCCCGGACCGTCACACCTGTTGGCTGGCCACGATCAACCCGGATGGCAGTCCGCACGTCACCGGCCTGGGCGCGCTCTGGGTCGACGGCTGTTTCTGGTTCGAGACCGGCAAAGGCACTCGCAAGGGCCGCAACCTCGCCCGTGACCCGCGCTGCGTGCTCAGCGTGGCCGCCCGGGAGTTCGATCTCACCGTGACGGGTGAGGCCGATCTGGTCACCGATCCGGGGACCGTCGCCGATCTGGCGGCGCACTGGGTGGCGCAGGGCTGGCCAGCCCGGGTCGACGACACGGGTCTGGCCCTCACCGCCGAGTTCAGCGCGCCCTCGGCCGGGCCACCCCCCTGGCACGTCTACCGCCTGGCGCCACGCGCGGCGACGGCGCTGGCCACCGTCGACCCAGGCGGCGCGACCCGGTGGCGGTTCTAACCAAGGTCTCGCCGCTCTGGCCAAAGTCGTCGCCCACTCAGTCGGCGCTGGCGCCGACTGAGTGGGCGACGACCAGCCGGCCCTTGCCTTTGCGCTTGGCCGCGTACATCGCCGCGTCCGCACGGCGCAGCAGATCCTCGGCGTCGACCGGCCCGGGACCATCCGCGACGGCCAGCCCGACACTGACCTGAACCCGGCAACGCCGGCCACCGATCTCGAACGGCCGGCCCATCGCCGCCACGACCCGCCGCGCCACCCGCGCGGGCAGGTCACCCTGGACCTCAGCACCCGCCACCACACCGCCCACGGCACCTACGGCGTCCGCGGCGACCGCCATGTCGCGATCGGCCAGGACCGTCGCCCCGTCGCCGACGATCGGCGCCTCCCCGCGCTGACCACGCCGGCGACGCCCGGCCCAGGTCTGGCCCGCCGGCGCCACCTCGGCGGGCCCGGCTCACGCACCCGCCGTCCCGTAACCGCCATGTCCCCACGCTTGGCGCTTTCGGGCCGCTGGGCAAGCCGACCCTGGACGGACGCGGATCAACGCGGCGGACCGGCCTCGGCCAGCCACCGAGGTCCGCCCGGTTCGGTATCGACATCCCGCATATCCCCGCCTGGCCGGGCCGGCCACCATCACGACCAGTCGTACGGCCCCCGGCCACCGTACGACTGGCCCGCTACAAGGAGGCGATGGCCGCCGGATCACCCCGGAGCTCGACCCTCGCCGCCGAGCGGCGGCCGAAGGCGTGCAGCAACAGCTCTTCCGGCAGTCCGGCGACGACGACGGTCGAGGCCCCGCGCCGAAGCACCCGCCGGGCGCCGGTGTCGGTGCGTTGCGCGACCACTTCCGCGTCGGTCCGCCGATATCCAGTCCGGCCGAGCAGCCGAAGCGCCGACCAGATGCGTTCCCGGACGACCGGGTCGACCTCCCGTGGCGTGAATCCCGGAACGACCCGGTCCACGTCGGCGTAGTGGACGTAGAACTCGTTGACGTTCGTGGCGTCGTCGAACCGGCGAAGCCGGGCCGGACTCCATCGTGGTGGTCCGGCGCGGAACGTCTCGACCAGCTCCGAGAAGGAGTGCGCCCGGCCCGTCGACCGCTCGGCTCGCTCGGTGAGGCCGTGCAGCGCCGGGATCACGAGCCCGGGCCCGGCGTAGGGGACGCGCTCCCGGGTGACGAGGTGGGCGACGAGGTCGTGCGTGGTCCACCCGGCGCACAGCGTCGGCCGGTCCGGACCAACGTCGGCCAGCAGGTCCGCCAGCAGCGCGCGCTCGGCGCGGGCGTACCCGGCGCCACCCGCGCCACGGGCGCCAGCGGTGCCAGCGTCGCGCGCGGGCCCGGCACTCTCCTTGGCGGTGACCGCGGCGTCCTTGGCGGTCACGGCGACGTCGTCGTCAGACGACATCGAGCGTGACCTCCACGTTGCCCCTGGTCGCGTTCGAGTAGGGGCATACCTCGTGTGCCTTGCGGACGAGCGCCGTGGTGGTCTCGAGGTCGAGTTTGGGCGCGTGCACGACGATCCCGACGGCCAGGCCGAATCCACCCTGCGGCAGCGCGCCGATGGACACGCTGGTGGAGACCTGCGAGTCGGTCAGGTCGGCCGACTCGGCCTGGCCGACGAGCTTGAGGGCCGAGTGGAAGCAGGCCGCGTAGCCCGCGGCGAACAGCTGCTCGGGGTTGGTCGCGCCGCCGGGGCCGCCCATCTCCTTCGGGATCCGGACGTCGAGCGCGAGCACGCCGTCGTCGCTCTCGGTGCGGCCGTTGCGGCCGTCGCCCGAGGCGGTGGCGGTGGCGGTGTAGAGGGCGTCCATCAGGTCCAGCTCCTTCCCAGATATATCGTGCGCAATACTATTGCGTGCTATCTGACGGCGCAAGAGGAGCCTGCTACCGTCTGACCATGGCGGATCGCCTGCCCCAGCTGGAACTCACGAACCAACTCTGCTTCGCGCTGTACAGCGCCAGCCGGGCCTCGATCCGCGCCTACGGCCCGCTCCTCGCCGAACTCGGGCTCACCTACCCCCAGTACCTGACCATGCTCGTGCTCTGGGAAGCGCCCGAACCACTCACGGTCGGTGACATAGGGACGCGRCTGCACCTCGACAGCGGCACCCTCACCCCGCTGCTCAAACGGCTGGAAGATCTCGGCTTGGCCGACCGGGCCCGCGACCCGGCCGACGAACGCCGGGTCCTCATCTCCCTGACCGAGCCGGGACGGGCGATGCGCGCGAAGGCCGCCGGCATACCCGAGCGCGTCTTCCCGCTGTACGGCATCGACGTGGCCACCGCGCAGCGGCTCATCCGGGAGCTGACGGAGATCGCGAACTCGCTGAAGCACCCTCGGTAGAGCTCGACGCCGCGGTGCCGATGCGCCACAGTGCCGATGCGCCAATGCGCCGGCCGATGAGACCGATGAGTCTGGATGGGTCACCCGGTCTGAGTAGGTGAGCTTGCCGGCGTAGCGCCGGCGGGCACCTAGACAAGAGCGGGAGCCGCACGATGGCCAGCGAAACCACCGCCAGCAAGGTCAAGGGACCGGCGTCCTACTTCCCGTCGATCGAGAAGAAGTACGGCCGGCCCATCGCCGAGTGGAAGACGATCATTCGAGCCAGCGACCGCACCCGGCACATGGAGCTGGTCAACTGGCTCAAGGCGGAGTACGGCCTCGGCCACGGACACGCCAACGCCCTCGTCGCCGACACCCTCGCGGAACGGGCCTGACACCCGTCCGGGCGTCACCCGGTCACGCAACCGTCTCCGCCCCAGCGCCACCCCCGGCCGGCGGGTCGAAGTAGAACACCTCTTCCCGGGTGATCCCGCCGTCGGCGACGGTGTAGAGGCACATCTTCATCGCGGTGCTCCGGCGTCCGGTCGGTGTGTGGGTCTCGTCGAAGGAGAAGCGGACGGCGAACCTGTCGCCGTCGAGGAACGGCCCGTCGACCTCGACGCCATGGATTCGCAGGTTCTGGTTGAGCCGCTCGCTGTTCGCCATGATCTCGGTGAGCCCGCGCAATTCCCGGCGCTCACCACCGGTCTCCATCGGCGCCACCCGCACCACGCCGGGGGACATCAGTCCCAGGGCCACATCCATCCGTCCCTGCCGGAACGCCGACACGTAGCGCTCGGCGATATCGGGCACGGAGGTCGGCCGCAGGTCGCCGGCGTGGTCGCCGGCCCACTGTTCGAAGGTGCGGGCCGGCGCCCCGGTGAGCTCCTCGACCGTCCTGGTCACCGGTTCCGGGGTGTCGACCAGCGAGGCCCAGTAGCTCAGCGCGGTGTCCGCGAAGTCCGCGTCGGCCCAGGTCAGCATCGAGGCACGCGCCTCGGCGGGCGCGATCTCCTCGACCCGCGCCGGCTGGCCGGCGACCACGCCGAGAACGCGCACCTGCTCGGCCTGAGTGATGGCGGCGGGGCCGGTGAGCAGATACACGGCCCTCGCGTGCCCTTCCTCCGTCAGCGCCCGCAGCGCCACCTCGGCGATGTCCTTCTCGTGGATCAGTGACCTCGCCGCGCGCGGGTACGGGACGCGGACGGGCTCGCCGCCCCTGACGGCCCCGGCCCAGGCGAGGGTGTTGGTGGCCAGCCCGCTGGCCCGCAGGAACGTCCAGTCGAGGTCGGTGCGCCGGATGGCGGCCTCGATCTGGCCCCAGACCCCGTTCGCCGCCGGTGCGCGGTCGTCGCGCACGTTGATCGCCGAGACGTAGACGACGCGGCGGGCGTGGCGGGCGATGGCCTCGACGACCGCGGGCGCACCGTCGGCTGTCAGGAACGGCCACGGCAGAAACACCGCGTCCACACCGGCGAGCGCGTGTTCGAAGGTGTCCGGAGCCGTCAGGTCACCGACGACGGTCTCGACGCCGGCCGGAAAACGGCCCGCGGCCGGAGAGCGGGACATCGCCGCGACGGCGGCACCGCGGGCATGGAGTCCGGCCACGACGTGGTGGCCGATGTTTCCCGTGGCGCCGACGACGAGGATCTTGTTGGAGTCCGTCATGCCACCAGGCTCGAACCTCAACCAAACTTCAAGTCAAGCGCCGACGGTGGCGCGAGGTCACGGCCGGCGGCCGGCCGGCCCCGTGCTCGCGTCGACGACGGCCGCCAGGCGCGACAGCAGCCCACGCCAGCCGAGCGCGGTCTGCTCCGCCTGCTCGGGTGCGACGCCATCGTCCAGGAGCCTTACCCGGCTGCCACCGGCCGTCGCGCTGACGGTGAAGTCGTGAGCCCGGCCCTCCTGGCCCGGCGCCGCGCCGAAGCGGAACCGCGACGGCGGCGACCACTCCACGATCGGCATCGTGCCGGCGGCACCCGGGGCGAACGTAAGAGTCACCGATCCCGCCGCTCCGGGCTCGACGGTCGCCGACACGAACCAGGCCGACAGCCCGGGGCCGGTCGCGATCCATTCCCATGCCTCGTCCGGGGAGGCGGACACCTCGACTGACTCCTCGATGCTGGCCACGGTGTTCAGATCCCTCCCCTGCGTGATGTGCCAACATCATCCCACCGGCGCCGCCCGCGCGGCCCGCGGCCGGGGTCAGGTGCTGGCCACCAGCAGGTCCTCGCCGCTCGATGGGCGCAGGCCGTCGGCCCGGTCGGCGAAGTAACGCGTGCCGAGCAGCGTTCCCGCCACGTGCCGCACGTCCCTGAAACCGGCCTTGCGCCCCAGCGCCAGCATCTCGGCTGGGGCGTAGAAGCTCACGAACGGTGTTCCTGACCCTTGCGCGCCCTTCTTCGAGGCCTCCAGCCCGGCGCGATCGGCCTCGTCGACCAGGTCGATCGGCAGCAGGAACGTCATCGCGAACGTCGATCCGGGGGCGAGCGTGGCGATCTGGCGCAGGGTCGCCGCGGTGGCCTGCCTGGTGAGGTACATGGTGACGCCGGTGGAGACGACGACCGCCGGCTGGCCGGGATCGAAGCCGGCGACCGACAACTGCCTCAACCAGTCCCCGTCCACCTCGAAGTCGACCGGCACCAGCCGCAGCCAGTCGGGGATGCCGTAGCCGAGCTCGATCAGGCGCCGGCGTTTCCAGGCCTGAGGACCGGGCCGGTCCACCTCGAACACCGTCAGCCGATCGGCGGCCGTGGGCTCGCGCTGGGCGAAGGTGTCCAGTCCGGCCCCCAGGATGACGTACTGGGAGACACCGTGGCGGGCCCGCTCGGCGAGCAGGTCCTCGATGAACCGGGCACGAGCCACCATGGACGCCCGGAAGCCGCTGGTGGCCCGCTGGTCCATGTCCGGGCGGGCACGCCAGTCGTCACCGGGAGCCACCAGTCGCAGGCCGACCTCGTCTGCGAGCACATGCGGCGGCGCGTCGACCTGGACGTGCATCGCCCGCCAGAGCGCCGTCCGCACCGCGGTGCTGTCCGGCTCCTCGGCCTGAGTGTCCGCCATGACGACGTCCCTCCTCTCTTCCGACGTCTCCTCGCGGGTCAGTTCCTGACAGGGGCCTGAAGGCTCCAGAGCCGCCCGTCGGGATCCCGGACGGTCATCATGGTGGTCCCGAAATGGGTCTCCTCGAACGGAGTGACCACCTCGACGACGGGGTCGGGCCGGAATGTCTCCGCGTCGGGCACCTTCAGCACGACCTGCATCTGGGGCTCCCGGTTCTCGGGGATCTCCGCGATGAACACAGAGGGGCCGTCGCCGTTACGGAGCTGGCCGGAGTTGTGGTCGGTCGAGAACTCGAGCTCGAATCCCAGGGCTTGGAAGAATTTCGCCGCCTTGCCCCAGTTATGGGTCTCCAGGAACACGGCCTCAATACCTTCGGTCGTCATGTCAGGTCTCCGTTCCAGACGATTGCTGTCGTGACCTCTGGGCGTCGTCGAGGTAGGCACGCAACGCTTCGGCGACCAGTGCCGACAGGGACAGGCCCGATTCGATGGCATGGTGCTTGACCTGCTTGATCAGCCCGATCGGCAGGTACACGTTGAACTGCTTGACGTCCTCATCGCCCACAGGTCGATACTAGCATGCTAGCAACCTAGGTAGTCGACGTCGCGGCGAGGCAACGGCCGGTCGGCGGCCTCAGACGCGAGCGGGCTGGTCGTCCAGCTCCGGGGCCAGGACGGCGGCGAGCAGGCCCGGGAAACGCGCCTCGAGATCCTGATGGCGGATCGTGACGACCCGGCGGCGCCCCTCCACGGTGGTCGTGGTGAGGCCCGCCTCGCGCAGCACCCGGTAGTGGTGGGAGATCGTCGGCGCGCCGACCTCGATCCCGTCGGCGACGGCGGCACAGTCGTCCGCGCCCGGTCGCGCGTACATCGCCCGCATCAGCGTGAGCCGGACCGGGTCGGCCAGCGCCGCCAGGATCGTGATCAGGTCGAGCGAGTCACGGCTTGGCTGCGGAAGCTGTCGAGGCACGGTGGGCCGCCCCGGTCAGCCGCTCGGTCGGCCGATGCGCCGACCCAAACACTTTGACATCCATCGAACGTTACCCCTAGCCTCACACTGTGACGATTCGACAAGCATCGAATGAACGTGCCGCCGCCCCCGCCGACGGCGGGCTGCGCGGCTGGCAGCTCGGCGTGCTGGCGGCCGGCACCTTCGTCCTGGGCGTCGACGGGTTCGTGCTCAGCGGCCTGCTCCCCGGGATCGCCACCGACCTGTCCGTGAGCGTGTCCACGGCCGGCCAGCTCACCACGATCTTCTCGATCACCTACGCGCTCGGGTCGCCGGTCATCGCGACCCTCACCGGCCGCTGGGACCGGCGTGTCCTGCTCGGAGGCGGGCTGGCGCTGTTCCTGCTCGGCATGGCCGGCCAGGCGCTGGCCACCTCGTTCGCCGTCATGGCCGCTGGTCGGGTCGTCGCGGCCGTCGGCGCCGCCGCGTTCCAGTCCAACGCCTACGTCATGGCCGGCCTGCTGGTCAGTGCGCAGCGGCGTGGCCGCGCGCTGGCCGCCGTCACCGCGGGCACCTCGCTGTCGACGGTGCTGGGAGTCCCGTTCGGCGTACTGATCGGGCAATGGTGGGGATGGCGGGTGGTGCTCTGGACCATCGCGGCACTCGCGGCACTCACCGCGGTCGCCGTGCCGAGGCTGCCCAGGGCGCACGTCCCGCCGACGTCGATGCGCACGCGACTGGGCGTGCTGACCCGGCCGGCGGTGCTCGCGGTCCTGGCCGCGACGGTCGCCGTCGTCGCGCCGGCGTTCGTGCTGCTCTCCTATCTTCCCGCGGTGCTCGGCGGGTCCGGCACGGGCGGCCGGCTGGTGGCGGTCCTGCTGGCGTCCGGGCTGGGGGCCGTGCTCGGCAACCGGCTGGTGGGAGGCCTGGTCGACGGTCGCGGCGCGCTGCCGGTGCTGCTGGTCGGCGTCGGTGGGGTCGCCGTGCTGGACGGTGCGCTGACGCCGGCGCATTCCTGGTACGTGCCGGCACTGGTTCTCATCTTCGCCATCGGGGCCTTCGGCGGGCTGACCATCACGCCGCAGCAGCACCGGCTGTTCGTCGTCGCCCCGGACGTCGCCACCGTCGCCCTCGGGCTCAACGGGTCCGCGATCTACCTCGGAGCCGCGCTCGGCGCGGCCATCGGTGGCGTGACCCTCGACCTGGCGGGCGCCTCGGCGCTACCGGCCGCGGCCGCGCTCCTCGCCGCGGCGGCATTCCTGCTCATAGCCGTCACGGCCCCGGAGCGGCGGGTGCGGGCTGTCCAAAACCCCGGAAACCCCGGCGCGGAGCTGGCCGGACCGGCCGTAACCGCGCCGCCGGCGAAGCTTCCATGAACCGACCAGGCTTCCGTGAAGCCGGGCCGGCGGCCGTGAAACCGTGCTGAGGTCACGGTGAAACCGGTCGCCCACAGAGTCGTTCCCAAGGGCCGGCCATCAGAGCACGGTCCGGAAGGAGCATCTCCATGACAGCCGCGGTCACCGCGCATGGCCTGGTCAAGGCATTCGGCGACGTCCGAGCCGTCGACGGCATCGACCTCGATATTGGTGAAGGTGAGATCTTCGGGGTGCTCGGCCCCAACGGCGCAGGCAAGACGACCATGCTGAAGATGCTGGCCACGCTACTCAAGATCGACGAKGGCGACGCGGCCATCTTCGGCGTCGACGTCCGCCGCGAGCCGCACCGGGTCCGGCAGCTGATCGGTGTCACCGGCCAGTACGCCTCCGTCGACGAGAACCTCACCGCCACCGAGAACCTCTGGATGTTCGGGCGCCTCCAGGGCCTGAGCTCCCGGAGGTCTCGCGACACCGCGGCCCAGCTGCTCGAGCAGTTCGGCCTCACGGACGCCGCGGACAAGCGGATCGCCCAGTTCTCCGGCGGGATGCGGCGCCGGCTCGACCTGGCCGCGAGCCTGATCACCCGCCCCCCGCTGATCTTCCTCGACGAGCCGACCACCGGACTCGACCCCAGGACGCGCGGGCAGATGTGGGAGACCATCCGCGACCTGGTCGCCGGCGGGTGCACCGTCCTGCTGACCACGCAGTACCTCGACGAGGCCGACCAGCTCGCCGGCCGGATCGCGGTGATCGACCGCGGCCGCAAGGTGGCCGAGGGCACGCCCGACGAGCTGAAGACCTCCGTGGGCAACCTGACGCTGCAGCTGCGGCTGGCCCCCGGCGCGGACTTCTCCCTGGCCGCGGACGTGGTGCGCCGCCAGCTCGGCGAGGAGCCGGTGCTCACCCCGGAGTCCGGCCAGCTCAACGTCGCGCTCGAGACGGCCGACCGGGTGGCCGACGTGCTGATCGGGCTGCGCCAGGCCGGCGTCCACATCGCCTCGGTCGGCGTCGACAAGCCGACGCTCGACGAGGTGTTCCTCGCTCTCACCGGCCACGACACCGGCGAGGACGACAACAAGAGCGAGCAGACGCAGGCGGACGCGACCGTGCCCGGCCCCATACACAAGGAGACCCCCCAGGAGGTGGCCCGATGACCACGATCACCATCGACTCCCGCGCGGCGGTCGCCCGCGCCCAGAGCCGGCCCAGCCCGGCGGACACGCTCCGCCAGATCATGACCATGGCCTGGCGCGCCACCAAGAAGATGCGGCGCAACCCGGAGCAGTTCTTCGACGTGACCCTGCAGCCAATCCTGTTCACGGCGATGTTCGCCTACATCTTCGGCGGGGCGATCTCCGGCAGCGTGAAGAGCTACCTGCCGCTGATGATCCCCGGCATCCTCGCGCAGACGGTCCTGACGACCAGCATGGCCACCGGCACCCAGCTGCGCGAGGACATCGACAAAGGCGTCTTCGACCGGTTCCGGTCGCTGCCGATGGCCCGGATCGCGCCGCTGGCGGGGCCGATGGTCGCCGACCTGCTCCGCTACACGATCGCGGCGACGATCACCTTCGGCATGGGCCTCGCGCTCGGCTACCGGCCCGGCGGCGGCGTGCTCGGCGTGATCGGGGCGATCCTGCTCGCGGTCTTCACCGGCTGGTCGCTGGCCTGGGTGTTCACCTGCCTCGGCACCGTCGCGCGCAGCGCCCAGAGCGTCCAGGGCATCTCCATGATGATCATGTTCCCGCTGACGTTCCTGTCGAACGCGTTCGTGCCCGTCGACACGCTGCCCGGCTGGCTGGCCGCGTTCGTCAAGGTCAACCCGGTCTCCCACCTGGTCTCCGCCGACCGGGACCTGGCCAACCACGCGCACGTGTCCGTCGAGGCGGGCTGGACGCTGGTCGCCTGTGTGATCGTCATCGCGGTGTTCGCGCCGCTGTCCGTCAAGCTCTACAAGCGGCACCTCTAAGGGCCAAGGGTGCGCGAAGATGCTCTGCCTTCGCGAACCCGGCGGCCGCCTCCGCCCGAGTCACGGGAGGCGATGGTGCCGGGCTCAGCCGACCTGACCGACGAGGCGACGTGCCTCGTCGGTCAGGTCTGGCCCGCGCCGGGCGCCGTACTCGGCCCGCAGCTCGGCGATCCGGCCCGGCGCGCGCTCCTCGGCGCAGGACGCGATCTTCTCCCAGGACATCGTCGGAATGGTCCGGCTGTAGGCGAACCGCTCGGCCAGCACCAGCAGCCGGACCGCCTCGGCCGGTGGCGTCGCCGACCGCAGCAGACCCCACACCCCCAGGGCGAACAGCGCCATGCCGCACACCGGGTAGTCGAGGTAGGGGTCGACCAGGCCCAGGACGCGTTCCGTCCGGGCCAGGCACGCGCGGAACACCTCCGCCCCCTCGGCGACCTCCTCGCCGGTGCCGTGATACGCGAGCGCGGTCAGCAGGCTGGCGTCGGCGAACATCAGCCAGGGCTCCACGCCGGTCCGCTCCTGACCCGGAAAGACGAAGGCGCGCATGCGCGCGGAGGCCCGCCGGAACGCCGCCAGCCCGGCGACCACGTCGCCCCGCGCGAGCGCGATCTCCCCCGCGACCGTCCCGAGGGCCAGCAGGCCACCGAGGACGTTGTCCGACTCCAGCAGTCGGTCCACCACGTGGACCTGCTCATCAGCCTCGTCAAGGCGGCCGGCGGCGACCGCGCACAGCCCGAGCACCGAGCGCAGCTGGATCAGGTCGTCGAGGGCGCCGAGCCGTTCGAGCACAGGCAGCGCGGCCCGCGCGTGCGGGCGGGCGACGGCCGGACGCCCCAACTGCATGTGCAGGCCGGCGAGGTGCGCGTGCAGCATCGCGACGGCCCACGGGCCCTCAGMCGTCCCCTGCACCAGTGCGAGCGCCCGCTCGGCCGCGTCGATCGCGGCGGCCGGGTCGCCGGCGTTCTCCAGCAGGTAGCTGCGCCACTGCAGGGCGGCGACCGCGACGCCCGGATCCGCCGAGGCGACCAGCTCGTCCAGCCGCTCATCCAGGCAGGGCTCCGCGTCGGGCTGGTCCGGGTCGAACGCGAGCAGCACCGTCATCATGGCGTTGATCCGCGGGTCACCGCGGTCGTCCGTCCCGAGTTGGACGAGCAGGTCGCGGACCGGTCTGGCCCGGTCCCCCGGCGTTCCGATCATCGCGTTCTGCAACACGATCACCATGGCCGCCCGGGTCGTGTCGGCCAGCTCGTCCGGCGGCTGCCAGCCGGCCATCGTCTCCGCGACCGTGCCGGCCAGCGTGGCCACTCTGGTGTGGTCGCCGCGCAGCGACCACAGCCCGCCMAGACCGCGCAGCACCTCGACGACGACCTCCCGGTCGGCGTGCGCGAGCGCGTGGCGCAGGACGTCCGCGAGGTTCGCCTCCTCCTCGGCGAGCGCGTCGATGCCGGCGAACTGGTCCGGCCCGAACAGCAGCCCCGCCGCGGCGTCGGCGTGACGGATCGCCCAGGCCCGCCGGGCCGCCAGCGCCCGTTCCTCCTCGCCGGCCTGCGCGAGCCGCATCCGGCCGAACTCGCGCACCGTCTCCAGCATCCGGTACCGCACGCCGGCGCTCGTCTCGGCGACGGTCAGCAGCGAATGGTCGACCAGCACCTGCACCGCGCCGAAGGCGTCCGCGCCGAGCACGTCCTCGGCCGTGGCCAGCGTCACCCCGTCCTGGAAGACCGACAGCCAGCGCAGAGCGCGGCGCTCCCGCTCGGCCAGCAGGTTCCATGACCAGTCGATGACGGCGAGCAGGGTCTGGTGCCGGTCCGGGGCGTTTCTGACCCCGCCGCGCAACAGCGCGAACCGGTCCGCCAGCCGTCGGCGGATCTCGTCGACGGACATCATCCGCGTCTTCGCGGCGGCGAGCTCGATCGCCAGCGGGAGGCCGTCCAGCCGGGTCACGATGTCGGTCACGGCGTCGGCGGGAAGCTGCGCGTCGGGGCGGGCCGCGACGGCCCGTGCCCGGAACAGCTCGACCGACGCCGTCGGGCCGAGCGCGCCGAGCGGGTAGACCCGTTCCGCGCTGATCGCCAGCGGCGACCGCGACGTCGTCACCACCCGCAGGTCGCCGGTCGTGGCGATGAGGAACGCGACCAGGTCGGCGACGGCGTCGACGACATGCTCGCAGTTGTCGAGGATCAGCAGGCTCGGCGCCGAGCCGAGATGCTGGGCGATCCGCCCGCGCACGTCGGCGAGCTGCTGCGGGGTCAGCGTCCGCCGGCCGTGCACCGAGTCGCGCACCCCCAGCGCCGACCCGACCTCGCCGACGACGTCCTGCGGCGACGTGACGCCGACCAGTCCGACGAAATGCACGATCGGCCAGTCGACGGACCGGCCGAGGACGTGCGCGAGCCGGGTCTTGCCCAGTCCGCCCGGGCCGACGATCGAGACGACCCGGGACGTGTTGACCAGCTCGGTCAGCGCACGGATGTCGTCCATGCGCCCGAGCAGGGGGCTCGCGTCGAACTGCAGTCCGGCGCGTACCGGTGGCTCGTCGAGGCGCAGCAGCTCCTGGTGCACCCGTTCGAGGTCGGTGCCGGGGCTGACGCCGAGCCGGTCGCGCAGGTCGGCCCGGTACCGCTCGTACCGGTCGAGGGCCGCGGCCGTGCCCCGGACCGCCGCCTCGCTGCGCAGCAGGCAGATCAGTATCGCCTCGTCCGAGCCATCCCGGTCGAACGCCTCCACCAGCCGCGGCAGCGCGGCGGTGTGGTCGCCGGTCACGCACAGCGCGCGGCCCAGCAGCCCGGCGAGCTCGGCGCGATGCACGGCGGCCCCGCGGCGCAGCTCGGCCAGCGGATGGTCGTCGTCCTGCGGCGCCGCCAGCGCCTCGGCGAGCGCCAGCGCCTCCGTCGCCACGGCGCGGACCTCGAGCACGTCCCCGGCCGCGAGCAGGCGACGCGCACGCAGGGCGAGGTCCCGCAGCTGTAACGCGTCCACCTCGTCGATGGCGACGCCGAGCCGGTAGCCCTCACCGTCGCGGACGACGGCGTCCGGGCCACACTGGGCCCGCGTCCTGGAGATCAGGACCTGCAACGCCTTGCCCGCGTTCCCCGGGCCGTTCTCGCCCCAGACCGCCTCCGCGAGCCGGTCACTCGGTACCGTCTGCCCACCGCCGACGACCAGGGCGGCCAGTAACGCCTGCGGCCGCTCACCGACCACCGGCCGGCCGCGCCAACGCACCCGGTCGAGAACGGTCAGGACGATCGGCACCCACTCAGTCTAGGGACGGCGGACCGGCCCGGAGCCGGCCATGTGGCGGCCCGACGGGCGCCGAGGGCCACGCCCGCAGAGGCAAACACGGAGAGCGAGCATTCGGATGCGGCTGAGCCAGCCGCTGGCGGTCGAAACCTAGGCGCCCGGTGCGATCCCCTAGGGCCGACTTAGGTCAGCGCGCAGGCTGCGTCGCGGCAAACTCCGAACCGTGTCGCGCCATTGAGTCTATGGACTCACTGAGCCGACGCACATCACCAAGCCTGGGCCGAGGTGTGTCACGCCAGCGAGCCCATAGACGGGCTCTTCTGACTCGATTCGAGGATAGGACCGCGGCGGACCACAGCCGGTCAGAGACCCGGGGCCGGCACCGGCTCCACGAGACGGGCGAAGTAGGCGGCCATCGCGTCGGTGTGCGTCGGGAACACCAGCGGCCGCGGCTCGGTGAGCACCAGCCACTCCGTCGTCTCGTCCGTGGCCACCACCGGCGGCAGCTCGGCCCACGGCCGCTCGGGCAGCAGGCCGAACACCAGCAGAACCCCGCCGTCCCGGCCGCTGTGCACGTCGAACAGGCGGACGTCGGCCGGGTCCGCGAGGATGCCCGTCTCCTCGCGCAGCTCCCGGACCGTCGCCTCCCGCCAGACCTCGCCGACGTCCATGAAGCCGCCGGGCAGCCCCAGCTCACCGCGGCCGGGGTCGATGTCGCGGCGTACCACCACCAGGCCGCGCTCGCCCGCGGGCATGACGACGGGCAGCAGCGCCACCGCGACCGGAGTCGGATTGCGGTACGTCGTCTCACCGCAGGCGGCGCACACCCGTGGCCACGTCGCGTCGGGCCCATACCTCGTACCGCAGTACGAACAGAACGAGTTCTGCATGAGCCTGGACCATAATCGGTCAGCGCCCAGCGCGGCGACCGACCTCATGGTCGGAACACCTAGAGCTAGAGCCGGGCCAGGGGCGCGGTGGAAGCCCGTCGGGGCTCCGGCACGCCATGGGCGGCCAGGTACTCCAGGAGCTCGGCCGCGCGCTGCTCCCGGCCGCAGGCCTCGATCTCAGCCCGCAGCCGGCGGGCGGTGGTGGTGAAGGCGGGATCCCCGAGCACCTGCCGGACGGCGGCGCGAACCCGCTCGGCACCAGGTGTCTGGGTGCGCAGGTCCACGCCGACTCCGGAGTAGGCGACCCGGGCGTTGACCTCGATCTTGTCCTCGGTCTTGCCGGCGCCGACGATCGGGACGCCGTGGGCGAGGGCGAGCTGGACCCCGCCGTACCCGCCGTTGGTCACGAACACGTCGACGTGCGGCATCAGGTTGTCGAAGGGGATGAACCGCTCGACCCTGGTGTTCGCCGGCAGCGGCCCCAGCACTGCCGGGTCGGGACCACCGGTGACGGCGACGACGAGCAGGTCCTCCTCCCCCGCGAGGGCGGAGATCGCCGGGCGGATCAGCTGGTCGAGGTCGGTGGCGACCGTGCCCTGGTTGACCAGCACCACCCGCCGGCCGCCCGCCAGGTCGTCCCACCAGGACGGTGGCCGCCAGGTGAGGTCTGGCCGCGGGCGCGGCGGGCCGACGAACCGCACCTGGCCCGGAATGTCCGGCACGGGATATTCGAAGCCGGGTGGACTGAACTGCAGGTACAGCCTGGTCGCGCGCGGGAAGTCGAACACGGAGTCCCGGGTCGGCCGCAGGCCGAAGATCTGCCGGGCCTTGTTGACCTCGGTGGTCATGGGGCGGAACAACAGGTTCCGCATGGCGGCGTCCATGGCCCGGTTACGGACCCGGCCGACGGGACCGCCCACGGGCCGCAGGCCGAATCCGAACGGCGCCAGATCCCGGCTCGGGAATGCCAGGACGCTGATTCCGAAGCCGGCGAGCGGTGGCCCGCCAAGGTCCTGGACGAGGGTGCCGCCGATGAAGGCGGTGTCCCCCACCAGGACGTCGGCCGGCTCCTCGTCCAGCAGCGCCATCAGGTCCCGCACCTGACCGGCCACCGGAGCCGCGAACACCTCGGTCAGGTCGAATCGCAGTTTGCGGATGCCGGACAGTTCCCGGCGCCGCGGGTAGTGGCCGTCGAGGCCCCGCTCGCTGTAGTCGTGCTCCGGGTTGGTGATCGGGTGAAAGGTCGCGCCCGTGGCGGCGATCCGGTCCGCGGACGCGACACCGGTGTACCAGCGCACCGAGTGGCCGCGCGCGACCAGCTCACGGGCGATCGGCAGGGCGGGCGCGGTATGGCCGACGGCGGGGACGGTGGCGAACAGAAAACGAGCCATCTGATGGCCTCACCTTTCGAGGAACAGCGGGGCAGGGGTGGCGAGAGCGGCGAGGGCGGCGGGGGCGGTGAGGGGGAGGAGGTGGTTGTGACCGGGGACGATGGTGGTGCGGGTGTCGGGGAGCATCGCGGCGAGGTACTCGACCAGGCGGTGGGTGAACAGTGGGCTCTCGCCGCCGGCGACGAGGTGGACCGGTTGTTCGATCCGGCGGGCCAGCTCCTCGTCGAAGTGCCACCCGACGAGCGAGGGCACCTCGCCGGCGAAGCAGTAGCCGCAGTCGCGTTCGGCGCGTTCGAGACCGGCCTGGCCGAGGGTGGACGCGATCACGGACCGGAAATCCGGTCCGCACAGCGCGGCCAGGAAGGTGTCGAAGGCGGTGCGCAGGTCACCCTGGGCGGCGGCGCCCATCGCCGCGCCGATGGCGGGGCCGATCGCGGCGGCGACCGGCACCCGATCCGCCGGCGGCAGGAGCGGGTCGATGAGCGGCGGCTCGACGAGGACGAGCTCGCCGACCAGCTCCGGGTGGTCGAGCGCCAGTTGCAGCGCGACCACGCAGCCGGAGGAGTGCGCGAGCACCCGGGCCCGCTCGATTCCGAGGCGGCGCAACAGGTCCGCGCACTCGGCGGCGTGGTCGGCCACCGACAGCGGCTCGGCGGGTGCGGGGTCCGAGTACCCGGTGCGGGTGACGCGGATCCGGCGCAGGCCGGCGGCGGCCGGCTCGCGCTCGAACGGGACGAACCAGTCGGCGAAGGCCGCCGCGTGGATCAGGACGATCGGCTGGCCGTCGCCGCCGGAGTCGGTGTATCGCATGGAGCTTCTCCTTCTCGGTCTGTGGTCGGTCTGGGTTCGGTCTGGGGGTCGGGGTCAGTCGGCGTAGAGACGGATTTCGATGCCGTCGGGGTCGTGGAGGCCGACGAGGACGGTGCCGCCGTGGTGGCCGGTGACGAGGCCGCCGTGCTTCTGGTCGATCGCGGCCAGGTGGTCGGCCCAGGCGTGGACGCCGTCCCGGGTCGGGACGCCGAGCGCGACGAGGTCGAAGCCGGCGAGGGCGGCGGCACGCTCGGGGTCGTGCCGCAGCGCGATCGAGGTGGCGCCGTTCGGGGACGCCAGCGCGACGCCGCGCAGCTCGCCGTCCTCGGTGAACTCGATCGCCACCTTCAGCCCGAGCACCCGCAGGTACCACTCGCTGCTGGCGCGGACGTCGCTGACCGGGATCTTCACGTGGTGGATCGGTGCGAGGTCGGGCATGGGCTCCTCCATTTGACTAGAGCTGACTCTAGCGACTCACTGGAGTACTCTCTAGCGAGTGAGTGACTCCGTCAAGGACAGCCCGAGTCGGGTGAAGGACAAGCCGAGCCGGGCCGAGAAGACGCGGCTGACCAGGCGGCGGATCGTCGCCGCGGCGGCGGACCTGTTCCTGGACCAGGGCTACGGCGCGACGACGCTCGACCAGGTCGCGGCGCGCGCGGGCGTCGCCGTGCAGACCGTCTACTTCCACTTCGGGAACAAGGCGACGCTGCTCAAGGAGGCGCTCGACGTGGCCGCCGTCGGCGACGACGAGCCGGTCGCGCTGCTGGACCGGCCGTGGCTCGAGGAGCTGACCGCCGAGCCCGACCCGGTCCGGGTGATCGAGATCTGGACGATCGGCGGCGCCGAGATCATGGGGCGGGTGGCGCCGTTGCTCGCCGTCGTCCGCGGCACGGTGGGCACCGATCCCGACCTCGCGGCGCAGTGGGACGTGAACGAGCGCCAGCGCCGCACCGCGTTCCGCGCGCTCGCCGACCTGCTCGCCGACCGCGCGGCCCTGCGCCCCGAGCTCACCGTCGAGGACGCCGCCGATCTCGCCTTCCTGATCACCAGCGCCGAGAACTACATCGTCGCCACCGGCACCCTCGGCTGGTCACCGGAACGCTGGCGAACCACCACGGCCACGCTGCTCGCCCAGGCCCTGCTCGGGGGGGCAGCCTAGCGACGGAGAGGGCGGGTGGGCCAAAGCGATATGGCCTCGGCGTGGACTACCTACGCGCCGCCGGGCGAAGGTCGGCGGTGTCGGGGCCGTCGATCTCGGCCAGCAGGAGGCCGCTGCCGGCGTCGCGACGCAGTGCCGTGCCGAGGCGCGTCGCGGCCAGGCGGTAGTCGGGGTCGGCGAGGACGCGGCGGACGGTGTCGGCGATCTTCGCCGGGGAGGCCGTGCGGGCGATCGACCTTCCGGCGCCGTGATGCGCCACCCGTGCGGCGTTGTCGGGCTGGTCTCGCCCGTGCGGCAGGATGACGACCGGCACCCCCGCCGCGAACGCCTTGACGAGGGTTCCGTGCCCGCCGTGCGTGACGACGAGCGCCGCCTGGCGCAGGACCGCCGCGTGCGGCGCGGCCGCGACGACCGTCACCGAGGGGGGTGCCGTGATCGAGGCCGGGTCGATGACGGGGCCGGTCGTCACCAGCCCGCGGACCGGCAGCGTCGCCAGCGCGTCGACGACCCGTTGCAGGCAGGCCGCCTGGTCCTGGAACGTCGTCGACATCGACACGAGCACGAGCGGCTCGTCGCCGGGTGGTGGCTGCCACGAGCCCGGTGCCCACGCCGGGTCGTCGAGAACCGGCCCGACGTAGCGCACGGACGGCGGCAGCTCCGCCGGGAAGTCGAACTCGGCGCTGGTGAGCACCAGCTGGCGGCGGGCGTGGTGCACCTGGTCCTGGTAGTGCGCCACCGGGCTCAGGCCGTACGCGCCGCGGACCTCGTTGAGCCCTGGCAGGGCCGCGCCGTCCCACAGTCGTTGGGACATGACGCCGAAGACCCGGTCCCGCAGACCGCCGAGCGGACCGCGGGCGAGYCGCAGACCCGGTCCGAACGGCGGCAGCCCGGGGGCCGGCAGCGGATAGATGTTCGGCATGAGCACGTCGAAGGGCGTCTGGGCGGCCTGGGCGGCCACCATCGCGCCGAACGCGAAGAACGACGTGAGCACGAGGTCCGGCCGGTCCGCGCGGATCGCGTCGGTGACGTCACGCGCGTAGCCTGCGGCCGGGCCGACGACGAGGTGGGCGATCATCTGCCGCACGAGCGTCGTCGGGCTGCGCAGCGCCCATTCCTGGTATGGCGCGTGCTCCGGCAGGTGGTCCGGCCGGTTGAGCCCGTGGCGCCATCGTTGGAAGGCCGCTCCGGTCGCGGCGACGGCGGGTGCCATCGAGTCCTCGGCGAGGACCGTGACCCGGTGGCCACGGTCCACGAGCCGGCGCGCGACGCCGAGCTCCGGCGCGACGGTGCCACCGCCGCCGTCGGTGAGGGCGAACAGGTAGGTCCTGCTCATCGGTCATCCTGCTTCCTGTCGAGCACGCCGCGCACCAGCGCGGTCATCGTGCGGATGGTCTCCGGCCGGCTGAGGGCGAGGTCGCGGCGCAGCAGCTTCCAGGTGTAGACGTCGGTGGCCGCGTGCAGGGCGTTGACCGTCTGCCGACGGGCCGCCGGCGTGGCAGGAAGGCTGGCGGCGAATGTTTCTTCGAGCCATCTCTGATGGGCGGCGCGGGCGTCGTCGAGCAGCCCGGCCAGGCGTCCCAGCCGCTCAGCGGACATGGCCCAGTGGACGTTGAGGTCACCGAACCGCTCGTACTGCTCGACGAGGACCTCTACCGCGTGCTTCGGGTCCCCCCTGCGGACTGAGATCCGCAGTTGCTCGGTCTCCGTCCGCAGCAGCTCGATCGCCGCGAGCGTCGCGCCTTCCTTCGACTCGTAGTGGTTGAGCACGGTCTGGTGCGACACCTCCGCGGCGCTCGCGATATCCGCCAGCCGCACGTCCTCGTAGGCCTTGTCGAGCAGCAGCCGCAGGACCGCTCGCGCGATCCGTTCCCTGGTGGCCGCCAACGCGTCCGCCCTGTTCCCCATCCGCGCCCCTCCAGCCAACTCGCTTGAGTGCCAGTCAAGCATTTCGATTGAGTGGCGCTCAAACTTTGTCGGCAGCGCGACGCCCGGGGCGGCGTGCTGGTCGCCAGCGTCAGTGGACTGGCTGGCCGAGGACGACGGTGGGCAGTCCCGTGCCGGCCGACGCGCGCACCCGACCCTCACCGAGCGCTACGTTGCACTGAGTCCAAAAAGTGCCTCGGGAGGCGATCGTGGCTGAGCAGATGTCCCAGTTCGAGGGACGCGTCGCCGTCATCACTGGTGGTGCGCGTGGCTTCGGCCGCGCGTTCGGCCGGGCGCTCGCCGAGCGCGGCGCGCACACGGTGCTGACCGACATCGACGAAGCCGAGGTCGACAGGGCCGCCGCCGAGATTCGCGAGGCCGGCGGCCAGGCGTCGGCCTACCGCCTCGACGTCGCCGACGACGCGGCCTGGGACGGCGTCCTCGCCGATGTGGTCGCCCGGCACGGCGGTGTCGACATCCTCATCAACAACGCCGGCCTGCACTCACTCGAGTACGGCGTCGACTGGGCGCGGCTCCCCGTGCCCAAGCTGCGGCGCCTGTTCGACGTGAACGTGATGGGCGTGATGATCGGCACGCTCACCGCGCGCCCGCACATGCAGGGCCGGACGGGTGCCAACATCGTCAACATCTCGTCGTCGGCCGCGTTCAACGGCATGGGCGCCTATGGGGCGACGAAGGCGGCCGTGCGCGCGCTCACGCTCGCCTGGGCACGCGAGCTGGGACCCGAGGGCATCCGCGTGAACGCACTGGCACCAGGCCTCCACGTCACCGACACCATCCGCGCGGAGTTCTCCCCGCAGATGATCGAGGGCCACCGCCACCATCAGTTCCTCGACCTCGAAGGCAGCGAGCAGGACATCGTCGACKCGATGCTCTATCTCTCCTCCGAAAGGGCTCGTTTCGTCACCGGAGAGACCATCCGCGTCACCGCCGGCTACGCAAGCTCCCTCTGACGAGAGACGAACCGCCTGAGAGCGCGCGGGCTCCGCAACACGTGCAGGGCCGCGTCGCCGGCGTTCGCCGCGATCGCCGCGATCGCCGGCCCCACCCGACGAAAGGGCATTGACGCGCCAGATCACGCGCGCCACTCTGAACGCATGTTCAGAACGGATGTTCAGAACGTGGAGGCGGCGACCGAGCCGTTCGACGTGGCCGTGATCGGCGGTGGTCCGGGGGGCATGGCGACGGCGCTGCGGCTGCAGGCCGCCGGCCTCTCGTCGGTGGTGCTCGAGGCGCACGGCCATGTGGGTGGATGCGCGGGCTACTACCGCAAGCGCGGCTTCTCCTTCGACGTCGGCGCCACCACGCTCGTCGACTTCACGCCTGGCGGCGTCGGCTCCGAGCTGCTCGAGAGCGTGGGCATGAGTCCGCTCGACGCCCGGGAGCTGCCGGGCTACGTCGCCCACCTCCCCGACCGCGAGATCGTGCTGCACCGGGATCCCGAGCTGTGGCACGCCGAGCGGCTGCGCAAGCTCGGCAGCACCGACCGGCATCGGGACTTCTGGTCGCTGCTCGACCGGTTGGCGCACACCTTCTGGCGGGCGAGCCGGTCGGGCGTCCGCCTCCCGGTACGCGGGCCGGCCGACGCGCTGCGCGACCTGCGAGCCGTCGGGGTGGCCGGCGTGCCGCTCGCCCGCTACGTGAACTGGACGCTCGGGGACGCGCTGCGCCGGTACCACCTGCGCGACGACGCCGCGCTCGTCGGACTCCTGGGGATGCTGGTCGAGGACACCGTGCACGCGGCCGTCGACGACGCGCCACTGATCAACGCGGCGCTCGGCGTGACGATCCGAGGCGCTGGCCTGAGCCGCCATGCCGGGGGCATGCATGGCTTCTGGGTTGCGCTCGTGAGGCACTACCGGGCGCTGGGGGGCCGGCTCCGCGTCGGAGCCGCGGTCTCGCGGGTGGAAGGCGAGGCAGGCGGCTACCGGGTGACGACCCGCCGGGGCACGGTCGACGCCCGCCGGATCGTGTGCGCGCTACCCGCCGCCGCCACGGCCGCGATCTGCGCGGGGCTCCCGGTCGCCGGCAGGCTGCGGGCCTACCTGGAACGCGACGCGGACGCGCTCGGCGGCGCGTGCGTGGTGTTCCTGGGCGTACCCGAGGACGAGGTGACCGGGCAGGAGCTCACGCACCATCAGTTCCTGCGGTCCTACGACCAGCCGCTGGGCGACGGAAACAACATGTTCCTCTCCGTATCCGAGCCCGGGGACACCCTCAGCGCGCCACCGGGGCACCGAGCGGTCATGATCTCCACACACACCGAGCTGGCCGGCTGGGCGGGGCTCGAGGAGACCGAGTACGAACAGCGCAAGAAATGGATCGGCGAGCTGCTCGTCACCGGTGCGCGGCGCGCCTACCCGTCGCTCGGTGAGCGGGCGGTGATCGCTCAGACGGGCACGCCTCGCAGCTACGAACGGTTCGGGTTCCGCCCGGCGGGCGCCGTCGGGGGCGTACGGCAGAACCTGCGCAACACCAATCAGCGCGCCATCCCGCACGACCTCGGCGGCCGCGGCCTCTGGCTGGTCGGCGACTCGACCTGGCCGGGCCTGGGCACGGTGGCCTGCGTGCTGGGCAGCCGCATCGTCGCGGAGGGAATGCTGCGGGAGCGGGGATTCGGCCGATGACCCCGACCGGTCCGCATCCGCTCCCCGCTCCCCCTGGACCGCCCGTCCTGGCGGACCTCGGGGCGGATCTGCTTGTCACCACCCGCCGGCAGCGGTGGATCGCGCTCGCCCGTCCGTTCGCCGGCGTGCTGTGCTTCGCGGCCGCGGCGTGGGCGGGCTGGTGGTGGCTCACCCCGATGATCGTCTTCGGGATCTTCGTCGCGGTCGTCACGGTCACCCACGACGCTGTGCACGAGACACTCGGCCTTTCTCGACGCGCCACCGACTGGGCGCTGTTCGCGATGGGCCTGGTGCTCCTCGAGAGCGGGCACGCCTACCGCGCCACGCACACCCGCCACCACCGCTTCTTCCCGCACCCCGACGACCCCGAGGGATACCCGGCCGAACTGTCGCTGGTCGGCGCGGCCTGCTACGGCCCGATCTTCCTGCCGCGGCTGTGGTGGTGGTCCTACCGCCAGGGGCGCGACCGCGGTTGGCTGCTGGTCGAGGCGGCGGCGCCGATCGCCGTGCTCACGGCGGGCGCACTGGCCTGGCCGTACGCCCAGGGCCTGCTGGTCTACGCGGTGATGGTGATCGCCGGAAGCTGGGTGTACCCGCTCCTGACGGTGTACCTGCCGCACCACGACTACGGCGACACTCCCCTGACCCAGACCCGCACGCTGCGAGGGAGGATCATCCCAGCCGTGTTCCTCGAGCTCACCTACCACCTCGAACACCATCTGTACCCGCAGGTACCCAGCCACCATCTCGCCGCGCTCGCCCGCCGGCTCGACGGCTACCTCGCGGCGAACGGCGTACGGCCGGTGCGCGTTGTCTGACACCCGAGGGCGCGTCCTCGACGCCACCCTGGCCTGCCTCGTGCGCCAGGGCTACGGGGGCACGACCGCGCGGGCGATCGCGCAGGTCGGCGGATTCGCCCCCGGCGTGATCTACTACCACTTCACCGACCTGGACGACGCCCTGGTCGCGGCCCTCACCCACACCTGCGACCTGCGCATCCAGCGGTACCGGGACGAGCTGTCCGGCATAGACCGGGCCGGCCGGGCCGTGGAGGTCCTCCGCCAGCTCTACCTCGAGGACACCGAGGTCGGCCACATCGCCGCCGTCCAGGAGATCTACGCCGGCGCGCGGCCGGGATCGCGGCTGGCCGCCCAGCTGACGCTGGAAACCCGGCGCTGGGAGGAGGTGGCCGTCGAGCTGCTCGCCACGCTCCTGGACGGCAAGCCGTTGGCCACCCTGGTGCGCCTGCCCGTGCTGGCGAACGCCGCCGTCGCCTTCTATCTCGGCGCGGAGACGCTCGCCCACCTCGACAACGACTCCTCACGGGTGATGGAGTTCTTCGACCAGGCCGCCAGGCTCGCCGGGTACTTCGACAGAATCCCCCGGCTGCGCAAGCGCGGCCACCAGCCCTTCTGACGCCGATCCCGGCACCGGGCGGCGAGGCCCACGGAGCCGCGAGCGGGTTTCCCTCCCCTACCGGCCGGAGGCGGCGCGGATGTGGGCGAGGTGTCCAGCGACCGTGGCCGTCAACGGATGGTCGGTGTCCAGCAGCCGTTGGCAGTCGGTCAGCGTTGCTTCCAGCAGGTTGATCGCCTCATCCGTGCGTCCCGCCGCCTCGTAGCCGAGGGCGAGGTTCCTCCGGGACGTCAGCGTCGCCGGATGGCCCGAGCCGAGCACCCGCTCCCGGTCGGCGAGGGTCCGCTCGTAAAGCGCCAACGCCTGCTCGACATGTCCGGTCACCAGCTGGGCGTTCGCGAGGTTGTTCCGTGAGGTCAACGTGTCAGGGTGGTCCGCGCCGAGAGTTCGCTCCCGGTCCGTGATGGTGCGCCGGTGAAGCTCGATCGCCTGGTCGAGCCGTCCGGCGGTTCGGTAGGCGACGGCCAGATGGCCCTGCGCGGCCAGCACGGACCGGTGGTCGGCACCAAGTACCCGCCGCAGGCTGGCGAGCGCGCGTTCGTGTAGCTCGACGGCCTCGTCCACCCGCCCGGCGGCGCGGTAGACGCCTGCCAGGTTGGTCAGGGAGATCAGCGTATCGGGGTGCTCGACGCCGAGTACCCGTTCTCTGCGGGCGAGCGTCCGCTCGTGCAGGTCGATCGCCTCGTCGACCCGGCCGACGATCTGAAACGCGGCCGCCAGGCTGTTCGTCGACGCGAGCGTGCTGGGATGATCCCGGCCGAGCAGCTGCTCGCGTTCCGCGAGGTTGCGTTCGTACAGCGGTATCGCGGTCGCCAGCTGCCCCTGCTCCTTGAGGTAGGCACCCGCGTGGTCCACGAGCCAGCACCGGTCGTCGAACGCCGGACCGGGGCCAGGCAGCGGGTGGCCGGCGGCGGCCAGGACATGCGGCAGGAGGACCTGCCAGACCGGCCACCCGCCCGGGTCGCCCGTGACCTCGTCGGGGGCCGCGTCGCGCAGCAACGCGGACAGCCGCGCCCGACGCGCCGCGGCCCGCTCTGGTGGCGTCGCCCGGCGGGTTTCGGCCGCGACCAGTCGGTGCACGACGAGCAGGTCCCGGTCCCGGCGGGCCAGGCTGTAGCCGACCAGCGCGCCGACCGCGTCGGCCCAGCCGTCGCCGCCATCCAGTTCCAGGACAGCCGCGTGGTCCGGCCCGAGGGTGGCGCTGTCGGGGCGGCCGGCGAAAAGGGCGAGGGGAACCGGGTCCGGGGCGCACCACGCGCACAGCTCCAACAGTTCGACCGCCGCCGGCCGCTCGGCCTCGAGCCGCCGCACGGACAGGTTCCACAGGCCGGCGATCCCGCTCTCGGGCCGCCCGGCCAGCAGCCTGACGTACTCGGCGACGGGCATGTCAGTCTCGTCGAGGTAGCCGGCCGCCTGGTCGAGCGCGAGCGGCAGGTCACCGACCAACTCGGCGACCAGGCCAGCCGCGGCCGCGTCGAGGTCCGGCACCCGGTCTCGCAGGAGCGCGACCGACGCGCCCCGGCGCAACGCCGGCACGGGAACCGCGGCCCCAAGCCTGCGGACAGCCCGGCGCCGCGAGGTCAACAACACCCGGCCCCCACGCGAAGGCTGAAACCGGGTGATCGTGTCGATGTCCTCGACGTTGTCGAACAGCACGAGCCAGGACGGCACGCCCTGCAGCGCCGCCCACACGGCTTCCGCGTCGGCCCCGGCAGCCAGGCCCAGGGAACCAGCGAGCCCGGACAGGTGCTGCCCGACGAGATCGGCCCGCTCCGCCGGCACCCAGTACACGACGTCGAACTCGGCCGCATGCCGGTACGCGTACTCGACGGCGAGCGACGTCTTGCCGACGCCACCCATTCCGTCCAGTGCCACCAGCGCGACCCGAGACTCCTCGGACAACCTGGACAGCCTGGCATGGACTTCTGCGAGCAGGTCGTCGCGGCCCACGAACCGTGGCAGCCGGCTCGGCAGGTTCCACACCACCGGCCCGCGCGACGCGGTGCCCTGGCGTAGCGGCTCTCGCACGCCACGCGGGGCGAACACCGAATTGTGCGGGTACAGCTCGCGCGCCGCGCCCAGGAGCCGGTCGCGACCGTCGCGCAGGGCGCCGTCGCCGAGGGCTCGGGACACCGACGACCAGAAAAGCAACGCCGTCGGCGCCGCGAACGGGACATGAGCGGCGGGGAAACCAGCGCGGTCCAGGACCATGCGGGCGGCATCGCGGTCACCGAACACCGCCGCGAACGCGTCCATCTCCGCGCCCGTCAAACTCTCGCCCACCGGCACCCCCGGGCCAGGACTCACCCGCCCCGCGCGGGCGACTCCTCGCACCGGACATCGTCGCATCCGCCCGCGGCGGTCGGATCCGCCGGGACGGTCCTGCTCGGACATCGGCCCGAGGCGCCGTTCACGGACTCCGCGACTCCGGGACGCGGCGACGCTGCGGAGACGCGGTGTGATGGCACTGCGGTGATGCGGCACCGCGGTGATGAACCCGCTGCCTGCTCGCACCGGCCGGTTCTAGCGCGCCCCAGCCGCGCCGGCGGCCAGATCGTCGATCGTCCGCTCGATCCGGCGCATCTCCTGGGACATCAGAGCCGGGTCGTGGAAGGCGTTGGTGAGGAGGGCCGCGCCCAGCACCCTGGCCAGCAGCGACGCCGCCTCGGCTGGCGCGTCAGGCACGCCGAGCTCGCGGAACTGCCGGGTGGCCCAGTCCAGGACGGCACGCGGCAGCAGGCCGGCGCATTCGTGCAGGCCACCGTCGAGCCTGGCGAGGTCCGCCGAGAGCCCACCGATCGGGCAGCCGCTCTCGGCCAGGAGGTCGGCCGCGTCGGCCCAGTTCCGCGCGAGCCCCGCCAGGCGGTCCCTGGGTGTCGTCCCCCTGCCGAGGATGGCGAGCAGCTCGTCGATGCGCTGCGCGTGCCCGTCGACGACGGCGCGGATGAGGTCGTCGCGGGTCTTGAAGTAGTAGTACACGTTGCCGAGCGGCACGTCGGCGGCCTTCGCCACCAGCGCCAGGGTCGTTGCCTGGAYGCCGTGGCGGTGCACGAGGTCGGTCGCGCTCGCGACCAGCCGTTCGCGCTTCCCGGCAACGGCCGCCCGTGGCCTGGCCGCTACCAGCTCTGAGTCAGTCATCTCACTTATGAGTCTATCCGCGCCCCGCCGACCCAGTTAGAGTCCTCTTAGTTAGTTAACTTACTAAGACCCCCTCCTGGAGATCATCGATGACAGTCCCCGTCCCGAAGCAGTCGGTGCTCGCGACGCGGCGCGGCAAGCGGATCCTGACCCTGCTCTGCGCGGTCGGATTCCTTGACTTCGTCGACGCGTCGATCGTCAACGTGGCCCTCCCGTCGATCCGCGACGACCTGGGCTTCACCGTCCAGAACCTGCAGTGGGTGCTCGGCGGCTACCTGCTCACGTACGGCGGGCTGATGCTGCTCGGCGGACGCGCGGCCGACCTGCTCGGGCGCCGCCGGATCCTGCTCGCCGGCACGGTGTTGTTCCTCGCGTCGTCGGCCGGCGCGGGCCTCGCGCGGGACGACACCGCGCTCGTGGTGTTCCGGCTCGCGCAGGGGATCGGCGCGGCGATGATGCTCCCGGCGGCGCTCTCGCTTCTGACGACCACGTTCAGCTCCCCCGAGGACCGGGCCAAGGCGCTCGGCGTATGGGGTGCCCTGGCCGGCCTGGCCTCCGCCGTCGGCGTGTTCCTCGGCGGAGTCATCTCGTCCGGGCCCGGCTGGCGCTGGGTCTTCTTCGTCAACCTGCCCGTCTGCCTGGCCGTGGTGGCCGCGACACTCCGTCTCATCCCGCGCGACGCCGACCGCGCGCGGCTGGCGAACTTCGACGTGCTCGGCGCCCTGATCGTCACCGCAGGCATGCTTCTCCTCGTCTACACGATCGTCGAAGCGCCCGGGCGCGGCTGGGGCGCGGGGCGCACGATCGCCGGGTTCGTCGGAGCGGCCGTCCTGATCCTCGCGTTCGCCGGGAACGAGCTGCGCCACCGCAACCCCCTCGTTCCCTTCTCGATCTTCCGTGTCCGGGGCCTCGGCGCGGCCGACATCACCCAGGTCCTGGCCATGGCCGGCTTCTACGCGATGTTCTTCTTCGTCACCCTCTACCTGCAGAACGTGCTCGGGTTCTCCGCGATCGAGGCGGGGGCGGCGTACCTCCCGACGACCATCGGCGTCGCCATCGCGGCCGGGGTGGGCGCGCAGCTGATCGCGCGGCTGGGCACCCGGCCGGTGATCGTGGCCGGCTCTCTCCTGGGCGCGGGCGGGATGTTCTGGCTGTCCCGGATCCCCGCCGACGGGTCCTTCCTCTCCGACGTCCTCGGACCGATGCTCGTCCTGGCCGTCGGGCTCGGCCTGGTCTTCGTCGGTGTCACGACCGCGGCGCAGACCGGCGTGCCGGCGGAGACCGCCGGGCTCGCGGCTGCGTTGATCAACGCCTCCACCTGGCTGGGCGGGGCGCTCGGCGTCGCGATCCTCAGTGCGGTCGCGGCGTCCCGCACCCAGGACATGACCGCGGCCGGCGCGACGGACGGGGTGGCCCTGACCGAGGGCTTCCAGAGCGCGCTGCTCGTGGCAGCGGCGTTCCTGCTCGCGGCCACCGTCGTCGCGCTGCGCGCCCCGAACCCGCGCCCAGCCGGTCCGGCCGCGGCGATGGCGGCTCCGGCTGAGACCGCCGCGGCCGCGCCGACGGCGGCCGTCGAGGGATGACGAGCGACGTCGATCGCCGGCGTGGCGCCGGCGTGGTCGGTACCGACCACGCCGGCGCCGCGTCCCGTGCGCGGGTGCTCAGCGGCCAGAGGCCGGCCCTGAGGGCAGTCCACCTTCAGCCCGCATCGGGCCGTCATCGCCGCGGCCGCCCCGGTGCTACGACGGACCGCCATTCGCCCGGGCGTTCGACCCAGATGCCCGGCCCGGGAAGGTGGACGGCTACGTTTCCGCCATGACGCAGCCGGCGTACCTCGACGCCACCCGAGCCGCCTACGACGCCGTCGCCAGCCAGTACGCCGCGCTGTTCGCCGACCCGCTGGCGGGCAGACCGCTCGACCGCGGACTGCTGACCGGCTTCGCCGAGCTCGTGCGCACCGCGCCGCCCGGCCCGGTGGCGGACCTCGGCTGCGGCCCCGGCCACCTGACGGCGATGCTGCACACGCTTGGCCTCGACGCGTTCGGCGCCGACCTGTCCCCCGCGATGATCGCCCTTGCCCGCCAGGCGTATCCGCGGTTGCGGTTCGACGTCGCCACGATGACCGGCCTCGACCTGGCCGACGGCGCGCTCAGCGGCATCGTCGCCTGGTACTCGATCATCCACATCCCGCCGGCCGAGCTACCCGGCACCATTGCCGAGTTCCACCGCCTCCTGACTCCTGGCGGACAGCTTCTCCTGGCCTTCCAGACCACCGACCAGCCCGACGGCCCGCCCCAGCCGTTCGACCACAAGGTCACCACCGCTTACCGGTGGCCCACCGACACCGCCGCGGCCCTGCTCCGCGGCACCGGCCTCGCCGAGACCGCCCGCCTCGTCCGCACGCCTGGCGACACCGACCGCTTCCAGCAGGCCTTCCTGCTCCTGCACAAGCCCACGTCAGGGGACGGGGCGTAGAGCCAACGGGCGTAGCTCACCGGTCCCCCGCCGCCCTCCGCGACGCGACGAAGAACCGCGCCGTCGGCGACCTCCACCGGCGAGCCGCGCGGTTGGCGGGACTTTCGAGGGCAGAGTTGACATACCGTCCGGTTGGTTTATTCTAGGTACATGCCAGGTGAGACAGCAGCGATGGTGCCCGCGACCGCGAAGGGGGAGGCCACCCGCGCCTTCCTGCTCACGACCGCGGCGCGGGTGTTCGCGGAGCGTGGCTACGTGGGCACGACGATGGCGGACCTGATCGGGGCATCCGGCCTGACCAAGGGCGCCTTCTACTTCTACTTCCGTTCCAAGGCGGACCTCGCGCTCGCCGTGCTGACGGATCAGAAGACCCGCTGGCTGGAGTGGGTCACCACCCGGCTGGCGGACCAGCCCCGCGCCGTCGACCAGCTGGGCGCCCTGTTGCCGGCGATGCTGGATCTGATCGCCAGCGAGCCCGGGGCGTGGAGCGTGACCAGGCTGACGAGGGAGCTGGCGACCGAGTCCGCCCTCGCTGACACCGTCGGCGAGCCGATGGCCGAGTGGGTGGAGATGGTCGCGGACATCGTGCGCCGCGGCCAGGCCGACGGCGACCTGCGAGCCGACCTCCGTCCCGACGACGTCGCCGTCGTGCTGGTCGCGGCGTTCGACGGCCTGAAGGCGATGTCGGACATCCTCGACGGCCCCCTGGCGACCTCCCGGTTTCCCGACCGCGCGCGCACCCTGAACAGACTCGTCGAGCTGGCACTGCGCGGCCCGGGCCAGGACGGCCCGGGTAACTCCGCCTGACGGCATCGACAGCCAGATTCCCGGACCAACCGGCAGGGCACCCACCCGCGGGGCGGGCCGGTCGGACCGACATGCCCGCGCGCGGACCACCCGGCACGGGCATGCCTCCAAAACAAACCGACTAGATGGTATGGAGCGACATCATGGATCTTCACGGACAGACTGCCCTGGTGACCGGCGGGTCGACCGGCATCGGCGTCGCCTTCGCGCACGAGCTCGCCTCCCGTGGCGCCGACATCGTGCTGGTAGCCCGCAGCGAGGACAAGCTCCGGGCGAACGCGGCTGAGATCACGCGACGCCACGGGGTGCACACCGAGGTGATCGCCATCGACCTCGAACAGCCCGGCGCCGTCGACGAGATCGCCAGGCGGCTGGATGCCGTCGACCGGCCGGTCCACGTCCTCGTCAACAACGCGGGCTTCGCCACCCACGGAGACGTCGCGACGGCCGACCCGGCCCGCCTGACCGCGCAGATACGGCTCAACTGCATCGCCGTGGTGGAGATGACGGCCCGGTTCCTGCCCGCGATGACCGCGCGCGGCGACGGCATCATCATCAACGTCGCGAGCACCGCCGCGTTCCAGCCGATGGCCCACATGGCCGTCTACGGTGCGTCCAAGGCGTTCGTCCTCTCCTTCACCGAAGCCCTGTGGGCGGAGGCCAGGCCGGCCGGCGTCCGCGTGCTGGCGGTGTCCCCCGGCGCCACCGACACCCCGTTCTTCGACGTGGTCGGCGCCGAGGAGGCGTCGGTCGGCCGGCGCCGTACTCCCGCGCAGGTCGTGGCCACCGCCCTGCGTGGTCTCGAGAGGGGCCGCCCGTCCGTCGTCGACGGCACCATGAACAAACTCGTCGCGGGGCTGCCCCGGACGCTGCCCCGGCCCGCCGTGGTCCGGATCGCCGAACGGTCGGTCCGCCCAGGCGACCACTGACGTACAGGCAAACTCACTCATGCTCGAGCTGATCTGATCTGACCGAGTTCCACATCCCGAAAGGCCGTTGCCATGCCCGGCTCCGAGATCTACGAGCGCTTCCTGGCCCTGCACACCCGCCCCGGCGGGCTCGTCATGCCCAACGCCTGGGACGGGCTGTCCGCCCTCCTGCTGGCCGACGCCGGTTTCGAGGCCATCGGGACGTCATCAGTCGCGCTCGCGGCCACCCTGGGCCGCCTCGACGGCCGGCACGCCGTCAGCCGCCAGGAGCACCTCGACCACGCGGCCCTGCTCGCCCGGCTCACCGGGCTGCCCATCAACGGCGACTTCGAGGACGGCTACGGCCAGACGCCGTCCGACGTCGCCGCGACCGTCGAGGCCGCGATCGACGCCGGGATCGCCGGAATCGGCATCGAGGACACCTCAGGCGACCCGGAACAGCCCATCCGTCCCTTCGACCAGGCCGTCGACCGAGTTCGCCACGCCGTCGCCGCGTCCAAGGGCCGCATCGTCATCACCGGCCGGACCGACAACTACCTCAAGGGCCGGCCCGACCTCGACGACACCATCCGCCGCCTCACCGCCTTCGCGGAGGCCGGCGCCGACGTCCTCTACGCGCCGTACCCGCCGGACCTCGCCGCCGTCACCGCCATCGTCACAGCCGTCGCGCCCAGGCCGGTCAACGTCGTCGTCTCCCCCGCGGACAGGACCCTGACCGTCGCCGAGCTCCAGCAGGCCGGCGTGCGGCGGATCAGTCTCGGCGGGGCCCTCTACGCCCATGCCATGGCCGCGCTCCAGCAGTCGGTCACCGCGCTCGCGGCCGGCGACCTCGCCTCGGCCACCACCGGCATGAGCTTCCGCCAGATGTCACGCCTACTCGCCCAGACCAGGGCCTGAGCGGAGGACGACCTGGTCGCGCGGTCCGCAGGCGAGCATGTTGTTCCTGCCCGAATTCGGGCAGGAACGTGGACCTGATGGGGGCGGGTACGCATCGTGGCTCGCATGCCCGTGTCGCTGCCTGGCCGGGTCGACGATCCKGGAAAGGCGGCTACCGGGACAGCAGCACTCCCCCACCCGGGGAGGCGCCCACGCCCGACGCGTAGAGCGCGATGCTGGCGTCGGCGATCTGGTTGACGGCCGTGCCGCGCAGCTGCCGGACGCCCTCGAGCAGATGGGTGATGCCCTGCAGGTAGACCTCGGCGAGGTTTCCCCCGTGGGTGTTGACCGGCAGGCGGCCCTCCCGGCGGATGCCGCCGTCGGCGACGAACGGGCCGCCCTCGCCGATGTCGCAGAAGCCCCAGTCTTCGAGGCTCATGATGACCGACGGGGTGAACCCGTCGTAGAACAGCGCGACGTCGACGTCGTCGGGTCCCAGGCCGGCGCGCGCATAGAGGTCGCGGGCGGCGCGGCGGTGGCCGGTGCTGACGTAGTCCTCGTCGATGGTGTTGAACGACGCGGTGGCCCACTTGTACTCGCCCGTCGTCGCGACGGCGCGAATGCTCACCGGCGGGTGGCGCAGGTCCCGGGCGCGTTCGGGGGTGGTGACGATGAGCGCGGCGGCGCCGTCGGACTCCATGCAGCAGTCCAACAGCCGGAGCGGGTCGCAGACCAGTCGGGAGGCGTGATGCTCCTCGACGGTGATCTCCTCGCGGAACCGCGCGTCGGGGTTGTGCACGGCGTTGCGCCGCGCGTTGATCGTGACCTCGGCGAACTGGTCGGTGGTGGTGCCGTAGAGCGCCATGTGCCGGCGCGCCTTCATCGCGTAGATGGCCGCCGGGAGCGCCATCCCGAACGGCGCGGTGTACGACGCCGCGAGCGGGATCGCCTGCCCCGGCTGCACGCCGGCGGCCACCGACCGGCCGAGGCGCGCCTGCTGGATGAGCGAACGCACCACCACGACGTAGTCGGCCAGGCCGGTCGCGACGGCGGCGTAGGCGTTGGCCACCGCGCCCGGCACGCCCGATCCACGCCCGCCCCAGACCAGCCCCGAGTACCGGAACTCCTTGGTACCGAGCGCGACGGCGAGGTCGGCCGGCAAGGTCGGATCGTCGCAGTAGCCCGCGAAGCCGTCGATGTCAGGGGCGTCGAGCCCGGCGTCGGCGCAGGCGTCGAGGACCGCGTCGAGCGCGATGCGGCCCAGGCCCAGCGGCGCGAGCGAGCCTCGGGTGCCGTAGGCCGAGTGCCCGATCCCCACGACGCACGCCGCGTCCCGGCGGAACTCGCTCATGACAGCCTCCGGAAACAGGGCAGGGCCAGCTCGTCCCCGCCTCCGTCTCGCGCCCCGTCCCCGCCTCCGCCTCCGCCCTTGTCGCCGAAGGCGACCGGCGCGAGCGCGACCCGGTCGCCGACGCGCAGGTCGTCCGGGCTCCAGGCGTCGATCACGTTGCTGAGGATGCGCACGGGGTCTCCCTCGGTGCCCTCGAGGGTGACGACGGCGACGTTGTAGACCGCCGGTTTCTCCGGGGTGCCAGGCCGGGTTCGGTCGGGCACCCAGATGTAGGAGTAGACGGTGCCGGTGCCAGGCAACGTCGACCAGCCCCACTCCACCGAGCCGCAGCGGTAGCAGCCGTCGGTGGGCGGATAGCGGTGCGCGCCGCAGGATGCGCACCGCTGCACGTCAAGGCGCCCGGCCGCGGCCGCGCGCCACATCCCCTCGTTGATCGGTGCCACGACGGGATCGGGCATGCCGGCTGGACGGTTGACGGCATCACTCACCTGTACGTCCGCTCCCAGTCTCTTTCTGATGCCTGTGACGTCAGTCCACGAGGCCGAGCAGGCGCGCCGCGTTGCCACGCATGATCATGCGCACCTCGCGGTCGTCGAGGCCGTCGAGCTTGTCCACCCACTCGATCGCGTGCGCGACGCCCTCCGGGTGCGGGTAGTCCGAGCCGAACAGCACCCGCTCCGGACCGATCGCCCGCACCAGCCCGACGACGTCCTCCTCGTAGAACGGCGAGACGTAGAGGTGCTCCATGAGAACCTCGCTCGGCCGCCCGATCACCTCGCCGCCGGGCCAGTAGCCCTTGCGGCCCATGTGCGCCGCATGGTCGACGTCGTGCAGGAGCGGGACGACCCAGTTGATGCCGCACTCGAGCGCGACGACGGTCAGCCCGGGGAACCGGCCGAACAGGTTGTTGAGGACGTAGGAGGCGAGTGTGTCGGCCACCGGCTTGCCTGCGGTGAGGTACCACTGGAACGGGGTCTGGCCCTGYAGCGGGGGTGTCGCCGCCTCACCGAACTGGACGCCGAGGGTGGCCAGGTAGCGCGGGTCGGTGCTGTGGAACACGAGCTTCACGTTCGCGTCCTGCAGCCGCGACCAGAAGCCGTCGTAGACGGGGTCGACCGGCGAGCGGCCCCAGAGCGGGCCGGGCTTCATGACGACGGCGCGCGCGCCGGCCGCGACGACCCGGTCGATCTCGGCGATGGCCAGCTCGGCGTCCGTCAGCGAGATCATCGGGGCGGTGATGATCCGGTTGTCCCGGTTGAAACCCCACTCCTCGTCGAGCCACCGGTTGTAGGACCGGATGTTCGCGTACAGGGCGGGAATGTCGTCGTGCAGCTCGTTCTCGGCCTGCAGCATCGCGGTGCCGAGCATCARCCCGGCCTGCACCCGCTCGGCGTCCATCTTCGCCAGCCGGGGGGCGCGCTGCATCATGTCCGGGTAGTCCCAGCCCCGGATGAGTTCGCGGTGGACGAAGCCGTCGGTGCTGTCCGGGTTGTCGAGCATCGTCCGCAGGGAACCGGGCGCGCCGATGTAGTCCGTCTGGATCACCCGCATGTACCGGAACTGCCGGTCGCCGAAGTAGAGCTTGCCGCGGCCCTTCTGGTCGACGCGCACGTTGATGACCCGGTCAGCGAACGACGGCTCGATGAAGCGGCTGAAGCAGTCGTACGGCTCGTAATAGTGATGGTCGGCGTCGATCAGCTGGTAGCCGAGGTCCGGACGGGCGACGACGGTTTCGGTACTCACAGGGATCCTCCCGACTCCGTGGGCCGATGAGCCGGGCTCACAGCGGCCGAACAGCGCGATGCTGGTGGTGATGCTCAGGGGCACGGTCGCCCCGGTAGATCATGATCAGCCTGCTCGCGACCACAACCACGGGACGCCGCGCCGGTCCATGAGAGTAAGCATGTACTCATCTCGCCTTCAAGGCCAAGCCAGGCCGGTTCGTCCCCGGAGCGCCAGAACTCGGCTTCGGGCCGTTGGCCTGTGGTTTCGCGATGACGACCTGCCGGACAAGCCCTCGTTCCGAGCCACTATCCGAACGGGACTGTCGAGCCGGGGGGCGCGAAAGCCGCGACAAGCGTGCGGACCAGGTAGGGGCCGGCGTCAGCGGCGGCCAACCGGTTGGCGTCCACGTCCTCCGCGGCGGCGTGCATGAGCGTGAGCATCACGGTGACGAGCCACGAGCCGGGCAGGTCGTCGCGGAAGACGCCCTCCGCCTGACCGCGCTCCACAAGTTGGCCGACACGCCCGAGGATGCCGTCGTGCACGTCGCGGATGCGCTCGTGCGCCAGCTCACGCGACGCGGCGCCCAGCACGCCACGGTGCTGCTCGATGGTCCGCCACGAGGAGGTCACGAGCGTCGCCAACGCCCCGACCGGGTCACCGGAGAGATCGAGGCCGTCGAACACGGCGTTTGCGTGGCCGATCGTGCGGGCGAGAACGGCTTCGACCAGGTCGGCCCGGGTCTTGAAGTGGCCGTAGAGCGTGATGCGGCCGACGCCGGCCTCGGCCGCGATGTCCGCGATGCTCACGTCCGGGTCGCGCCGCAGGCTACGCGTGGCCGCATCCAGGATCGCCTCCACGTTGCGGCGCGCATCGGCCCGCTGGGCCCGCTGCCCGGTCGAGCCGCTACCGCTCACCGTTGCCCGACCCTCCCAGACGATCATCGATAACCCGTACTCATGGGTTCGAGTTCACGGTAGCGTGCCGAATAACTCGTACAAGCATGTTCAAGTTATGAGGAACCATGCCCCTCAGCCAGCTCTGCGAGAACTGCCACCAACTCATCACGGCCCGAGACGAGCACGACCTCGCGACCATCGCCGAGGCCCACCTCGACACGCATGCCGACGCCGTGATCGCACGGCTCGCGCCCGAACTGATGGACGCGGCTGCGATCGTCGAGGCTCTGACGACCCAGGAGGGGCGCGCCAACCCGTTCCCGCTCTACGAGCGAGCGCTCGAACTCGGCCCGGTCTCGGTCATCGCCGACGGCTGGTATCTGGTTTCCAGCTACGCCGAGGTCAACCGCGTACTGCGCGATTCCCGTTTCGGGATCGCCGAGCCCGACGACGGCTCGACCGAGCACGACGCATTGGCGGCTTTGAACCGGTCGATCCTGCGAGCCAACCCGCCCGAGCACGGCCGGATGCGATCCCTGATCTCCTCGGTGTTCACCCCGCGCCGGGTCGCGGCCCTGCGGCCGGCGATCGAGAACGCGGTCGACCTGCTCCTGGACGGGCTGTCGGGCGCGGGCGCCGCGGGCGCACCCTTCGACTTCATGGAGGAGTTCGCGTTCCAGCTCCCGGTCTCGGTGATCTGCGAGCTGCTCGGCGTACCGTCCTCCGACCGCCACCGGTTCCGGGCGCTGGCCGCGGACCTGACCGTCGCCCTGGAGCTCACGGCCGACCCCGCCGTCCTGGACCCGGCCGGCGCGGCGGCACGGGAGTTGTCCCGCTACTTCCGGGAGCTGATCACCGAGAGCCGCGCCGACCCGGGCGACAACCTCGTCAGTGCCCTGGTCGCCGCCCGCGACGCCGACGATGGCCGGCTTTCCGACGTCGAACTGGTCGCCAACCTGGTCGTCCTCCTGGTCGCGGGATTCGAGACGACCACGAACCTGCTCGGCAACGGCCTCGCGATCCTCTTCGAACGGCCCGGGTTGGCCGCGCGGCTGCGTTCCGGGGACGTCCCGACCGCGGGATTCGTCGAGGAGGTTCTGCGCTACGACTCACCGGTCCAGGCGACCATGCGGGTGGCACGCGCGGATGGCCTGACCGTGGACGGGACACCGGTCCCGAAGGGTGGCCAGCTCCTCCTGCTGATCGGATCGGCCAACCGGGATCCCGACCGCTATCACGACCCCGCCAGCTTCGACCCCATCCGCCCCGGCAGTGCGCCGCTCGCCTTCGGCGCCGGCGCGCACGTCTGCCTTGGCAACAGCCTGGCCCGGCTCGAGGCAGGAACGGCATTCCCCCGGCTACTCGACCGCTTTCCCGACCTGGCGCCCGCTGGAACGCCCACCCGCCGAGACCGCCTCGTCCTGCGCGGCTACGAGATCCTCCCGGTGACCATCACCGCGTGACGAGGCAGGGCGAGCCCGGGACCCGAACCTGACCCAGAGACGTCCTCGATGGGCCAGAAACGTGGCTGCGTCTCCGGTGTCGGCGTCAGGAATCAGCCGGGTCCGTCRCTCGCGGACGCCAACAGCGGCACCACCACATTGCTGACGGGCGTCGGGATGCCATGTGCCCGGCCACGTCGCAGGATGACACCGTTGCGGGTGTTCCATTCGAGCGGCCGGTCGGCTTCACGGTCGGCGAGGATGGAGCTTCCCAGGTCGGCCGGGTTGGCCTGGAAACTGTCGACGATCTCCTGCGGCACCTCGTCGCCCAGGACCGCGCCTTCGGCTCGGGCGACCTCGAGACACTCCCGTAGGTAGTCCAGGGACAACTGGGCGATGTCAGCGCGGCCAAACATGCCGGAACGGCGGCCGCTGAGGGCCATCAGCCCGGCGACCGCGTTCTGAAGCAACTTGCGCCACGCCACGGACGTGAAGTCCACGGCCAGGTGGACCGAGCACTGAGTGCCGCGCAGTGCCTCAAGCACCACGCGGGCCGCCGGTCTGTCCGGCACGGTCAGGCGGGCTTCGCCGCGCAGCCACACCGAACCGTCGGGCCGGACCTGGGCCGGGAACCACACGACAGCGGGCAGTACTGGGCAGTCGGGGACGTGGGGCGCGACGGTCGACTCCTGCTCGACGCCGTTCTGCAGAACGCAGACAATGGTGCCCGGATGGCACAACGCCGCCAACCACGGCGCCGCCGCGTCGACCTGTGTCGACTTGACGGCGAGGAAGACAAGGTCGACCGCCTCTTCGATCTGCGCTGGATCGATCCGCACAGGACCCGGCACGACGACGAGACCTTCGGCATCCTGCAGCACCAGGCGCTCACGAGCCGTGCGGCCACATAGCAGCGGGGTGCGGCCGGCCTTGTGCAGCGCCGCCGCGACCGTGGTGCCGATCGCCCCCGGACCCACAACCGCGACGGTTGGATTCACGGACGTTGTCATCCTTTCTGGATAGTCGATCGCCGCGGGGCCGGTCGAACCCGGCCACGAGGAAGGCCGTCTCGAGCCAGGTGACGGTGTCCCGGCGGTTCCGCCCCGCCCGAAGATCCATCGGGCTGCGATATAACCGAAGCTGGGCGAATCCCACGGCTGCCGACGGGTCGGGGCAATGGGCACGGTGATCCTCACTGGGGGTGGCGTGGTCGAGGTGCCGGCAGGAGTGGCGCCGCTCGACGACTTCGACCCTCGCCGGATCGGGCCCTACGTACTGCTTGGACGGCTGGGCCACGGCGGCATGGGCAGCGTCTACCTGGGGCACCGCGACGACGCCGACCCGAACGGCGGCGGCCCGAACGGCGGCGGCCCGCTCGTCGCGATCAAGGTGATCCGCGGGGACCTGGCGCAGGTTCCCGCGTTCCGTGCCCGCTTCGAGCGGGAGGCCCGGGCAGCGCAGAAGGTCCACCATGCGTTCACGGCCGCGGTGATGGACGTGGATACGGCCGGTAGCCGGCCCTACCTCGTCACCTCCTACATCCAGGGGCCGACGCTGGCAGCCCAGGTTCGTGACGACGGGCCGCTTCCCGCGACGAACCTGGAGTGGCTGGCGGGGGCGATCGCGGGGGCGCTGCGGGCGATCCACGCGGTCGGGGTGATCCACCGGGACCTCAAGCCGGCGAACATCCTGTTGTCGCCCTTCGGCGCCCGAGTGATCGATTTTGGTATCGCCCGCGCGCTTGACGCCACGACGATGGCCACCGAGGGCACGATCGGCACTCCGGCGTTCATGGCACCGGAGCAGGTCCTCGCCCAGGAGGTCACGGCGGCGGCCGACGTCCACGCCTGGGGCGCCGTCCTGGTCTTCGCCGCGACCGGCCACGCCCCGTTCGTCGGCGACACGATTCACACGATCATGCGCCAGGTCGTGGAGGAGACGCCCGACCTCGCCGGTCTTCCCGAGTCGCTGCGTCCGCTCGCCGCTCGCGCCCTGCTGAAGGACCCCGCGGACCGGCCCACCGCCGCGCAGCTCGTCGAGGCGATCCACGACCTCCACGCCGCTACGACGCAGACAGCGCCTCCGGAGCAGGGCTCTGGCCCCGGCACCACCGGGCAGGGCCCGAGTCCCGGCGCGACCATCGAGGCCGATGCGCCGCAGGCCGGGCCGACCGGCGGCGGAGCCGGCCGGGTTGCCAGCACGACCGAGCCGGTCGTCGTTGTCGGCGGAGYCGACCAGGCCGTGGACAACCGGTTCCCGCCGCCGGCTCCTCCACCCTCCAGCCGGCCAACGCACCGCCGCCGCGGGCTCATCACGACGCTCGCCACGGCGCTCGCCGTCGTGATCGCCGTCGTGATCACCTCGGTCGTCCTGACCAGCGGCGGCGGAACCGGCGGCGGCGAGGACGACCCGACGCCCGCGGCCCATTCGCGGGCGACCTCGATCCCGACGGCCACAGGCACCGGTGCCAGCCCTTCGGGCACGGCCTTGCCCTCGCCCTCACCTGAGCCCGCGATCACGACAGCCACGCCCCTCGGCCAGCCCCTGACCGGACCCACCGACTCGGTGACCTCGGCGGTGTTCTCCCCGGACAGCCGCACCCTGGCGGTCGGCAGCGACGACGCCACCGTGCGGCTGTGGGATGTCTCGAACCCGACCCGCCGCAGCCCTCTCGGCCAGCCCCTGACCGGGCCGCCCGGCACCGTGGTGTCGTCCGTGGCGTTCTCCCCGGACGGCCACACACTCGCCGCCGGCGGTGGCGACCGGTTCCACTCGCTGAGCGGTGCGGGCACCGTACGGCTGTGGGACGTGTCGAACCCGGCGAGCCCCAGACCGCTCGGCCAGCTCCCGACGGGCAACGCCGGCTCGGTGTGGTCGGTGGCCTTCTCGCCGGACGGTCACACCCTCGCCGCCGGCAGCGACGACTCCACCGTGCGGCTGTGGGACGTGTCGAACCCGGCGAGCCCCAGGCCGCTCCAGCAGCTCCCGACCAACATCAAGGCCGACGTGGAGTCGGTCGTCTTCTCCCCGGATGGCCGCACGCTCGCCGCCGCGATCGCCATCACGGCCCAGCTATGGGATGTCTCCAATCCGGCGAACCCCACCCATCTCGGCGAGGTGGCCGCGAGCGGCGCCGGCGGGGCGCGAGCGGCGGCGTTCTCCCCGGACAGCCACACGCTCGCCGTCGGCTGGGGCGACGGCGCCGTCCGGTCGTGGAACGTCTCCGACCCGGCGCACCCCACCCAGCTCGGCCAGCCGCTGACCATCCCAGGCGYCAGCGTCACGTCGGTGGCGTTCTCTCCCGACGGCCACGCTCTCGCCGCCGCCACGGTCGGAAGCGGCGGGCACCTGTGGGACATCTCGAACCCGGCGAGCCCCAGGCCCATCGAGTTGTCGCTGGCCGGCTCTCCCATCACCAGGCTTTCCACCGTCGTCTTCTCGCCTGACCGCCGCATCCTGGCGGCCGCCAGCTACGACAACGTAGTGCAGCTGTGGAAACTCAGCTGACTGCGAAGACTTGTTCGGCGGTCAGTCATGCGCAGGTGAGCGGAACCCGCCCCGCTCCTCCTACTGACCGGGCGCAGTGCGGAAAGGCCTTCTTCACCACTTGACGGCACAGGGCGTCAGACCGTCGTCGGCGTGGCGCGGGGCTCGTCGCCGGGGCGCTGGGCCGGAAGCCARGGGGGCTCCCGTAGCACCGGACGTAGGTAGACGTCCGCGGCGCGGCCCTCAACGCACCGGACCATCGCGCCGTACCCCGCGCGGATGCCATCGAACAGGATGCCGCGGTCGCGGGTGAACCGCCCGACCTTGTGTGATCCCGCCGGGCAGACGACGTCGAGCAGTTGGTAGGCCTGACCTGGCGCCGGAGGGGTGGCGGGATCGAGGATTGCCTGCACACGTTCCTGGTCGCGCTGTGCCTCCAGGAATGCCTTCCCCAGGCCAGAACGCATCTTCTCCAGCCGGCGGGCCGCATACTGCTCCACCGGGCCGACGTCGTCCCGGCGGGAGCCCTCCGGCTTGGTACGGAACACGACGATATGGCTCGCGCCATCCTCAATGGCCGTCAGGACGGGATGGGAGAGCAGCACGCCGCCGTCGAGGAGCAGATCGCCGTGGTAGGGCACGGGCGGACCGCCGACAACTGGGAGGCAGGCAGTTGCCCGGAGGACGGTCTTGAGGTCCTCCTTCGAGGCGAACTCGCTGATAGTCCGTGCCTTGATGTCCGGGATGGACGACACCGTCACGTGCAGCTTCAGGCCGGCGTCGAGCACCGCCTGAAAATCGAGCGGGTTGCGCCGCTCCATAATTTCGTCGATGACGAAGTCCAGTGACATCACCGGCTCACGGCGCAGCACGCGGCGCGGGTCAAAGAAGCCGGGTTCGATGAGGTGGTCGTAGTAGCAGGCAAGTGCCTCCCAGCTGGCGCCGGTGACAAAGTAGGCACCATTGAGCGCGCCCGCCGAGAACGCGTACACCGCGTCGAGGCCGGCCGTCAGCCCCATGTCGTTGAGGGCGACCATCATCGCGCCGGAGACGATCCCCCGCATCCCGCCGCCCTCGATCGCCAACGCGACACGATGAGGGTCGGTCCGCGATCCCGGGCGGCTGCCGGCGCGGCGGCGTTCGAGAAGGACATCCACTACGGAATTTCCCACGCCTGTCCCCGTCCCCGCGGCACGTCGCGCCGCCATCTTCAGACCTTTTCTGACACGCGCCGCCTCAATTGACCCAGGCGAGACGAGTCCCGCCGCGGTCTCGCCCGGCGGGCGGGCCAGCCAGCAGTTACGAAGAAGTGCGGCCCGAGCCTAGGAGTCCGACACGGCCGCGTCCACCGTGAACCGACCGCAAGTCCCTCAGTCGACCGGCCGGCACCCTTCTGGGCCGGATCGGCGACCCGTACGGCCCGCCGCCGAGTGACCACACGCTAAGGTCTGAACCGTTGTTGGGTTCAACTGACAGCTCCTGTCGGGGGGAGGCTGGTGTTGCGCCGGCTGAAGGTAATAGATGACTAATCCACCGTCGTCAGCACGGCCCAGTCCAGGCAGACCGGGGCGGCAATCGACGCCTCCCCAGGTGAAACCCGGCCCGTTCCAGGACTTCGTCCTGGAACTGTGGAATTTCCGAGAGTCTTGCGGGTCGCCGCCCTTCCGACAGATGGCCAGCTCCGTGTCGGGCACCAGCAAGGACTCGATGCGACGCGTCGTGGGCAGCGGAAAGCTGGAGCCCTTGGCTCGGGTGCTGGAGTTCGTGAAGGCACTCGACGGCGACGAGTCCTACTGGACCAACCGGTGGAACCAGACCAACGCGGCTCTCCTCCGCGAACGCCGACCAGCCGCGCGGAATCCAGGTCCTCCACCCGCGGGCGCGACGGCGACCCCGTCACCGTCCACCTCGTCGCCGGCCACGCCCTCGCCGCCAGGGCCAGGTACACCGCGCCCTGCAATGTCCAGCGCCGCGAACTCCGACCTGGCGTCCGGCCCAGTCGCGCACCCGTCCTCAGCCACGCCGCCAGAGGCGATGTCCACGCCGTCGCCGGCCACGCCCTCGCCGGCCGAGCCGAACGCACCGCCCTCAGCGGTCTACGGGACGCCGAACTCACGCTCCACGACCGACCCGAGCGCTCAGCCGTCCCCGGTGTCGGCGCCGTCCTCGCCCGTGCTGTTCACGCCCTCTCCGGTGGAGACGCACGCTCCGACCTGGAAGCCCGCGACGCCCGACCAGACGCCCGGACCGGACCMGCGCCCAGGCGGCCCACCGACGCCCTCCCCTCCGTGGGTCGARCCGTCGTCCGAGGCCAGGGAGGTCGCGGACAAACTCGCCAGGACGGTCCTGGGTCAGTGGACGAAGGAACTAGATCTTCGGCGGATCTGGGATCCCGCACCTCTTCCCGTCTCCTGGATGGAGGCTCCGCCAGACCTGGTGGAGCGCTGGGAGCACATCGACAGCGCCCTGCGCCAGCTGCGAACGGAAGGGGCGCGAGGGGAACGGCTTGCGGCCGTCGCGCCGCCATGGCTCGCCGGCGGCGACACCCAGATCGCCGACATCTTCAACACGCTTCCGACGCGGCGCCTAGTGGTGCTGGGCGATCCGGGCTCGGGCAAGTCGATCCTGCTCGGCCGCCTGGTCGTCGACCTGCTCAGGGAGCGCCGGCCCGGTGGCGCGGTGCCCGTGATCGTGTCGGCGGCCTCCTGGAACCCGACGGCTCAGGATCTGTGGCCCTGGTTGACCGGCAGGCTGGTCGCCGCGTACCCGGGCCTGGGCCGGCCGATGCCGGGCCAGCACTTCGTCCGGCGTTCACACCGCGTCCGCGAGGTGGACGCGCTGCGCGAAGCGAACCTGCTGGTACCGGTCCTCGACGGCCTCGACGAGATCCCTGGCCGAGTCCAGGCACAGGCCATCGCGAAGATCAACGAGGCGTTGCCCCCCGAGGACGGCATCGTCGTCTCCTGCCGCGTCTCGGAATTCCGCAGCGCCCTGCGCGCGGCGCCCAAGCTACGGAACGCGTTCGGCATCACCCTGCGCGATCTTGAGCCGGACGCTGTCAGGAACTACCTCGAACACGACGCCGGAGACGACCGGTGGGATCCGATCATTCCCGTCCTCGGTGGCAGTTCGCCGGTCGCGCAGGTGCTGCGGGTCCCGCTGTACGTCAGCCTGGCACGCACCATCTACAACCCCCATTCCGGAAACCTCGGGGCTGGCGCGGCCGGGCGGCCGACTGGCGTGGGCCGGAGTCCGGGTGAGGCGCCTCGCGGAGGCCTGCCGGACCCGGAGGAGCTCCTCGACGAGGAACGCTTCCAGACGCCGGACAAGGTGAAGGACCATCTCTTCCGCGCCTTCATCCCGGCGGCCTATCGCCGCACGACACCATCGCCGGGCCCGCGGGGCCCGACGCCGGCCGGCAGATGGTCCCGACGCATAGGCGGCCCCGGGCGTTATACAGCCGAGCAGGCCGAACGGTGGCTGACCTATCTCGCCAGGCACCTGAAGCGCAACGCGGACAACGTGACCGACCTGGACTGGTGGGATATCCGGCGAGCTGTGCCGCGGCCGCTGGCCGGGGCTGTCGTGGGTGCCATCTGCGGTCTCGCCACAGGGCTCGTCGCCCTCACCGACCCTCGGCTCGGCGTCGGCCTGGGAGTGGGGATGCTCACGGCGCTGGCCGTAGCCCTCCCTGTGCGGTTTCTCGCCGATCGGCGCCGCTCCGAGGCGGCTGGGAGCCACCCAAACGGGCGGATCCCGCTGCGGAAGGACCGCACACTGGCCAGCAGCCTCGTCTGTGGCGTCGTGGGCGGCCTGGCCGGCGGAGTCCTCGGCGGCGCCGCCARCATGGTCGGCATAGGCACGGCATCCGGACTGCTCAGCGCGACCGCCGGGGCTCTCGCGGTCGGCCTTGGGATCGGCGCGAGCGGCGGGCGGCTGGGCGGTGCGCTGGGTGCAACGGCGGGAGGGTGCGCCACCGCGCTCACGGCGGGTGTCGGTCAGGGCGTGCTCCCCGCGATCATCGACGGGCTCGCGATCGCGCTGGGCGCCGGGTTCGCGGTCGGGGTCGGCGGGGCCGATGAGCCCGCCGAGAAGCTGCGCTGGTCCTCGGCTGRCCTTGTGGGCGGCCTCGCCATCGGGGCGGGTGTCGGGGTGGGCGCCGTCCTGGGGCTCGGTGCGAGCCTGTTCAACGGCCTCATCGCCGGCCTGACGGCTGGCGTCGCGGCCGGCCTGGCGACGGGGATGCGCGGCGCGGCACCCACGGATCTGACGTTGGCGGCCGGGCCCAGGACGCTGTATGCCCGTGACCGGAAGACCTTCGCGGTCGTCACGACCATCTTCGGCGTCACCATGGTCTTCGGCACCTATGTGCCTGAGGGCTACAACGTGAGCCTCGGCGCCGCCTTCGCGGGCGCCCTGACCATAGGGCTCACCGGCGGCTTCCTCCATGCCTGCTGGGGGACGTTCGCGATCGCGCGTGCCTGGCTCGCGATACGCGGCGAGCTTCCTTGGGACCTGATGGGATTCCTCACCGACGCCCACGAGCAGCGAGGCGTGCTGCGCCAGGCCGGCGCCCATTACCAGTACCGTCACGCCGAGCTCCAGCGCCACCTCGCCGAGCGCGCCGACCACTGACCCACGCGCTGGTCGCCGAGCACGCCGGCGGCCGAGCGCGCCCGGGCCGCCCGGCGCATGCCGCCGTCGCCCGCACCCGCGCCGCACACATACGCCCAGGTCGCGTGGCCTCGCGACCGGAGGGCCACGCCAGAGCCGCCGGCGAGCGCGCCCCCCCCCACCCCGCGCCGCGGCGTCCGCGTCCGCGTCCGCGCCACCCGAGGTTGGCGCAGGGCGTGCGCCAACCTCGCCCATCAATGTGTGCGCCATTCTGCGTTTGAGCGCGCCATGAGACAACCATTGCCTTTCGCGAACCCACTTCTAACAATTCTGGTCATGCACCACGCCGCCGGCACGTCCCCACCCTGCCCGCACCGGGCAAGAGAAAGGGTGATGACCATGGAAACCTACGACTAAGAGACGGCCGGCGCACCCGACCACTCTGAGAAACGGGGGGCGGGCGGCGCCGGGAGACCCACGTCTTCCGGCGCCGCCCGTGGTCTTCCTGAAGGTCTCGGCTCGGGCAGCGCGACGAAAATCCTCACGAGAAAAAGCCATCCTTTCCTGGACCGCCTCACCATTCTTCCCCCGTCGACCCTTTGTTTAGGAGGAGATGTGGCCGACAACCTCCGGCAGACCCGATATGCCCGTCCGGGCCGGTCCCGGCGCAGGGGCGGGTCGTGGCTCCTTCTCGCGGGCGTTCTCGCCGTCGTCCTGGGCGTGGGCTGGTTCGTCCTCGCGCCAGCCGGCACACCGCCGCCCGCGATCGCCGCGGCACCGCACGCGAGCCGTCTCCTTCCGAACGTCTCAGGGGACCCGCTGGGGCCGCTGCCCGGGTGCGACGGCGAGGTCACGATTCCCGCCATCCTGCTGTTCGACCTGGACTCGGCGCGGCTCCGTCCCGAGGCGGGCGCGACGCTGCGCGACTGGGCCAGCGCCCACCAGTGCGGCGACCGCCCCATCACGGTGAGCGGCTACGCGGACGGGCTTGGCGACGACAACCCCGGCTACCTGCTCGATCTGTCCCGGCAGCGGGCATCCGCCGTCGCCGACGCGCTCGTCGACGGCGGCCTCGAGCGGGCCCGCATCACCGTGCGGGGCCACGGCGCCGAGGGCGCACCCCCACACATCGCCGCGCCCGAGTTCCGGCGCGTGATCATCAGGATTGGTTGATCGACATGGAAATCACGCGAGGTGCTCGTCCTCTGCGGTCGGCCGTCGGCCTGGCCCTGTCAGCCGTCATCACGCTGACCGGCGTGGGCTGCGCGAGCCACGGCAACACCCACACTGCCGTCGACGACTGCTCGGCGTACCAGGACCCCTACAGCCGGGCGCCGAGCGGAGTGGCGCCCTCCCTCCAGGTGATCGCCGTGGATGTGCCCGACAACGGCGAGGGCATGGAGCAGACGGTGCTCGACGTCACCAAGCCGATCATGGCGGACGCGCTCGAGCACGGGGCCTTCGTCCACCTCCTGACCAGCGGCGGTGTCGACCAGGAGATCAGGACATCGCCCTGCATGGCMGGGATCAACGGCTCCCAGTTCCTCATCGCGTCGGGCTCGCGGGCRCACGACCGGGCGGACTGGACGGACAAGGGAGACGAACTGGCCGTCATCGCGGGCGCCTTCACTCGGGAGCAGCCCGTCTCCCCGCATGGCAGCCTCACCAGGGTTCTCGCGGTCGTCGGTGGCGTCGTGCGCGACGCCCGGGCGTCCGGAAAGGTCGGCGACATCGACGTCACCGTCGTCACCAACCTTCTCGGTAACACCACGGCCGAGGACTGCCTGAGCATGGACAACATGACATTCCGACCCGACATCGCTGAAAAGATTGTGGACCGCTGTTTCACCTCCGGCCAGGTGGGGGCGTTCGACGGTATTCATTCGCTTCGTTTCGCCGGGGTCGGTGGCTACGCGCGCACGACGAATCAGGTACTTCTCGCCGAAAGTGTCGCCGAAGCACTCGGTCCCCGTCTCAGCCCCATGTTCAGGCAGGGAGCACAGTGATGGGCCAGGAAATCGTAGGTGCGTCGCACCCGTCCTCCGCCACGTCGACGATGACCATCGAGGACCACCGCGGGCCCGCCGCGGGGATCCTTTCCGACGACGCAGGCGCCGCCGGACCGCCAGAGGGTCGCTCGGGTCGCCTGCGCGAGCCCTGGGAGCACCACCTCAGGCCGCAGTATCTGCGCAGTCGGCACCCCCTGGCCGCGACCGTCGCCCTCGTCGTCGCCTCGGTCGTGTGCCTCCAGTTCATCGCCTCCGACGCGGTCGAGCGCCTCGCGCTGGGCATGTCCCTGCTTCTGTGCACCGCCGGCGCGACCCTGGCGGGCAACGCGGGCGGGCTCGAGCGTTACCGGACCGCTCTTGCCCGGGTCATCCGAACCAGCCGCGACCTGGAGCAGCGCCGGAAGGCATTGGAACTGCTCCCGCCTCGGTTCGTCGTCCGCCGCCGCAAGGTCGTCGCCGGAGCATGTGTGGCTCTCGGCGCCCTGGCGCTCGTGGTCGCCGCCTGGCGCACCGACGTCCACGACGACGCCTTCGCCCTGGTGATCGCGGCGCTGACGGTGCTCAGCTGCTCGGCGCTGGGCTGGTACCTCGGCTCGCTCATGCGCCCACTCGACTGATCGCCCTTCGTCCTCGGAGGAGGAGCAACTCATGAAACTGCTGTCCCCCAGGCACCGCCTGCGCCCCGAAAAGGTGGCCAAGACCGCACTTCGCGGCATCGAGAGGACTATTGCCAGTCCCGATGCCAGGCCCGGCCTGGTCGACGGGCAACGCGATATCGCTCTGGCCCAGATCGACTCCGGAACGCATCAGCGGACCGGGCCGCATGACGTGAAACGCGCCGAGCTTGACGCCCAGATCAGCAGGAACGCCCGACGTCGAACCGCCAAGCTCGCCGTCATCAGATCGCGACGGGAACAGGCGAACAGGCAGTACGACGCGGAGCGATCCCATGCCGACGACTGGCGGCTAGCCGGACTCGGCTGGCGGTTCACCTCCGTCCGTACCTCCGGATGGCTGCGCGTCCTGCTGCTCATGTTCCTGGCGGCGCTGGACTTCAAGGTGTTCGCCGACGCCTGGGCCTACGTCAACCGCGCCGAGTCGGGCCTGGTGCACTATCTGCTGGGCGGCGGAGTCGGGCTGGGCGTGTTCGTCGTCGGCATGGCGTTGGCCCACGGGCTGAGCCAGGTGTTCCTCGACCGCGCGCAGCGCGGCTTGCTGGAAGACGCCGACGCGGGCCTCGTGCATCTGGACGAGGATCTGCGCCGCCGGCTCGTCCTGGCGCGGCCGGTACTTGGGCGGGTCGTGATCACGGGGGTCATCTTCATGGTTCTCGTGCTGCTCGGGATGCTCGTGCGGATGGGCGCCGACCTGAACAGCGCCGACCGGCCCGCCGTCATCATGCAGGCACTGATCCCGCTCGTCGGCGTGGCGGCCGAGTTCTGGCTGACCGACCCGCTGGACCGTCCGGAGCGCCTCGCCGGCCACAGGGAACGCAGGCTGGCCGGTCCGGGATGGCTCGAGCAGCTGCGCGTCAACGCCCGCACCCGCGAGGAGACGAAGATCGTCGCTATCGCGACGGAGGGTGAAGACGCCAAGAACGTCCAGCGCGCGACCTACGGACACGCTCGTGACCTCGTCTGGGTGGCGCAGACCGACGCCGGTGTCATCGACCTCGAACCGCTTGACGTGCACCAGTCCGGCCCACACCCGTCAGCCATCAGCCGGCCGGAGCCGTGGGCTCGCCGGCACACCGACTAACCCGGCCGGCGGCGACGCCGGAAGGTATGCGCGGCCGGTGGCGCCCAGCGCTGGGTGCGCCACCGGCCCGCGGCCCAGTGACTGACTCGTCGCCGCCGCCCGGGCGACCGTTGCCGACAGGACCTCGGAGCCTAGAAGATGACGCTCACTCAGCCCCTTTCACCGCTCTATCTGACGCTGACCGTGTTGGGGCTCGTGATGTCGGCGCGAATGATCCCCGGGCTCCTGCTCGGCCGTGGGCTGGGCTCGCTGCTTCTGCCACGAGGCCTGCTGCGTGCGTTGGTCCTCCTTCTGGTGTTCGCGGCGCTGACCAGTGTCGCGGTCAGGGCCGCGAGCGACACGGCGATGACTACCAAAACCGACAGAAGTCCACGGCAGATCTACGTCGCCGACAGCAACATCTTCATGAACCGGCCCAAGGGCGCTGCCGCGCCCTGCGTGGCCCTGATCGAGAGCGCCTACCTGGAGAACCCGGCCGTCTACCTGTACATCCACCAGGTGGTGATTCTTCAGGAGGCACTGACGTCCGTGAACGACCCGGACGGGGTTCAGAGGTCGAGGCTCGACTTGGTGGCTGGCTACCGTCGCATCCCGGTCGCCACGCCGCCACCCGCGGGTGATCTGGAAACGGTCTCCAGGATGTTCGACCTCAACGAGCGTTTCAACCTCAATGATCTGACGCTCCTGGAGACCGCCCTCCGGCGCGGAGTCCCTCTCCTGACCACGAATACAAAGATGCGTGGCCAGATCGATGGTCATGCCTCACGGAGGCAGCGGTACGGCGGCGTACGGCTTGTGGACCCCTGCCCCGGCCTTACATAGCCCGCGGGCCGCGGATGCCGGAAATCAATGACTGACGATAGGGCTGACCCACCGGTCCGCGGCCGAAGGTCTTACGAATCCGACCTCGACAGGGCGCTCTGTCGTGCCGTCGAGACACCACCACGCGTGAACGGCGGGACGCCCGCGGGAGACCTCTCTCGTCTCTGGCACCAACCGCCGAACCACGCGTCAATCCGACCCGCCGCGGGGAGACAATGATCAGTAGATGGCCAGTGGTGGCCGCCATCGACTTCGGTACCCACAGCACTGGCTTCGCCTGGACCGAGGTCACCGAGGAGAACCGCGACCCGCGCCACCGCCGCCCGCTCGCCCGGTTCACCTGGCCGGGGGCACCGCACGGCGCGAACTTCCCCAAGGACCTGTCCGCGCTACTCCTGGGCGCGAACGGCGAGGTAGTCGCCTGGGGGCATGAGGCGAGGCGAGAGTGGGTCGACCGGGTGGAGACCGGCCACCACGGCCACGCCTACATCACCGGGTTGAAGATGGCCCTCAAGGCAGATGCCTACCACGGCCCCAGGCAACCAGGAACCGGCGCCTGGACCGTTGACACCCCGGCAGCGGCGTTTCCCCTTGTCGTCGCCTCGCTGCGCCGGATGTTCCAGCTCGCACTCGACGACATCCAGAAATGCGGATATCGCGAGGACCAGATCCGCTGGTGCCTGACCGTCCCGGCGATCTGGGACGACGCGGAGAAGCAACTCATGCGCGACGCCGCGCGCGCGGCGGGTATGCCAGCCGACCAGGAGCGTCTGCTGTTCGCGATCGAGCCCGAGGTGGCCGCGCTGCACTGCCAGATCCATCTGGCAAGAGTGTTCGGCACCCCGGACGAAACGGCCGACGTCACCGACATCGGCAGTCGTTTCCTGGTGGTCGACTGCGGCGGCGGTACCGTCGACATCACCTCCTACCGGGTGGACACCAGCCCCGACGGACAACCTCAACTCAGCCAGTTGAGCCGGGCGACCGGGGGCAGGCTCGGTTCCGAGTACATCGACGAGGAGTTCGTCAACAAGGTGCTTGTTAACCGCCTCGGCGGCTTGGAGGTGATCGACCGGATCCGCGCCCGATCCCCGCGAGCGCTGCTCGAGATCCTCCAGGCATGGGAGGGGGTCAAAAACTCCATGACCGCCCACCTCGACGAATCCAGCGACGGGGTCGTGGTCGATCGCGACGTGCTGCTGCCCCTTCCCGGCGAGGTGCGGGACCTGCTGGACGAGGTCGCGCTGGAACGCATCGCCGCGTTGCCCGGCGGCCGCAACCGGATCCAGGTGTCCGCTGAGGAGACCCGAACGCTGTTTGAGTCCGTCGTCGGGCCCATCGTCGTACTGGTGCGCGACCACCTCGCCGAGATGGTCGCGCACGACGGCCCCGCGACGGCTCCGGAGCACCTGCTGCTTGTCGGCGGCCTGTCCGAGTCGCACTACCTCCAAGCCCGGCTGCTGCGAGAGTTCGGCGACACAGTTCGGATCATCGTGCCCCCACAGCCGTCGGCCGCCGTGCTGTTCGGGGCCGTGCACTTCGGCTATGAGCCGGAGATCATTCGTATGCGGCGCACCCGGTACACCTACGGCTGTGCCTCCGGCCAGCAGTATGACCCGGCGCATGACCCGGTGGACCGATGGTTCCAGGACGACCGCGGGCGCGACATGTGCCGTGGCCGGTTCGACATCTTCGTCCGCAACGGCGATGAGCTCGCGCCTGGCCAGGAGATCACTCACCGGTTCGTGCCGAACTACCGCGCCGAGAAGCGCGCCAGCTTTGGCTTCTACCGGACACAGAGCCGGACACCGCGGTACGTCGACGAGCCCGGCTGCGAAACGATCGGCGAGCTGTCCCTCGAATACGGCGAGKAGATGATGGCCCTGCCCTTCGAGCGGCGTGGGCTGACCGTGCGACTGCGGTTCGGCGAGACCGAGATCCGTGTCATTGGCGCGACTACCGACACGGGCCTAGAAGCGATCATCACCCTGCGGCTCGACACGGCATATTGATCATGTGCGCGAGATCGGTGTCTCGTCAGGAGCCTGCAGGGACCCTGTCGACATGGCGCTGGCGCACTTGCGGATCAGTGACGGCCACACATCATGATCGCCATGCTCGGACAGTTCAGGGTCGCCCGAACCATGTCCGTTTCGATCACCGAATCGTGATCATTGAAGGTCCCGCGAACAGGTGGTGTGTGGGCGTGGCAGGGATCGAACCTGCGACCGCTCGCTTGTAAGGCCGAAGCCTGCGAGCGCTGTCCTGACCAGCCTTTTCGCACCACCCGCGCGAACGAAGACGCAACAGGCGAATTGTCTTCGGATAGGGTAGCAGGTCCCAGCCATCTGTCGCGCGCCGCTCACTCCTGCAAGCAATCGCTTGCAGGAGTGCGCAAGCATCGCTCACTTGCCAGCGCCTCGATGCTCCCTCGGTAGCCCGCACGCACGCGCACCCGCCGTCACGCTGAGTAGCCAGACAAGTCATTGATGGTGTCAGCCGTAGGTCACGCTCCAGCAAGGCGAGTACCGCGCTGGCCGAGGTTCGAGTCAGGTCAGAACGTGAATCGGTCCCATTACAGACGTCAACCGCAGGCGTGAGATGATCGGCACGTGAAGCAGGCTTTCCGCGCATGGTACCCGCTCGATGACGAGGAAAAGAAGGAAATTTACAAGTCAGGGATTGTAGTCCTTGATACGAATGTTCTCCTAGAATTATACCGATTCTCGACCGAAACGCGAGATGAGGTACTTACGGTTCTCGCCAAGGTTCAAGACCGACTCTGGATTCCATATCAAGTCGCGCTCGAATTTCATCGAAACCGGCTCGTGACGATGGGAAACGCGGGGAAAGAGGCGACTGAACTTTTCAGGGAAATCGCCAGCTCCGAGAGCAACGTAATCGAGAAGTTCCGGACAGCTGCAAAGCGGCGCGGGATTCGTGACCTAGACGAGTCGCGAATCGCAGCTAGCTTTGACGCGCTACGTTCGCTTGCCGGCGAGCTTGGGCCACAAGAGCCGTTCGAGCTTCCAGACAGCGCAAGTGATGATGCGATACTGAGCCGAATTACAGACCTGTTCGATGGCAGGGTTGGCCAAGAATTTGACTCTGACCGGCTAGCACGTGAATCAACAACGGGAACCAAGCGCCTGGCCGCCAAGATTCCTCCCGGGTATGCGGATACTAAAGAGAAGGGAGTTGACGCATCGCTAGGTGACTACTTTGCGTGGCGTCAGATCCTCGATGAAGTCCAGCGTGAGCCACGCAGTGTGCTTCTAGTGACGAACGATCAGAAAGAGGACTGGTACCAGAGAATCAAGGGAAAAATCTTGGGTCCCCGACCCGAACTGTCGGCAGAAATCATGAAGGTCGCCGGGGTGCGACTCCATCTTGCTACGACGCAGACGTTCCTAAGTCAGGCAAAAAGATATCTCGATGTATCAGTCAGCGATCGCGCGGTTGATGAAGCAGCAGCGGAGTCCGAGCCTGGAAGGCCCGATTTTGATAGGGTTGTGGCAGACCTCTTAGCAGAAACTGGGCGAGCTCATAGGGGTCCCTCCGCAGGATTGGAGCGATATCGCGCATTTGAGTCTCTATGCATGAACGCTCTGAGGGAACTTGGATGGCTCGCGACATCGACAGGGCGAGGAGACTATGACGCCGAGGTTCCGCTCRCCACACCGGACGGGAATCCGGCGGGGCGCATAATATTTGACTTTTCCACCATAGAGGCCTTCCGGGGAAACTCCGGAGCCAGGGGCCGAGTTGTTCGACTTGAAGAGCGAATGCGGAATATGGTCGACCGGTACCCATATCCGGTCGTCCTCGTGAATCCCGGACCTGATCCGATTACTTTCCAGACACCTCCCAGCGGGAGGTATTCATGCCCTTGGGGCGACTACCCTCGCTTTCAGTCGATTACACTGAGAAATCTCTTGACCGGCTCTTTTGATCTTCCCGTTGAGGGGATCGTTCCAGCCGAGTAATGCTCGCACGATGTGCTAGTAGCCGGGAGTCTTCCCGGCCCACTGCTCGGCCTCATTGATAAGGATGCGGCGCTGGTCTGACCGGTGGGGTAGCGGGTAGCGGCAGGAGTCGGGGCACGTGGCCCCACGCAAGCCATTCGGTGGGCTTCCGCCGCGTGACCGCTACCCGCTACGTCGGGCCATTGTTGCAGCGTGTCGGGGGTAGAGGGTGTAGCGGCGGGTGTAGCGCCGCCGCTACACCCTCGCCCAGCCGCTACAGGCGCCGTGAGACACGAAGGCTCGTCGAGTCGGCAGAGCGGCGCCCCGGACGCGGTGTGGCGATCAAGTGTGAAGTCGTCCGCGTCGTCGCCCGCCACGCGACGGGTGTAAGCCGGCCGATCGCCATGTGGCGGTCGATCGGGCCGCGCGGCGCCGGGAGGTAACGGGTAACCGCTCGTTCGGTCCGGCGCGGGCGCTGGGAGCCGTTTCTGGGCCGCGCTCCGATGATGGGGTTACCCGTTACACCTGGACGTTCATGCAGCTCAGACCACGTGCGGGGTGTAACCGCGTGTGTAACTCGGCGGTTACACCCTTCGCTGGCGGTTACATCGCCGGGCGATGGATTGCGGGGGACGTAGGTGCGCCGGTCCAGCCGTTCCAGGTGTCCGGGACCAGCGCGGCGACGACGGCCGCGAGTACGTCTCGGTCGGATGCGACGTCGTCCGCTGGTCCGTAGACGAGGATGATCGTGGTGTCGCCGAAGATGCCGACGAGCATCGCCCCCTCGGGGAGCGTGGCGACCTGCGCGGCCAGTTCGGCCGCTGTGGTGCCGGGGGCCACCGTAACGGTGGCTACCGGGCTGTGGGCGCTCACAGCGCCGCCGCCGACCGCGTCCGGCCCATGCCTGCGAGCATTGCGGGGACCTGGAACCTGTCGGTCATCTCCCAGATCACCCAAGACCGTGACGTCCCGTCCGCGATGACGATCACGGGATGCGGGACGATCACTACGCCAGCTTCCCACGCGCACGGGGGCCGAACCCCGCATGTGATCACGGCACCTGGGCCGTCCCACAGCCCCCGTTCGTCGACCAGGAGCCGCGCGACTTCCAGCGCCACCATGCTCCCAACGGGAGACACCAGCGCCGGGCAGAGGGCCAACACGCGACCTGCGCCCTGAGCCACCAGCGACCGGGCGATCGTGTCCGGCCAAAACCGCTTCGCCGGAACGAACCTCGGCGCTGGCGACCCGTCCACCAGCACGCCCGCGCGCATCGGTAGCGGATACGGCCGCCAGGGCACCGGAACGGGTCCTGACTCGTTCCCGTCCAGTTCGATCGTCACCACCGGCATGGCGCCTCCCACGGTCGCGCTCGACAAGGCCATCCGCGCACGCGGGCGGCCCGGAGTCAGTCAGACCGACATGTCCGATCCGACCAGCAAGCGCAACTATCCGGGGTCAGGAGAACGCCGAAAGTGACAACTCGGGATGGCACCCGGAGGACATCGGCGCGCGTGTCCAGGACAGCGATGGGGACATTTTTCGGGCCATTCGCCAGGACGGTGCCCGTCCGGGCTGACAGCGCGATGCACGCCCGCGACGATCAGGGGATCGCCACCGAACCGCCGAGGAAGCCATGCCCCCGAGCCCCCGACCGCGCACGCTCCTGGCGCTCTTGCTCGTCCAGCGGGAGTGGACCGTAGAGCAGTTCCGCAGCGCATACGCGGATACCGCGACCAGCCTTTACCGCAAGGCTCACGCCGTCAGCGACCGCACCGCGAAACGCTGGGTTGCGGGAGCCATCGACCGCCCGCACCCGGTTTCGCGGCGCGTCCTTGAGACGATGTTCGACGCTGACGTGAAGGCCCTCTTCGGGCCGCCCACCGCCACCGCCGGCCGTGACACGTCACTCGTCCCAGGCGGGATGGTCACCGATGCGCAAACGGGCGACGATGGTGATGCCATGCCCACCGCTCCAGCGGAGGTGAGTTCAGCGAACCGCCGTGACCTGCTGAACGCCGGAATCGCGCTTGCCACGACCACCGCCACCGGCGACCCTCTCGAACGGGCCGAACGTATTTCTCGTGCCATGGCCGCAGCGGCGCCCGACCCGCTTACGCTCGCCCAGCTCCAACACGGCATCCACTACCTTGCGGGTAGCTTCGCCGCCACCTCACTGACCGAGCTGACACGCCCGATCGAGCGGGCCTGGAACGACGCTGAGTCCTTGCTGGAGACACGCGTATCCGGCGGCACCCGTCGGGATCTGGAATCCGTGGCAGGGCAGTATGCCTTCTATCGGGGACGCCTCGCCGCAGATATGGGCGACGACACCGCAGCGCTCACCTTCCTTGTTCTCGCCGGGCAGCACGCCAAAGCAGCGGGCGACACCCTTCTTTCCGGGTCGGTCGCCGCCATGCGCTCCGAACTCGCGTTCTTCGCCGGTGACTTCGGTGGCGCAGCCGCCATTGCCGCAGAGGGGGCGATCGGCGCTCACCCGTACCTGGTGCCCGTGCTCGCCGGTTCCTGTGCTCGCGCGTTCGCTCAAGTCGGGGATACCGACGCCACGCTGACCGCGCTACGCACCATGAGCGACAACGTGTGGACCGGAAAAATTCAGCCTGGCGTCGACCCCGGCGACGAGGAAGCCTACGAGGCGTACAGCGCCATCGCGCTGGGCTACCTCGGGCACGGCGACACGGCGGAGGTGCACGCTCGTAATTCGCTGGCATTGGTAGGGCGGGAAGGGCGTCACATGCAACTGGCGGGAACCCATCTCGCGTTGGCCCGTGCATTCATCCGGCGGTCCAAGCCCGAGCCGGAGCTAGCAGCGGCCGCGCTCCGCGATGCCCTGCACGCCGGGCAACGCAGCGGTGGCGGGCGCACCACCGGCCGCGCTGTCGGCATCTACCAACACCTCGCCGCCAACCCACGTTGGGCGCGGCTCCMCGCTGTCCGGGACCTGGGCGCGCTACTGCGCGAGCATCGATCACTCGCCGCAGCTTCGGCGGTCTGAAGACGTTTACCAGCGCTTGCAGCCCGCTTGCAATTGCAAGCGGGCTGACTTGGATCTTTTGGATGCGCCCGTTCGTTGGACAGGTGTGACCTGCCTCGGTCGCGACGACGCGACTCGGGGCGTCACGTCCCCTCAACCCAGCCCACCGTGCGCCTACTGCGCGCGGCGGCGTCTGCGATAGGAGTCTTCATGACTGACCTCAGGAGCATTTCTTTTGGCCGCTTCGGACGCGAACGACCGGCGAACGATCGCCCGCATCGCCTCCCACACATCCTGGGCACGGACCCCTGACCGAACCGCCCGTACACAACCCGCACGCAGCCGCTTCCGCGACCGGTTCTACGAACAGGTCGATCCTGACGGAGTCCTTGCGCCCGACGAACGGGAGCGCCGGGCCGAGAGTGCCCGTCGCGCCTATTTCACAGCGCTGGCCCGCCGGTCCGCACTCGCACGGCGAAAGAACAAGAACCGAGAGTCCCGACAGACCAACCGCTAACCCAATAGCGTCGACATAGCGAAGGGCGGTTGGGCTCGGCCACGTGGCCGAGCCCAACCGCCCTTCGCGTTTCTCGAGCTTACTCCTCCGACATGATCCGGTCGTACGTCCGGCGCGCGCGGGCATTCCGCGCGCTCGCACCGTAGCGGCGGAGCATCTGCGCGGACGTCCAGCCGTTCAGCTCCATCAGGTCGCCTTCGCTCCCGCCGTTGTCCAGCCACGTGTGCGAGAAGTGGTGGCGGAACTTGTGCGGGTGAACCGGAACGCCGCATTCCTCGCCACGCCGCGCGATCATCTGGTAGATGCCGTTCGCGGTCATCGGGTCCCGGTTGTTCACTCCGAGCCAGAGGTTGTCGCGGTGGGCCTGCGAGTGCCGAGCGCGGACGCGGATGTAGCGGTCGATCGCTCGTGCGGCCGTGTGGCTGAACCGTACGATGCGCTGCTTCCGGCCCTTGCCCCGGACCAGCAGCTCCCGCGACACAAGATCCAGGTCGCTCCTGCTCGGGTCCTCCGGGTTGTACCGAATCCCGGCCATCTCCGCCAGGCGGATACCCGTCGCCTTGAAAAGCTCGATGATCGCCGCGTCGCGCCGGTCGACGAACGTCTTCCCGCGACACGCCTTGACCAACATCGCCAACTCATCCTCGGTGAACACCGGGACGACCTTCTCCCCCACCCTCGGCGGCTTCAGCCGCGCCATGGGGTTCGGAAGCTCCTCCTCCTCGGCGAGCCACCGGAAGAACTGCTGAAGCGCCCGGAACTGGTTGTTGGCGTAGCTGTCGCTGTACCGGTCGAGCAACCACGCGAGCCACGCCCGGACGTCGTCCGGCGAGACGTCAGCCCAGTCGCGACGCTCCGTGTTCGCCAACAGGTGCGCGCCCGCGAACCACTGGGTCGCTTCGACGTAGGTCGTGATGGTCGACGGGGATTTTCCCTCGGCCGCGAGATGGAGCCGGAAGGAAGTGATCATTGGCTGGAGCGGGCCAGCGTTCAAGATCCGACGCTGCCGCGTCCGGGACGCCACCATGAAAGTTTACCTCTGTTGCAGCGATATCCGACAGGGCCGCAATCCGGCCTGACTGAATCGGCGCAGGTCAGAGGTGGTGTGTGGGCGTGGCAGGGATCGAACCTGCGACCGCTCGCTTGTAAGGCGAGTGCTCTCCCGCTGAGCTACACGCCCGGGAGTCCAGCCAGAGTACGCAATGGGGCGTACCGGAGGGGCTGCCGGCGCTGTGATCTTACCGGTCGCCGGCCTCCTCGGGATGACGGCCGGCGGTGGCGGCCCGCCCGGGCCCGCGGCCGAACAGGCGCGCCAAGGCGGCCTCGACGTCTGCTGAGAGGTTGGAGCCTTCGGGTGGTCCCGGTTCGGCGTCGGCGGGCGCTGGCCTTACCTGGCTGCCGCTCATCCGGTCCGGGTCCGGTTCGCTGGACGGGGAAGGGATCGCCCGGGCGGGCAGGGCGGGCACAGGCGTTCCGGGTGCCGCCCCGCCCTGGCCCGCCGTGCCCGGACGCGCCTTGCCCGTCGAGGTGGCACTGCCCGGATGAGCTCCGCCCTGACGAGTGGCACCCGAAGGCGCTGCGCCTGAACGCGCTATGCCTGAACGCGCCGTGTCCGGGCGGTCCGCGCCGAGTTGGCCGGTTTCCGGAGCCGCCGGGTCGGTGCGGGCGCCGCAGTCTCGGCAGACGACCAGGCCGAGGGCCTTCGCCAGGTGGGTGGAGCCGCAGGTGGCGCAGCGGTCGAAGGGTTGGCGCCAGTCCGGCTGACGCTGGCAGTCCGGGCAGACGAGGACCTGTTCACCGCCGAGGACCGCCCGGCCCCACGGGCTTGCGCCGCGGGCCGGGTCGGTCTGGCGGGTGTGACAGCGATAACACGGCACGACGATCCACCCCCGCTCGCGGTACCGCTCTCGCCGGTCTTTCCCGGGTCCTACAGGGCGGCCAGCGCCTTGAGGTACTCGGCCTGGTCACGGGCGTCGGGGATCGCGTTGACGACCTTCCACTGCACGACACCCTCCTTGTCGATGACGAAGGTGCCGCGCACGGCGATGCCCTTGTCCTCGTCGAAGATGCCGTAGGACTTGGCGACCGCGCCATGCGGCCAGAAGTCCGCGAGCAGCGGGAACTCGTAGCCCTGCTCGTTGGCCCACACCTTGTGCGCGAACGCCGAGTCGACGGAGACGGCGAGGACCTGCACGTCGTCGTTCTGGAACGAGCCCAGGTCGTCGCGGACGGAGCACAGCTCGCCCTGGCAGACGCCGGTGAACGTAAGCGGGTAGAAGATCAGGACGACGTTGCGCCGCCCCCGGAAGTCGGACAGGGTCACGACCTCGTTGTTCTGGTCCTTGAGCGAGAAGTCGGGGGCGACGGCGCCGACATCGACGGTCACGTGATCATCCTCCGGTCATGGCCTGTGCGCGGACGCGCGTGCTGAGCCAAGCATGCCATCGCGCCGCGACCGACTCGTCCCGCCGTTGCCGCCCCCACAGGCGCGCGCTTGCCCCCGTCTCGCGGAATCCGGCGCGTCTCATGGAATCCGCCCCGCGCCGTCCCGACGCCGCGACAATGCCGGTGGCGACGACGACGCGGCGACAGCCGCCCCGCCGCCGCGGTCACGGCACGGCACGGCAGACATGGCAGACACGGCACGACACGCACGGCACGGCGGCCAGGGCACGGCGACGAACTCCGCGCCAAAGACACGCGATGTTCAGCCGCGAGGTGTCCAATTGCAGCCAGATAGCCCCATCGGCGCTACTCTGAGCGCGGCCGGCCGCCAGCCGGGCCGCGCGGAGGGACGAGATCCAGTGACGAACCCAAGTGCGACACCACAGTGGGCGCCGCCTCAATCGCCAGGACCGGACACATCGGCGGGAGCCGGATGGGGGGTGCTGGGCAAGCACCGTAACCCGGTCGCCGTATGGCTAGGCCTTCCCCTGATCACACTGGGGATCTACGGCCTGGTCTGGATCTACAAGACGAACCGTGAGCTGAGCCAGTACGACCGTCGGATCAACGTCAATCCGGCCATGTCGGTTCTGGCGTGCACATTCGGCGCGATCCTGTTGGTGCCACCGTTCGTCGCGGTATGGCGGCTGTGCACCCGGACGGCACAGGCGCAGCGCGCGGCGGGCGTGCCCGAGGTGAGCACCGGCCTCGCGTTCCTGCTGTTCCTGCTCGGCTTCGGCCCCTTGTTCCTCCAGCTGGAGATCAACAAGATCTGGTCCCGGTACCCGGCGGCCGTCGAGGGCCAGCAGGTCCCCCTCGCGGCCTGACCCACCGCCGGACCGCTCCGCTCGCGGCTCGGGCCGGTTTCCGGCCACCATCCCGCATCCCGCCCGCCGGTCCCTGCCCCGTCGGCCGCCTTGTCGTCCCGTCGGTCATTGCCGGGCGATGGCGGTCATGCTGTTCGGTGTCAGGCGGCGCACKAAGATCCACCGGACCGCGCGAGGCCGGTGAGAACGAATCGACCTTGGGCGCCGACCGAACGCCACCGGGACCCCGACCCGCCGGGCGGGTCGGCCCAGAACGGGCATATCGCCGATTGGCATATCACCTTGGGCGAACGAAAGCCATGGGCCGGAGATGCCAGGTGTGCACACGCGGCGACACCACTTTAGTGGTGGCGGGCCGCGCCCCCGGCCTGCCGGTGCCTGATGTGGCGCGACCGGCCGAGGGCGCGGACTAGGTCCGTCCGCGCCCCGCGGCGCGGACCGCCGCGCTGCCGGGAGTTACCTGTGCCGGACGCGCTGGGACTTGGGGGCGGCGAGGCGCATGCAAGTCCATTCCTGGGCGACGTTGACCGTGCTCGTCTGCACAAGGCCGGCAGTCGGCACCGCGTCGAGAACGTCGCTCGGTTCGACGTGGCCGGAGCGTCCGGCCTTCGGTGTCAGCAGCCAGATGATTCCCTGGTCGGAGAGCTGACGCCGGGCGTCGATGAGCGCGTTGGCAAGATCACCGTCATCGTCCCGCCACCACAGCAGCACGATGTCGACGACGTCGTCGGAGCCTTCCGGCACAAGCTCGGTCCCACTGGCGGCGACGACAGCCTCCAACAGGTCGCCCGCGATGTCGTCGTCCTCGTTGATGGACTGCACCATGGTTCCGGCGACGACTCCCAGACGCTCCGCACGTCGCTGACCCTCGGCGTTCGCCGCGGTCGGACTCACCCTCCGCTACCTCCTGCTCGTATGCCTGACGGGCGAGCGTAAGCCCGCGCGTCCCGGTCGGACAAACCTCACGGCCCTGCTGGCCGTGAGCCCCGCCGTGACCTAAGTCCACCGGACCATGCGGTGACAACGCAAGTGCCACGCCGCTGGTTGTGGACAACCGGGTGTATGCCGTCCGTTCTATGGCACCTCAACTGGACAAACCCGGCCAAGACGCCGAGCCCTGCCTCGATGTCAAGACATGGCACCAACGGAGCACCGCGGACCCTCCTCAGCCGGAGAGGAAGGAGAAGCGGACGGTCCGATCGGGGTTGTCCACGTTCAGGTCGACCAGAGCGACCGACTGCCAGGTCCCGAGGGCGAGCCGGCCACCGATCACCGGCACGGTAAGCGACGGCGGGATGAACGCGGGCATGACGTGCGAGCGCCCGTGCCCCGCGCTGCCGTGCGCGTGCCGCCAGCGGTCGTCCGCGGGCAGCAGGCCGGCGAGGGCGGCGAGCAGGTCCTCGTCGCTGCCTGACCCGAGCTCGAGGATCGCGACACCCGCCGTGGCGTGCGGCACGAAGACCGACAGCAGCCCGTCCCCGCGGCCGGCGACGAACCGGCCCGCCTCCCCCGTCAGGTCATGGACCCGGTCGCTACGCCCGGTCCGTACCGAGATCGTGGTCGTATCCATGCCGCGCATCATCGCCGCCCGGCTCGCGCCGGCCCCACCCCGCCCACCGCGCTTCACGCCGCGCCCACGCCGGCCAGCCAGCCCGCCCGATACCGGGGCGATCCGGGCCGAGGCGGGAGTGTCGGCGGCGTACCGAGCGCCTCGGGACGAGGCCGGTGGGCGCCGGAGCGTCAGGGCATACGGTGGGGCGCGGCGAGCGTTGATTTTGCTACGCAGTTTCGTTGACGTTCGTCACAGTCGACGCGGCGGAACTCGGCGTTAACCGGGGTGTGCGTGACGTCCCTGCCGGGACGGAGCACCATGACGTCAGCATGTCCGCCCAGGCACGACCTGCCTGGGATGGCCATCACCCGAGGGCTAGGAGCAGAGGAAAGTGGCACAGGACAGTAATCGGAAGTTCTCGGTCATCACCGACGGACTACCAAGCCAGCTGCCCGACGTCGACCCGTCGGAAACCAGCGAATGGCTCGAGTCCCTCGACGCCGTCATCGCCGAGCAGGGACGGGGACGCGCCCGTTTCCTCATGCTCAAACTCCTCGAACGAGCCCGCGCCAACGCGGTGGGCGTACCGTCCCTGACCAGCACGGACTTCATCAACACGATCTCCCCGGAGCAGGAGCCCTGGTTCCCCGGCGACGAGCACGTGGAACGGCGCATCCGGGCATACATCCGGTGGAACGCCGCCATCATGGTGAGCCGCGCCAACCGTCCCGAGTACAACGTGGGCGGACATATCGCCACCTACGCGTCGAGCGCGAGCCTGTACGAGGTCGGGTTCAACCATTTCTTCAGTGGCAAGGATCATCTGACCAGCTCGCCCGGCAGCTCCTCCGGCGACCAGATCTTCATTCAGGGCCATGCCTCCCCCGGTATCTACGCGCGCGCGTTCCTCGAGGGCCGGCTCAGCGAGACACAACTGGACGCCTTCCGGCGCGAGGGCGTTCCCGGCGGTCTTTCCTCATACCCGCATCCGCGGCTCATGCCCAACTTCTGGGAGTTCCCGACCGTCTCGATGGGCCTCGGCCCGATCGACGCGATCTACCAGGCTCGTTTCAACCGCTATCTGCTGAACCGCGAGATCAAGGACACGTCGGGCAGCCGGGTGTGGGCGTTCCTGGGCGACGGCGAGATGGACGAGCCGGAGTCGATCGGCGCGCTCGGCGTCGCCGCCCGTGAGGAGCTCGACAACCTGATCTTCGTGGTGAACTGCAACCTGCAGCGCCTCGACGGGCCGGTCCGCGGCAACGGCAAGATCATGCAGGAGCTGGAGGCGCTGTTCCGCGGCGCCGGCTGGAACGTCATCAAGGTGGTCTGGGGCCGGGACTGGGACCCACTGCTGGCCAAGGACACCGACGGCGCGCTCGTGAACAGGATGAACACGACGCCGGACGGCCAGTTCCAGACGTACTCGACCTCGCCCGGCTCCTACATCCGTGAGCACTTCTTCGGCTCGGACGCGCGACTTCGCCGAATGGTCGCGGATCTTTCCGACGACGACCTGCGCAAGCTCTCCCGCGGTGGCCACGACTACCGCAAGCTCTACGCCGCCTACAAGGCCGCCACGGAGCACGCGGGCCAGCCGACGGTCATCCTCGCGCACACCATCAAGGGCTGGACGCTGGGCAAGGACTTCGAGGGCCGCAACGCGACCCACCAGATGAAGAAGCTCACCAAGTCGGAGCTCAAGGAACTGCGTGACCGGCTCTACCTGGAGATCCCGGACTCGGCCCTGGAGGCGGACCTGCCGCCGTACTACCACCCGGGCCCGGACTCCGAGGAGATCCAGTACATGAAGGAGCGCCGGTCCGCGCTCGGTGGCTCGGTGCCACGCCGGGTGGTGCGCGCCAGGCCGCTGCCGCAGCCGCCGGCGTCGATGTTCGACATTCTGCGCAAGGGTTCGGGCAAGCAGCCGGTGGCGACGACGATGGCGTTCGTCCGGCTGCTGAAGGACCTCATGAAGAGCAAGGAACTGGGCGCCCGGTTCGTGCCCGTCATCCCGGACGAGGCCCGCACGTTCGGGATGGACGCGATGTTCCCGACGGCGAAGATCTACTCGCCGCATGGCCAGAAGTACGAGTCCGTGGACCGGGACCTGCTGCTGTCCTACCAGGAGTCCGAGTCCGGCCAGATGCTGCACGAGGGCATCAGCGAGGCCGGCTCGATGGGCTCGGTGATCGCCGCCGGTACGGCCTACGCGACGCACGCGCAGCACATGATCCCGGTCTACGTCTTCTACTCGATGTTCGGCTTCCAGCGGACCGGCGACCAGATGTGGGCGTTCGGCGACCAGCTCGGCCGCGGCTTCCTGCTCGGCGCCACCGCCGGGCGCACGACGCTCAACGGTGAGGGCCTGCAGCACCAGGACGGCCACTCGCTGCTGCTCGCGTCGACGAACCCGGCCTGCGTCGCCTACGACCCGGCGTTCGGCTTCGAGATCGCGCACATCACCCGGGACGCGCTGGACCGGATGTACGGCGAGCGCGACGAGAACGTCTTCTACTACCTGTCGGTCTACAACGAGCCGTACCCGCAGCCAGCCGAGCCGGCCGGGCTCGACCCGGCGCAGGTGATCGCGGGCATGTACCGGTTCCGGGCCGCCGAGGAGCTCCCGTCCCCAGCCGCCCCTGGCGGCGACGGGGCGGCGGCGCCGCGGGCGCAGCTGCTCGCCAGCGGCGTGGCGATGCGTTGGGCGCTGACCGCCCAGGAGATGCTCGCCGCCGACTTCGGCGTGGCCGCCGACGTGTGGTCGGTGACCTCGTGGAACGAGCTGCGCCGGGACGCGCTGCAGTCGGAGCGCGCGAACCTGCTCAACCCGGAGCAGCCGGAGAGTGTGCCCTTCGTCACCCGGATGCTGGCGGGCACGCCCGGACCCGCGGTCGCGGTGAGCGACTGGATGCGGGCGGTGCCGGACCAGATCGCCCGGTGGGTGCCCCAGCCCTACACCTCGCTGGGTACGGACGGCTTCGGCCGTTCGGACACCCGCGCGGCGCTGCGCCGGCACTTCAACGTCGACGCCGAGTCGATCGTGGTGGCGACGCTCGAGTCGCTGGTGCGCACCGGTGAGATCAAGGCGAGCGTGGTCGAGGAGGCGATCGCCCGCTACGACCTGCGCGGCGCCGCCGCCGTCGCCGGCACCCCCGCCGGCGAGGCCGACGAGCGCCCCATCTCCGGCTGACGTCGGGCCCGGAACACGCGGCCCGGTCCGGCTGGTGGCGATGGCTCCCAGCCGGACCGGGTCTGCCCGGACCGTGTTGGCCGGGGGCGCCGGCCAACCCGGGCGCCCCGAGCGGCCTGAGCGGCCTGAGCGGCCTGAGCGGCCTGAGCCAGTCCACGCCCCCGCGGGCGACACTCGGTGATGGGCCGGCGAGGCGCCCGCCGGTCCGCGGTGGCCAGGACGGCATAGATCGTCACCACGATCGGAAGGCCTGCCCACGAAGGGTCCCCGGGCATATGCCGACAGCATTCATAACCAGTGCCACTGGTCGACTCCCACCGAGCCGCGTCGGCATTGGCTACTATGAGTATCCGTCGGGCAGTGGGACGCCCTAGTTCATCCGCTCCGATAGGCCTGGATGATCCCGAGACGGGACAGTCCGCCTGTTTGGGTGCGATGGCACCGACGCGGYACTACGCTGACGAGGCTGACGCTCAGTGTTCACTGGCGGTCCAGCCCCTGGTTGCACTGGGAGAGAGACAGCCCAGTGCCGCCTGGGGAAGGACGTCCGGCGCTCACTGGCGGCGGCAGGGCGTCAGCGGCGCGGCCCGGCCGGCCACCAACCGGCAGGCACGGCCGCGTCCGCGCCGCGCCGTCGGTGCGTGCCCACGCGCCCGTCGGCGGGCTGTACGCATCCGCGGCGAAAGTGCTCGACGTGGAAGCGCCAATGGCGAGGAGGACACGTGAAGGCTGGCGTGACGAATGCCCCCCCGTTGATTTTTGCCGACGCAAAGATCAACAGGGAAACCGCACTCTGGGTTGGCCAGGAGCACCACTGTGACCTGGGCCGCAGGGTAGCGGGCGGGGCCGCGCCAGGCGCCGCCCATCCGGCCACCGGAGCGGCCACATGATCCTTCGCGCCCGCCGTATCGAACGGCTCGAGGAACACCCGAACCTGCGTGGCATCCTGGGCATCCTCGCCCAGCTGGTCCACACCTCCGACGGCGAGCTGGCCCAGCTCGCCGCCGAGTGGCGCAACTCGCCGGCACTCGCCGTCGCCAGGGACCGGGCTCTCTCGCCCGAGTCGCCTCTGGTCGTCGAGGTACTGGCCGCGTTCGACGCCCTGTCGGCCATCTACGCCGACGACCTGTCCGGCGCCGAGTACGTCACGATCGAGCCGTCCGTCACCGCGACCGCGCTGCGGTCGATGCGCGACGCGCTCGCCGCCGCCTACGCCCGGCCGATCCTGTCGCGCTCGGAGTACGCCGGCCTGATGCGTCCATGGCGCACGGTGTACCCCCGGGTCCGCTCGCACGAACCCGATCTCGGCCCATCCGCCGCGGACGTCAAACGCGTGCTGGCCGCGCTGCCGAGGCTCGCCGTGCGCTGCCACGACCCGCGCAGCTCGGAGGTCTTCGAGGGCCTGCTGGTGACCGCGCTGACCCGCGACGAGTCCGACCACCAGGAGGCGATGGACGCCGCCTTCGGCACCGCCGTGCTCACCGGCAGGCGCCGGGTGTGGACGTTGGTCCGCCGCAGCGCGGCCGAGGGCTTCTGGCGTCCTTGTCAGGACTGCCGCGGCGGCGGCGCGCTGCTGACCCAGGACCCGTCGTCGGAGGCCCGCGTCATGGAGCTCTGCGCGGACCTGGCCTGTGCGCTGCTGGTCGAGGACCTCCTCGACCCGGTGCTGTGCGCCCGCCTGACGACCCCGCTCACCGCCCTCATCCCGCTGCAGGACCACTCGGTCCACTGACCGGCACTCGGGGTCCACTAACCGGCCGTCGCGAGCGCGGACGGCGTTCTGGGGGCCGCCGACCCGTCGCCAGGCAGCTCAGTTCGGGCGGTAGACGATCAGACGGGCACCGTTGGGCGTGATGGTGATGCTTCGCACACCATCCGTGACCTCGCCGTCGCGGGCGAACGGGAGCGTCCTGACCGGCTCGGCCGAATCCGTGCCCCGGCGCGCCGCCCGGCCCCGCCTGCCCGCCGACGCGGCGGCTCCGACGGCGGAGACCTGGATGCGCGTGACCGTCCGCTTCTCGTAGACCCGGCTGCGCCGCAGCTGGCCGGTGAGCACGGCGACGACGAGCCGCGACCTGGCGAACGGGCTGACGCCGTCGACGAGGCGCAGGTCCAGCAGGGCCTCATCGAGCCGGGACCGGTACGTCGGGGCGAAGCCGGACGGGCGGTAGTTCCCGTTTCCGGCGAAGAGCAGCCACAACCGGCGCCGCTGCAGGCCGCTCGGCGCCGAGGCGCCGACCGGCCAGCCCACGCCCGTGGGGCCGTACCTCGCGCCGCGGCGGGTGGCCCGCGGGCGCGGCGGGCCCGAGGCGTCGAAGGCGGTCATGTCCACCTCGATCGGCGGGTCGTTGCGCAGCACCCAGGCCAGCGCCACGACCATCGAGGGCCACTTCCCGAACCGCTTCTCGAGCCGTTCCCTGATCGCGACCATGTGGGCGTAGCCACCCAGGCTGGCGGTGTTGAGGAACACCCCGTCGAACCGCTCGCCGTCGGGGTCGATCCCCTCGAGACGCCCGACGTCGACAGCGACGGCGGCGCCCTCGCGGACCGCGCGGGCCGTCTCGGCGATGCCGGTCGAGAGGCCCAGGTCCGCGGCGAAGTGGTTCAGGGTGCCGACCGGGAACAGGGCGAGCGGCAGACCGTGCGCGAGCGCCTTGGCGGCGGCCGCGCTGACCGTGCCGTCACCGCCGGCGACGCCGAGCACCCGGCTGGAGCCGGCCGCCTCCTCGAGCGCCTCCTCGAGGTCGTCATGCGGCCCCACCTCGACGACCTTGGCGAGCGGTAGCTCAGCCCTTAACTGCCCAGCGACGTCCGGACCCTGGCCGAACCAGGCGCCCGAGCCGGACCTGGCGTTGACGACCACCGTCAGGCCGTCGCCGTCCGGCAGGGCCGGCACCGAGGCCGACGCCGGCCGGGCCCTGGCGGGCGTCCAGGACCGCCGGGGCATCACCTTCGTCGTCGCGACCGCGCAGGCCGCGCCGAGCGCGGCGCCGACGACGACGTCGCTCGGGTAGTGCACCCCGATGTAGACCCGGGAGAACGCGACGAGACCCGCGAGCGCGCCCACGGGGGCGGCGGCGCCCGGCGCGTCCAGCGCCACGGCGGTCGCGAAGGCGGCCGCGGACGCGGAGTGCCCGGACGGGAACGAGAACGACAGGTGCTCGCGGCGCGGCCGGCGGACGAGCGGGACAGCGTGGTTGACGGGCCGACCCCGCCGGAAGACCATCTTTGCGGGGCCGTTGGTGACGGCGCTCGCGAGCCCGAGCGCGAGCAGGCCGCGCCCGGCCGCCCTGCGCCGCCGGCCTCGGGTCAATCCGAGGGCGCCGGCGACACCCCACCACAGCAGGCCGTGGTTGGCCGCGTGCGACAACCGCGGGAGCAGGGGGTCGGCGATCGGGCGAGTACCGGCGAGGGCCCCGAACAGCGCCCGGTCGGCGGCGCCGACCCGCGACGCCACGCCGCGCACGGCACGTCTCTTCTGGGAGGCGGACACCGTGATCCTGGGGGCGGCCTCCGTCACCGCGGCGCGCGCGGCGTCACCCGCACGACCGACCGGTCGCCGCGCCCATCGACTCTCCGCCACGTCCGCAGGCTAACCGGGTAGGTCCGCGGCCATCTAGCCCAGGGCACGTTCTACTCAGATGTGGGTTCGACGGAGATCGTGAATGGGGCGTCACCGCGCCGGGGCATCCGCCCGCCAGCTCGCTCACGACGCCGCGCCAAGGCCGTCATGGCGGCGCGGCGGAGCGGGTCACCGCGGATCAGACTCCGGCGGGGATGCCGGCGCGGCGCGCGGCCACCGGACGGGGAACGCGTGGCGGGCCGTACCTCGCCGGGCCGCGGCGGGGTTCCACCGTGCGCCCGGTGGGAAGGATCTCGCCGGTGTCCTCGAACATGATCACCCCGTTACAGAGCAGGCTCCAGCCCTGGTCGGGATGAGTACGCACCACCCGGGCCGCGTCCCGGTCGGCGGCATCCGCGGTCGGACAGACCGGCTGATGCTGACAACAGCGGCTCGCGTGAACGGTGTCACTATGGGCGCCGCTCGCGGCGCCGTCGCTCGGCATGGGGGCGGAGCCATGGGCAGAGGCTGGGTCGGCGGTGTCGTCAGACCCGTCGGCACCTGCCCACGCCGCCCGCTTAAAAAAACTCACCTGCACGGGCACCAGACGTTACGCCTACCGGTTACAGCCGTCACAACGACCTGCTGGCTACCGTCCCGGCGTGTTTTCATAGCAGGTTGCAAATCTGCCCAAACCAGGACCCGCCTCGATCGCGGAGGGTATCCGAACAGGCTCGACACCCCGCAAAATTGCCACCGAGAGTAGCCAACGCGGGGACCACATCGCCACGAACCGGCGACCTTCCCCACCTTCCCCCGCAAAGCCTCCATACCAGACGCGCGGCGTCGCCAACCGGACACCCAGCACGAGCCCACTGGCAGCCCTTCTGGATCTTCCGACGACGAGCTGGCGGGCCGCGAAGGGTCCGGCGGCCGACGCGTGGACCCGCGATGGGCGGGACGCCGGTCCCGGACGCGGCGCGCGCAAACGGTAGGTTACTGACCTGCCGCCCTGCGAGACCTTCGGGTGCCCGGCGAGAATGAGACGCCGGCCGAGGTGGGGCGCGCCACGGGCGGATGCCCTCGACATGCGGCGCGCCGCCGCGATCGTCGGTCTGGGGAGCTTCGTCCTCGACAGGGAGAGGGACGGTGGAGGACGAATCCGTGGATGCCGTCCGCCGGCCAGCCGTCACCGGCCAGGACGTCACGGCCGTCGCCGACCGGCCCGCGGCCACAAGGCATCCCGACCCGGTGAGCGGTCACGCGGCGAGCAACGGCCGCTCCGCGTGGAACGCGCCCGACTGGCACAGCCGCGCCGCGCCCGGCGAGTCGCCCCAGGTCGAGGTGTCGGTCGTGATGCCCTGCCTGAACGAGGAGGCATCGGTCGGCGACTGCGTACGCGCGGCGCGAGCAGGACTTTCGCGGCTTGGCCTGGCGGGAGAGGTGGTCGTCGTCGACAACGACTCGACCGACTCCTCCGCCGCGCGCGCCGCCGCGGCCGGCGCCCGGGTCGTGGCCGAGCGGCGCCGCGGCTACGGCAACGCCTACCTCACGGGCTTCGCGGCCGCCCGCGGCCGGATCATCGTCATGGGCGACGCGGACAGCTCCTACGACTTCACCGCCATCGACGCCCTGGTGACCCCGCTGCTGCGCGGCGAGGCGGACTACGTGCTCGGCTCCCGGCTGGGTGGGCAGATCCTGCCTGGCGCCATGCCCTGGCTGCACCGCTACATCGGCAACCCGGTGCTGACCGCGATCCTCAACCGGCTGTTCGGGGTCCGGGCCTCCGACGCGCATTCCGGCATGCGGGCCTTCACCCTGGACGCCTACGCCCGGATGGCGCTGCGCAGCGAGGGGATGGAGCTCGCCTCCGAGATCGTGGTGGCCGCGGCCCGCGCCGAGCTGCGCTGCGCGGAAGTGCCGATCACCTACCACCCTCGGGTGGGCGCCTCCAAGCTCGACTCCGTCCGCGACGGCTGGCGGCACCTGCGATTCATGCTGCTGCTCGCCCCGCGCCACCTGTTCGTCCTGCCCGGTCTGCTGCTGCTGGGGCTGGGCCTGCTCGGGCAGGCGTCGTTGCTGGTCGCCGCGGCGACCGACCCGGCGCGCGTGGCCGGCGGCCCCGGYGTCCACGGCGCGTGGGAGCCATATGGCTACTACGGGACGCTGCTCTGCCTGGTCGCCGCGCTGGTGGGTGGGCAGCTCGTGCTGCTCGGCGCGTTCGCGGACGCGCACCACGGCCGGGTCGGCTGGCGGATGCCGGGCCAGCGGCCGCCCCGGCTGGTCCGCTGGCCGCTCACCCCCGGCCGGGGCGGGTTCCTGGGGAGCACCCTGTTCACCGCCGGCCTGGTGGCGGCGGTCGTGCTGGGCTTCCTGATCGCGGCGACGACGAGCGGCCAGGACCCCACCGGGGTGGCCCGGGTGACGGCGCCGTGGCCGGGCTGGTCGCCGCGCCTGGGCGCGCCAGCCGCGCTGCCGGCGGTGGGGCTCGCGCTGACGGCGGCGGTTCTAGGCCTGCAGGGCATGCTCGGCACGCTCTACCTGCGCCTGGCCGCGACGGCGACGGCGACCGGCGCGGCCACGCGATGACGGCCGCCTCCGTGGCGACCGGGCCCGAGGGTGTCGGTGCCGACGAACGGACGGCGGGGACGCACGCGGCCGGGCACCTGGCCGGCGAGGCGCTCCCCCGCGGCCGTGACCCGCTTCGGCGGCTGGCGGTGGCGGCCCGGCGGCACTGGCTGTTCGCCGTGTTCCTCCTGGCCGGCAGCGGGCTGCGGTTGCTGGCGATGTACGCCTACCGGCCGGCCTTCGAGTTCTCCGGCGACTCGTACGCCTACCTGACCCTCTCCCGGCTCCACCAGCCGGACCCGATGCGCCCCGCCGGCTATCCGGTCCTGCTGAGCGTGCTCGCCCAGACCCACAGGCTCGCCGTCATCCCCGCGGTCCAGCACGTCGCCGGGCTGGGAATCGGCCTCGCCGTCTACGCGCTGATGCTGCGCCGCGGGATCGGGCCGCTGGTGGCCGCGCTCGCGACCGCGCCGGTGCTGCTCGACGCCTACCAGCTCGACATCGAGCACTTCGTGATGGCGGAGACGCTGTTCCTGGCATTGCTGGTCGGCGCGCTGGTGGCCCTGCTGTGGTCGCCTCGGCCGTCGATCGCCGCGTGCGCCCTGGCCGGCGGGCTGCTCGCCGGCGCCGGCCTGGTGCGCACCCTGGGCGTCGTGCTCGGGGTGCTCGCGTTCGCCTACGTCGTCGTCCGGCGGCTCGGCTGGCTGCGGGCGGCCGCGTTCGCGGTGGTACTCGCGGCGCCGCTGGCCGGCTACGCGACCTGGTACCACTCGTACGAGGGGACCTACGCGCTGTCCGGCGGCGACGACGCCTGGCTGTACGGCCGGGTCGCCCCGATCGCCGACTGCGACAGGCTACGGCTGAGCGCCGAGCAGCTCGTCCTCTGCTCCCCCCACCCACCGGCCGACCGGCCGGGCCCGAACTACTACGTCTGGTCGGACACCAGCCCACGGTTCCAGCTCACCGGAACCGACGAGCACAAGAACCAGGTGCTCGGCGGCTTCGCCCACGAGGTGATCCGCCGCCAGCCGGTCGACTACGCCCGGATGGTGGCCGCCGAGGTCGGCCACTACTTCGCCCCCGGCCGCTACACCGGCTACCGCGACTGGCCGGACGGCTCCTGGCGCTTCCCTGCCGCCGACACCCCGCGCTACTTCCACGTCAGCGAACCGCTGCTCGACTTCGACGAGCGACACCCGCCCAGGATCGTCCACGACTGGGCCGCCGGCCTGCTGCGCGGCTACCAGCGCTTCGCCTACACCCCCGGGCCGTTGCTGGCCGTCCTCGTCGTCCTCGCGCTCATCGCGACCGCCTTCGGCCTGCCCCGGCCGCGCCTTCCCGGCAACCGCCGACGTGGCCGGGCTGATGACGTCCTCGATCCGCCCGGCGACGACGCGACGCCCAGCGAGACCACCGGCTCCGCCGACCAGGCGGGCGCTGCCGCGACAGGCGCCGCCGGCACGGGCGCCGCCGGGACGGGCGCCGGCCACGCGGTCGATCCCACCGTGGGCGAGCGCCGCCGGATTGGCGCCGACTGCGCGCTGCTCACCGCGCTCGGCCTCGCGGTCCTGGTCGTCCCCTCCGCGACGGTCTGCTTCGACTACCGGTACATGCTCCCGGTCCTGGTCCTCTTCCCGCCCGCCGCCGCGCTGGCGGTGCGCCAGTTCCGCCTCGCCCGCGCCGGCTGACTCCGCCCGCCGCCAGCCGAAACTCGCCTCACCAGCCGGCGAGGTGGGCCTCGATCTTCGGACAGGTGTCCATCACGACCCGTAGACCGGCCGCCTCGGCTCGCGCGGCCGCCGCCTCGTCGCGCACGCCGAGCTGCAGCCACACCGCGCCAGCGCCCGCGGCGATCGCGTCGTCGACCACCGGGCCGGCGAGCCCCGAGCGGACGAACACATCCACCACGTCGACCTTGACCGGGATGTCGGTCACCCGGGCATAACCCTGCTCGCCCTCGAAGGCCACCCTCGACGGGTGTACGGGAATCACCCGCTTGCCGTGCTCACGCAGGTAGTGGGCGATCCGGTAGGCCGTCCGTGCTCTGTTGTCCGACAGTCCCACCACCGCCCAGGTCTCCGTCTCGACCAGCAGCGCCCGGACCGTCTCGGCATCTCCGTATCGCACGCCTGTCGCAACCACCACCCGCGCCCTGGTCATCCCCGACCCGCGACGATGGGGGCATGACGGCGGAGCGGCACGCGGCGGCGGACGGCGCCACGGGAACACCCGGGACGGTCGACGGCGGCGGCCCACGGGCGGTGATCTTCGATCTGGACGGGGTGCTGATCGACTCCGAGCAGGTGTGGGACGCGGTCCGGCGGGAGCTCGTCGCCGAGCGCGGCGGCCGGTGGGCGCCGGACAGCACCCGGGTCATGATGGGCATGTCGACGCCGGAGTGGGCCGCCTACCTGGTGAGCCTCGGCATCGGGATGACGGCGGACGAGGCGACCGACGAGGTGCTGCGCCGGCTGGGTGAGCGCTACGGCGACGCGCCGCCGCTGATCGACGGCGCGGTGCGGGCGGTCCGGGCGCTGGCGGCGGCCGGGCTGCCGCTCGCGGTAGCCTCCTCGTCGCCGCGCGACGTCATCGGGCTGGTGCTGCGCTCGGCCGGTCTCGCGGACGAGTTCCGGACGTTCGTGTCGTCGGAGGAGGTCGGCCGGGGCAAGCCGGCGCCGGACGTCTACCTGGAGGCGGCGCGGCGGCTCGGCATCCCGGCGGCGCGGTGCGTCGCGGTCGAGGACTCGACGAACGGGGTGCGTTCCGCCGCCGCGGCCGGAATGCCGGTGATCGTCGCACCGAACCCGCACTTCCCGCCGTCTCCGGAGGCGGTCGCCCTGGCCTCCGCCCGGCTCAGCCACATCGGCGACCTCACGCTGGAGACGGTCCACACCGCCTACCGAGGCCAACGCCCGATTCGGTGACCCGATTCCACCTATGATCGGCTGGTGCCGAAGTCACCCGTTGGTGTTGCCCGTCCCCGCGCGGTTCCCCGGGTAGGCGACCGATGAGCGAGAAATACCGGCTGGTACTGGCGCCGTCCRCCGAGCGGGACCTCGAGCGGCTGCCGGAGCTCATCGCGGCCGACGTGAAGCGCTTCCTGAACGGCCCGCTCCTGAAGGAGCCCTACAAGGCGGGCAAGCCCCTCGGCGGCCAGGACACTCAGGACGCGCGGTCCGCCGGCCGGGAGGGCGCGACACCGTCGGCGACGATGCTGGAGGCCTCCGAGCACTCCTGGCGGGTGCTGTACCGCGTCGACGCGAACACCCACACCATCCGGGTCATGGTCGTCGGCCACCGCCCCCGCGTCGTCCGCCGCCTCGCCAAGCCAGAGACGCGTGTTCCCTTCGTCGACCGCTTCCGCTAGGGACGACGGCGCCTACCTCCGGCGCGCGGCGGAGGCCGTCAGGTGACGTTGACGCCGAAGTCGACGGCGATGCCGCGCAGGCCGGTGGCGTAGCCCTGGCCGACGGCGCGGAACTTCCACTCGCCGCCGTACCGGTAGAGCTCGCCGAACAGCATCGCGGTCTCCGTCGACGCGTCCTCGGTGAGGTCGTAGCGGGCGATCTCGATGGCCGTGTTCGCGTCGGCCACGCGGATGAAGGCGTCGCGGACCTGCCCGAACGTCTGCCGCCGCACGTCCGCGTCGTAGATCGAGACCGCGAACACGACCTTCGCCGCCTGCGGATTGAGCGCGCGGAGGTCGACCATGATCTGCTCGTCGTCGCCGCCACCGCCGCCGACCAGGTTGTCGCCCAGGTGCTGAACGCTGCCGTCCGGGCTCGTCAGGTTGTTGAAGAACACGAAGTAGCTGTCGGACAGCACCCGGCCCCGGTCGTCCAGCACGATCGCGGATGCGTCGAGGTCATACGCCGCCCCGGACGTCTGCCGCACCTGCCAGCCGAGACCCACAGTGACCGTGGTCAGGTTCGGCGCGGCCTTGCTGAGGGAGACGTTTCCACCCTTGGACAGGGACACGGAGGCCATGGCCACAAAGCCTAGTACTGCCCATACAAACCGGACCATGGGATCTGCCGCGCCGGAGCCTCGCAGCGGCAGTCACCAAGCCGACGCCCCAACCGCTTGACCTCCCGGTTTGGCACCGGTTCTGGCACCAGCTCAGGGCCGAAAGATCCGGCCAGACGGCGGCGGCGCGCGCGGACCACCGGGCTCGGTGGCGCCGCCGGTAATCTTGCGTCCGATGTGCCCGCCGATCCCGACCGAGCCCCCGGACGCGCCGCCCTACCCCGACGGTGCGGCCCTCGCCGTCGGCGCGGACCAGGCGGCCGACGGTTCGGGCCGTTCTGACGGTCCGGGCGGTCCGGGCGGTCCGGGCGGTCCGGCGTTCGCCCGGGGGGCCGGGCCGGGTGCGGCGGACGACGGGATGGCGCGCCGGTTGAAGGCGCTGGCGCTGACGGCGCCGCTGCACGACCTGGACGCGCGCAAGCGCCTGCTCGACGGCGCCGACTTCGCCGTCTACGCGATGGCGGAGCTCGCGCTGCACGCGATCGACCTGGTGACGGTCGCGATGGACTTCGACCGGGGCGCGAGCCATGACCGGGTGCTGCGCCGCCTCACTCCGCTCGCCGCCGCGCAGGCGCCTAGGCGACCGGCGGCCGAGCACGAACGCGTCGCCCGCTGGGTGCTCGACAACCTGATCAACGTGGGCAGCGTCGACCGCGGCTTCGACACGGTCTACGGCACCTACCACCCGGACGGCCGCTACGAGCGGCGCCGGTTCGACTTCAAGCTGCTCGTCGAGCTCGCCGACCCGGCCGGCGAGATCTACCTGCGTGCCACCGACGAGGCCGTCACCGTTCTCGTCGGGGCGCTGGACACCGACGTCACCTCCGCCCAGGTCGCCGCCGAGGTGACGCTGGACAACCTGATCCGCCGCGGCCGGCTGTCCGACGCGCGCACCGCCGCCGAGGCCGCCCGCTACCGCACCGTGCAGTACGCCGAGCAGCTGCGCCGGAACCTGGAGGGCACCCGGCGCGACGTGCTGTCCGTCGACTGGCTGCACACGGTGCCGGCGCTGGTCGACGAGGCGCTCGGCCACGTCGAGGCCCGCTACCGGCACGAGAACGCGATCCTCACCCACATCCGCCGCTACCGCGACTCGGCCGAGGACCCGGCCCACAAACGGGCCGCGGCCGACCTGGTCACGATCGTCGCGGACTGCGTGCGCCGGCACACCCAGCTGCAGGCCCGCCTCCAGGAGGCGTTCGCGGTGTTCCGCGCGGAGCAGGACCGCCAGCAGTTCGCCGCGCCGGCGGCCCGCGGCGGGACCGGCGTCGACCTGTACACCCAGCTGCTCGCCCCGGCGCTCGCCCGCCCGGTCGGCGAGGCGGGCCGCGTGGCCGGGGCGTTCTTCCCGGGCGCCGCCGGGATCCGCCCGCCGCGCGCGCCGCGCCTGGCCGACCTCGTCGACGCGTTGCTGCGCCCGCCGGTCGAGCGCGACACTCTGGGCGCGCTGGTCCCGGAGGCCGAGCTGGTCGCCTGGGAGGAGCCTCCCCGGTTCGCCGACGACGCGTGGACGCTGGCGCTCGAGCTGCTCGACGAGATCGACCCGGACGCGCCGCGACGGCTCTCCGGCCTGCTCACCGAGGCCAGGGCTCGGGCGGGCGGCGAGGCCACCGCCGCCGAGGCGGCCCAGCTGCTCACCCTGCTCACGCTGCACGCCGTGAGCCCAAGGCTGGCCGCCGCCCACCACCGCGGCGGTGGCGCCGGCACGGCCAGCCCGCCGCGACCCGCCGCGAGCACCGGGCCGGCGGCCGGCGACCTGCTGCTGCTCGCCGTCGACGACGGCACCCCGCTGAACGACCCCGAGTTCGCCGGCGCGGACCTGCTCGTCGGCCGGGTCACCGTCACCGACCGCCCCGACCCCGCCGACGGCGACGGCGACGGCGACGGCGACACCACCGAAACGGCGACCCGGACCGCGACGGAGACAGCGGCGGGGACCCCGAGCATCGGGGCCGGGTCCGGCGAAGGCGGTCGCGCGGCCGGCGAGTCCTCCGTGGTCGACCTGGTGGGCGCGCCGTGAACCCGTCCACCGGCGGCGACGTGGCCGAGGTCGACACCGACGCGGCGGCGGGGACCTGGCGAGGCGGCCCTCCGCCGGTCGGGGCGGTGGTGCGGGACGCGGCGGAGCTGGTGGCGTTCGGGCTGCGGCCCCGGCTGGTGCCGGCGCGGGACACGCGCTACCGCGACCTGGTCCGCCGCTACCTGCACGAGGCCGGCTTCGCGGAACTGACGCACGCGGTCGCGGACGGGCTGGGCATCATCGTGCTCGACGTCTCGGACCGCGCAGGGCTGGTCGCCGGCGGTGGCGCCGAGTCGGCCTTCACCGTGCGGATCAGCGACTACGCCAGGCGCGCCGGCGGCGAGCACCGCGCCGCCGACCGGATGCTGCACGCGCTGGCGCAGCTCGCGACCGCCGCGCTCGCGTTTCCCCGCCCGGCCGACCTCACCGACGACTCGTACGTCGGGCGGGTCAGCGTCGACGGGGTGGACGCGTTCGTCCGCGAGGCCGCGCGGCTGCTCGAGGCCCGTGCCGGCGGTGCAGGCGGCTCCGCCGGCTCGGACCCAAGCCTCGATCCCGGCCCCGGCGATCAGCGGTCGCAGGACGAGCCACGGCTGGAGGCGGCCTGGCGGCTCTACGCCCGCCGGCCGGCGGCGGGAACGACCAGGGACTCGCGCCGGCTCGCCGGGTCGACGACCGGGATCATCGCCAGGGCGATGGGATTCCTCGTCGAGTCAGGTTGCCTGGTCCAGGTCGGCGAGGAGGGCGGCGGCACGTTTCGCACCACCGCGCGCTACCAGGTACAGGTCCGCGAGCTGGCCGCCGACGCGGCGATGGAGGAGCTGCTCACGCTCGGCGTCGTCACCGTCGCCGGCCCCGGCGGCGGCCTGCGAGTCGTCCCGTCCGCCCCCGACCTCCTGGACGCGGGCGCGCCCGCGTCCTTCGCCGATCCGGCGGGGACCACGGGAGCCCAGGCCGAGGAGCGTGACGATGCCTGAGCGGCCCGCCGTCCGTGCCTTCCCGGGACCGTGCCTCGACGACCGGTCCGCCCGCGGCCGCCGGCCCGCGACGGCGGTCGCCAGGAACGGAGGCGGCGCCGATGTATGAGCTGGCAAGGGTGCGGCTGCACTCGATCGGGCCGCGGGGTGCGCGCTTCGGCGACGTACTGCTCGACTTCTCCAACGTTGGCGGCCCGGTGACCGGGCCACGCCAGGACCCGATGTTCGATGTCGGCCCCGCCCAGCCGGCGCCCCCACCGGCGGCGGCCAGCGGCCCCGGTGACGCCGGAGGCACGGGTGCGAGCACGGGCGGCGGGGCGGCGACGGCGGGGCCCGCGACAGCGGCGGGAGCGTCGGGGAGAGCACCGACAGGCGCGACGGGCAGCGGCCTGGCGGCGGACGCGGTGCCGGCCGGGTGGCTGCTGGGCGGGGAGCCGCCGGCGCCGCGGCGGCCGTCGCCGGCCACCGTGCTGTTCCTGGAGAACGGCGGCGGCAAGAGCGTGCTGATGAAGCTGATCTTCTCGGTCGTGCTGCCGGGGCGCCGCCACGTCGTCGGCACGTCCAACGGACGGGTTCTGGACAACTTCGTGCTGCCCCGCGACTGCGGGCAGGTCATCTGCGAGTGGCAGCACGCGGTGACCGGCGAGCGCGTCGTCACCGGCAAGGTGAGCGAGTGGCGCGGGCGCGGCCCGGCCGACGGTGGCCGGCTCGCGGACGCCTGGTACTCCTTCCGTCCTTCCGGCGCCGTGGAGCTCGAGACGCTTCCGCTGCGCCGTGACGGCCGACTGGTGACGCTCGGCGGGTTCCGCGAGGCGATGACCCGCGCGCACGCCGCCGACCCGGCCCTCGATCTGACCTGGGAGACCCACCAGGGCGCCTGGCTGGAGCACCTGGACGCCCTCGGCCTCGACCCGGAGCTGTTCCGCTACCAGCGCGCGATGAACGCCGGCGAGGGCGAGGCGGCGGAGGCGTTCGCGTTCACCACCGACGAGGGGTTCGTCGACTTCCTGCTGCGCGCGGTGACCCCGCCCGAGGACCCGGCCGGCGTGGCCGAGGTCGTCGACGGCTACGCGGCCAAGCTCACGGAGCGGGCGGCGCTCGGCGCCGAGCGCGACTTCGTCGCGGGCGCCCTGGACCGGCTTTCCGTCCTCGTGGACGCCCTGCGCGACCGGGAGGCGGCTGCGGCGGGGCTGGACGTCGCCCGCGCCGAGATCGCCTGGCTCGCCAGCGCGGTAGGCGGGCGGCTGCGGGCCGGGGAGGCCGACCGCGCCGGACTCGAGGACCAGCTCGCGGTCGCCGGCGACACGGAGGCCGCCGCCGAGGCGGGCAAGGCACACGCCGGCGACCGGGTCGCCGCGCTGCGCCGCCGGCTCGCCGAGCTGCGGCTCGCCGACGCGCAGGCGGCCCGCGACGAGCTGGTCGCCGCGGCGAGGGCGACGGCGACAGTGGTCGAGGGCTGGAGGGCAAGCGCGGACACACTGCGGCTCGCGGCGGCGGGCGCCGAGGCGGCCCGGCTGACCGAACTGGTCACCGGGGCCCGCGACGCCGCCGCGCCGGCGCTGGCCGAGCAGGACGCCGCCGCCCGGGCGCTGGTCAACGGCCTGCTCACGGCGGCGGCCCGTGCTCGCGCCGCCGCCGACGAGGCCGAACGGCGGGCGACCGAGCGAGACCAGGACGCGGAGGCGGCGGCCGAGGCCGAACGCCGCGCCCTCGACGAGGCCGCGACCGCCCGCGCCGGCGAGCGCGCGGCCCGTGGCCGCGTCGAGGCGGCCGAGGCGGCGCTGGCCACCGCGGTCGCCGACGGCCTGCTCCCCGGCGGCACCGGTGGCGGCGAAGTGTGGTCGATGGGCGATCCCCCGGGCACGACAGCCGACCACACTTCGCCGCTCCCGGACGGACCGTGGTCGGTGGGCGTGTCCGGGGACACCGGCATCGGCCACGCATCGTTGCCCGAAGCGGCGGCGGCGGCCGCGGCGGCGGCCCGCGCGGCGGCGGCCGCGGTTCGGGACGCGCTCGCAGAGGTCGGCCGGCTGGACCGGGAGCGCACCGCGGCGGCCGAGGCGAGCCGACGGGCCGAGCGAGCGAGCGACGCGGCCCAGGCGAGGGCCGCGTCGCTCGCCGACCAGGTCGCCGCGGCCGACGACGCCGCCGCGGCCGTCACCGCCGACGGTCGGATCGCCGCCCTGCTCGGCCTCGCGGCGCCGGCCCCCGCCGCCGTGGCCCCGGATGCGGCCGGAGCCTCAGCGGTCGTCGCCACCCCGGAGGACGCCGACCAGCTCGCAGTGACCAGCCGGACCGGCGCGGCCGGTACGACCGGTGTGACCGATGAGGCGGCGGGGCTGAACGGGCTGGCCGAGCAGGCCCTCGCCGCGCTGCGGGCCGCGGTGGCGGCGGGTGAGCGGCGCAGGCTGGAGCTGACGGTCGAGTCCGACGCCGACCGGCGGGTGCTCGCCGCGCTCGGCGACGACGACCTGCGCCCCGCCCGGCCGGAAGTGGTCGCCGTGTGCGCGGCACTGGCCGGCGCGGGGATCTCCGCCGAGCCCGGCTGGGCCTACCTGGCGCGCGTGGTGCCCGCTACCGACCGCGAGGCCCGATGGCGCCGGCATCCCGACATCGTCGACGGGGTCGTCGTCACCACCCAGGACCCGGGCGGCGCGGGCGCCACGCTCGCCCGCGCCCGCGAAGTCCTCCTCGCCGCCCGCCTTCTTCCCAACGCGGCCGTCGCCGTCGCCACGCCGGCCGTGTTCGCCTCTCCCCACGACGATGCAGACCCCGCCGACAGTGCCGGGACCGCCGCCGGTGCCGGTCGTGCCATCGGAGCCGGCCCCGCAGGGGCGACGGCGCGCGCTGACCTCGCCGACGATGAGCCGACGGCCGGCACGTCCGTGTTCGTCGTGCCGCCGAATCCGGCGCTGTACGACGTGGACGCGGCCGCCACCGAGCGGTCGGTGATCCAGCGGCGCCAGGACGACCGGGCCCGGCTCACCGCCGAGCTCTCCACGAGGATCGAGGCCGACCGGGCGTTGCTGGCCGCGGTCACCGGCTGGCGGCGCGCCTACCCGCCGGGGCGGGTCGAAGCGCTGGCCGCCGAGCTCGCCACCGCCCGGCGGGCTGCGGCCGAGGCCGAGGGCACGCTCGCCATGACGGCGGCGGCGACCGAGCGGGCCATGGCCGCGGCGGACGAGGCGATCGCGGCCGTCGAGCCGCTGCGCGCGGCCGAGCAGCGCGCGGCGGCCAAGGCCAGCGAGCTCGACCGACTGGCCCGCGCGACCGGCAGCCCGGCCGAGGACCTCGCGCGAGCGGACGAGCTAGCCGCGGCCGCCGCCCGGCTCGCCGCCGCGGCCGAGGCGCACCGCGCGGATGCCGCCGCCGCCCGCCGCGCGGGCGCCGAAGCGCGCCGCGAGGCAGACAGCGCCCGTCGCACTGCGGACGCGGCCCGCGCTGAGGCCGCCGAGGTCATGGGCGTGGGTGCGGAGATCGACAGGGTCGACGGGACCGGGAGCGGCCCGGGAGCCGGCGACGGCGACGGCGAGGACCCGGGCACCGACCGCGCGGGTGAGGCACCAGCCCCGGTCGCGGTGGCGGTGCTGCGGGCCCGCTACGAGGCCGCCACGCGGACCTACCAGCGGGTCGCGGTCGGCGCGGACCTGACGGCCGCGCTCGAGCTGGCCCGCCGGGAGGAGGCCACCGCTCGGGCGGCTCTGGACGCGCTCGCGCCCGAGATCCGGCGAGCCGCGCGTGAGCTGCTCGACGGGCCCGAAGGCGCCGACGCCGCCTCGCGGGCGGCGGCCGCCGCCACGGCCGGACGGCGGGCCGAGGCGCTCGCCGCCGAGCTCGACGAGGTGCGGGAACGGGTCGGCGGCCTGCGCGAGGAGGTCCGCGCCACCGCCGAGGAGGCACGGCGTCGCCGCGCCGGCCCGCTGACCGGCGACCAGGTGCCCATCGACGCCCGGCACGCCGAGGAACTGCTGGGACAGGCGTTCGCCGCCGTCCGCGCCGCCGAGGCCGAGCTCGGGCGCGCCAAGGCGGGGCGTGAGCGCCTCGGGGTGCTCGCCGGCCAGCACGACGGCACGCTCGCCGCGTTCCGCGCCGTCGCCGAGACGCTCGCGGACGCTCTCGTCGACGCCGCGAACGCCCCGGACGCTGCCGCCGGCGCGGCGGCCACGGCGACCGCGACGGCGGCCGCGGCGGCGGCCGGAGGTGGCGCCGCTGGCGAGCCGGCCGGGGCCGCCGCGTTCGAGGGCGGTCCCGAGGAGGCCCGCGCCGCGGGTCGGGCGGCCCGTGACAGCTGGCGGGCCGACGCCGGGCGGCTGGCCACGGCCGCCGCCGCCGTGCGCGCCGCGGCGGACGCCGTCGCCGCCTGGGCCGGGCAGGACCGGTTCGAGGACGTCAGGGCGCCCGCCCGCCGCCAGATGGTCCGCGCCGGGCGGGAGGCGGTCGCGGCGAACGCGGCCGCCTGGGCTGACGCGCTGGCGCCCCGGCTGCGCAGCCTCGACGACGACCTCGCGCACATCGGCCGCAACCGGGCGGCGATCGTGGCCCGGCTGGAGGGGATGGTCCGCGCCGCGCTCGGCACGCTGCGCGCCGCGCAGCGGCTGTCCCGGCTGCCCGACCAGCTCGGCGACTGGTCCGGCCAGGAGTTTCTGCGGATCTCGTTCACGGATCCGGAGGCGGCGGGGCTCGCAGACGCACTCGGCGACGTCATCGACGCCGCGGCCGCCGCCGCACCGCGGCTGGACGGGATGGCACTGCTCCTGCGCGCGGTGCGCGCCGCCCTGCCGCGCGGGGTGCGGGTCGAGGTACTCAAGCCGGACGCGGTGCTGCGCACCGAGCGGGTCCGGGTGTCCGAGCTCGGCGACGTGTTCTCCGGCGGCCAGCAGCTCACCGCGGCGATCATCCTGTACTGCACGATGGCGGCGCTGCGCGCCAACGACCGGGGCCAGCTGCGCGCCCCGCACGCCGGCGTGCTGTTCCTCGACAATCCGATCGGCCGCGCCTCCGCCGGTTACCTGCTCGACCTGCAGCTTGCCGTAGCCGACCGGCTCGGTGTCCAGCTCGTCTACACCACCGGCCTGTTCGACACGGCGGCCCTGGCCGCCTTCCCCCTGGTGATCAGGCTACGGAACGACGCGGACCTGCGCGCCGGCCTGAAATACCTGCGGGTCGAGGAACATCTGCGGCGCGGCCTGCCCGCCGCCACCGGCGGCGGCATGGATGCCGCGACTGGCGTCCTCACCGCGACCCGCGTGTACCGGCGCCCCGCCTGACCACGTCGAGTGGACTTCCACGGCTGGCCTGGTCTGGTCTGGATACGGGCCGATCAACGCCCGCATCCAGCCGCCGACATGGATTTGTTGAGTTGGTGTCTTGTGCAACCCTCCAGTAGCTGCCACTATCGAAAAAGTGCCGCCCGGTACCCCCCGAGCCGGGCGGTACCTAAACTTGTCCCACTCGTTGTCCCCATTGGGTTGGCGTCTCACAACCMGCAATGTTGCTCCGGGGTCTACCCCGGAGTCCCGGCGTGGTCGGCACTCCCGACCTTTCGGGGCCCCTCGGCTCGTCGTCGCCTCGCGACGGCTGTCGCGCGTAGCCGTTTTGATCGGCGCTGGGCGGCGACATCGGCGTCTTCCGTTTCTCGCCCCTTGACCTCGGCGTAGTCGATCCGATTCCCTGCCGTCCGCGGCGGCAGTTGAGTTGCGTTTACAACTTCTTGGCGTGCCACCTTCCGTGGCGTCAGCCGGATGGACTCGTTTGGGCTTGGCGCAAGTTCAGGATTACCGCATGAGTCGCGTTTAGCTCGCGACTGAGCGGGTAGTTCGCTTCGACTCTCTGGTTGGCGAGCGGAATCAGAAACGCCGTCACCTCCGCTTTCACGTCACGCTTCCGACCGGTCACCGTCGACGCCCAAAGTCGATGTCCAGGTGCAATTTGTCGCCGCATCGCGCCGCTCGGGTAACGAATGCGCTTCTTGAACGTCACAAGCGCTGGGCGGACGGCCGGGAGGTCGGCCACCGTCACCTCTCATCGCCCACGGCACCCACCACGCTCGCGTCACCTGGGCAAAGAGCCGCCGGGCGCTACGAGCAGGCGGCGACGGGCACGGAGCCCTGCTGGCTGGCCACCCGGTTGTTGAGGTCCTTGACGGTCACGGTGTAGGCGAGGGTGCCGGCGGAGGCCGAGGGGCCCAGCTGGGCGGTCCAGGTGGACCTGTCGTCGGCGGTGGAGCCCAGCTGAAGGGCGACCGTCGTGGCTGCGCCGTTCGGGGTGGTTATCGCGACACTGCCGCCGGACATGCCGACCGGGTCCTGGACCTCGACCGTCAGCGTACCGGTCGCGGGGGCCTGGTCGGTGGCGCAGGCCTGAGCCCGAAGCGACGACGGCCCGGCGGCGGAGAGGATCTTCGGCCCGGCGGTGACCACGGCCGTCACGTGGATCGTCCCCCCGCCGGTACCCGCGGCCGGGGTCACGGTGATCGGGATGTCGAGCTGGCCGACCGGCGCGGCCGAGCGGTCCAGGCTGATGACCAGCTGGGTGCGGTAGCCCGGATCGAGGCGGGACGTGCGCGGTACCGCGTCCAGGTAGGCCGGTGCGCCACTGGTCCGGATCGTGACGGCCTCGGTGCCCGTGTTGGTGAGGTCGACCGTGTCGCTGGAGTCGACCTGACCGAGATTGACGGACGTTCGCCCGAGGGTGAGCGCGGGGCCGGTGCTCCTGGGCCCGGCGGGGGTGGGGACGAGGCTCGCCGCCGGGCGCGAGGCGGTGGGCTGGGGCGGGACCGGGAGGTCGGTCGGGAGGAACTCGAGGACCGTGCCCGGCGCGGGGCTGGAGGTCGCGCTGTCCGGACCCGTCCCGGCGCCGGTCGACGACGGGCCGGCGACCGTGACCCGGCTCGTGTCCCGGCTAGGTTGCCCGGAGGCCGCCGAGCCGCCGCCCGCGGTGCTGGTCGTCTTCGGGCCGCTGCCGCTGAGYAGCRCATAGCCGACCAGGACGCCKACCACGGCGAGGGCGACCAGGCCGCCGGCCACGATCCGGCCCCACCGGATCGGCAGGATCCGCCCCGACCTGCCCCAGGGAGACCGGTGCCGCCCTGGCGACGGCGAAGATGACGACGGCGACGGAGATGACGAGGGCGGCTCCTGAGACCGCGGCGCTCGCCTCGTGTAGGTGTCGGAGGCGCGGTCGCCCGCGGCATTGCCGCKCCGGCTGAGACTCCCGCCACGGTGCCGTTCGTCCCCGCGGTGCCGTTCGTCCGCCGCACGTTGCTCCATCTCCGCCGAGCCTAGGGCTGGGGGCATATATCCGTGGACGGTTTGCTCGTTTCTGTGACCACCGTCCAGCTGACGCGCGACCGGCCGCCGGGTGCCGCGCCACCGTCGCGCTCACCTGTGCTCGTGCCCGTGCCCGAGGAAAGATCACAAGGAGGGCCCGAGGGCGGGAGTTCCTGCCCAGCCGGGGATCTAGGTGCATCCGGGGCGAGTCCGTGGCAGCCTTGCAAGACCCGATATCGAACGATCGGGACAGGATCTGGTGACCTCCGGAGGCACGGGGCTCGCCCACCTCCGTCGGCCCAGCGCATCGCCGCGCGAATCCGCCCGTGTCCGTCGCGACCCGGCGGCCCGGAGCCGCGCCGTGAGGGAGGAGCCCCATGCCCGCACCGGGCTACACGATGGAGGTCGAACTCGGCAAGATCCGCGAGTTCGCCCGGGCGACCAAGTCGCGCAACCCCGACTACCTGACGGCCGAGCGGCCGGTCTCGCCGGCCACCTTCCTGATGACCTCCGCGTTCTGGTCCGACGGCGCCGGTGTGCCGTGGGACGAGATCGAGGGATACGAGGAGATCGACCTCGGCCGCGTGCTGCACGGCGGCCAGGAGTTCGTCTTCCACGGCGAGCCACCGCGCGCCGGCACCCGGCTCGTCGGCCGCGCGAAGATCGCCGCCGACTACGTCAAGGAAGGCCGCCGCGGTGGCACGATGCGGTTCATCGTGGTCGTCAACGAGTTCCGCACGCCCGATGGCCGTCTGGTCGCCGAGGCGAAGAACACCGTGATCGTCACCAGCCAGGCGCCGGCGGCGGCCAGCGCGGCCAGCGACGGGAAGGACGACGCCCGATGACCACCACAGCCGACCTCGGCACCGGTGCGGCCAGCACGCCGGTGCTCGGCCCCAGACCCGCCTGGGAGGACCTGGCGGTGGGCCTTGGACCCGCGCCGCTCATCGACCAACCGCTCACCCGCACGGACTTCGTCCGCTACCAGGGCGCGTCCGGCGACCTCAATCCCATCCACCACGATGAGGAGTTCGCCCGGGCAGCCGGGTTCCCGACCGTGTTCGCCGTCGGGATGCTGCAGGCCGGTGTTCTGGGCACGTATGTGACCGACTGCTTCGGCGCCGCGAACCTCCGCCGGTTCAGCACCCAGTTCCGGGAGCAGGCCTGGCCAGGCGACGTACTCACCTACCGCGCGACCGTGACCGGGCTGCGCGAGGAGGCCGGCCAGCAGCTCGTCGACCTGGATCTGCTCGTCACCCGCCAGACCGGCGGCACCCACATCAAGGGCGAGGCGACCTTCGTCGTCCCCGTCTAGACCCATCGGGGCTGTGCGGTGGCGGGGCGCTGAGCGCCTCGCCACCGCACAGCCGGGGACCGTCAGGATCCGGCCTGGGCCAGCAGGCCGCGGGCGATGACGATCTGCTGGATCTGGCTCGTGCCCTCGTAGATCCGGAACAACCGGGCGTCGCGGTAGAAACGCTCCACCGGGACGCCGCGGATGTAGCCGGAACCGCCGTGGATCTGCACCGCCCGGTCGGCGATCCGCCCGACCGCCTCCGAGGCGAAGTACTTGGCGCAGGACGGCCCGATTCGCTTGTCGCTGCCGTCGTCGAACTTGGCGGCGACGTCGGAGACAAGCGCGCGGGCGGCGTAGAGGTCGGTCGCCGAGTCTGCGATCAGGCCCTGGACCAGCTGGTAGGTGCCGATCACCGCGCCGCCCTGTTCCCGGGAGGCCGCGTAGGAGACGGACTCGTCGACGAGCCGCTGGCACATGCCGACGCACAGCGCCGCGATGTGGATCCGCCCGTGCGCGAGGCAGCGCATCGCGGTCGCGTAGCCCCGCCCGACGCCGTCCTCCCCGCCGATGAGCGCCGACGACGGAACCCGCACGTTGTCGAAGTAGACGTCGGCGGTCCAGGCGCCGGCCTGGCCCATCTTGTGGTCGCGCGGGCCGACGGACAGGCCGGCCGTGCCCTTCTCGACCATGAACGTGGTGATGCCCCGGCTGGGCGAGGCGTGCGGGTCGGTCCGGGCGAAGACCATGAAGACGTCGGCGAGCGGCGCGTTGGTGATGAACCGCTTGGAGCCGTTGATCACCCACTCGTCGCCGTCGCGGACGGCGGTGGTGGCCAGGCCGGCCGGGTCGGAGCCGGCGCCCTGCTCGGTCAGCGCGAACGACGCGGTCCAGTCCCCCGAGGCGACCTTCGGCAGCCAGGTCTTCCTCTGCTCCTCGGTCGCGCCCTCGAGCAGCACGTGGCCGGCGATCCCGTTGTTCGTCCCGAACATCGACCGGAACGACGGCGTGGTGTAGCCGAGCTCGTAGACGAGCCGGACCTCCTCGCTCATCGACAGGCCCAGCCCGCCGTAGAGCTCGGAAATCGCGAACCCGAACAGCCCCATCTCGGCGGCCGCGGCCCGCAGGGCCGCCGGTATCTCGTCGGTCTCTTCGATCTCCTGTTCCAGCGGCACGACCCGTTCGCGCACGAACCGTCGTACCGAGGCCAGCACCTCGGCGAAGTCACTCTCCTGCACGGCACCCGTCCGTATCTGCTCTCGATCCAGCATCGGTACGGCACTGCTCCCCCGCCGATTCCTGCTGGCGCTGGAATCGGTGAGGACCCCGCGCTCTGGGGTGAACCAAGAGCACCGCCGGTTGGGGCCTACGGCACGCGCCGTCCCCCATCCTGCCCACACGGGCGCCACGGCGCACACCGGACGCGTCCGGACGGCGGAGGTCGCTGCCTTCGCTGGCCCGTGACGCGCAGGCGCGACACGATGACCTCCAGCTCCGCCGCCGACCTCCGCCGCCGCGGAAATCGCTGGGTAAGCGAAGTTCGGCGGCACCAGATCTCCTGGCCGGCGGGCATATGGGACGTCAGACCAGCGCGGTTCGTCCCAGGCGCAGGCAAGATCGACAGAACAGAACGGAACTCGACACGTGACAAGAGGAGTCCGGGCATGAGCGGGATCTGCGAGGGACGCGTCGTCGTCATCACCGGCGCGGGCGGCGGCATCGGCCGGGAGCACGCGCTCGCGTTCGCCGCCGAGGGCGCGAAGGTCGTCGTCAACGACCTCGGCGGAGCCCGGGACGGCACCGGCGCGTCGGCGGGCCCGGCGCAGTCCGTAGCCGCCGAGATCGTCGCCGCGGGCGGCGAGGCGGTCGCGAACACCGAGGACATCTCGACCTGGGACGGCTCCAAGAACCTCGTCGACCAGGCCGTCGACACCTTCGGCACGCTGGACGTCGTCGTGAACAACGCCGGCATCCTGCGCGACCGGATGCTGGTGAACATGACCGAGGCCGAGTGGGACGCCGTCATCAAGGTGCACCTGAAGGGCACCTTCGGCGTCGCGCACCACGCCGCGGCGTACTGGCGGGACCGTTCCAAGGCCGGCGAGACCAACGACGCCCGCATCATCAACACCTCGTCGCCGTCGGGCATCTTCGGCAACGTCGGCCAGACGAACTACGGCGCCGCGAAGGCCGGCATCGCCGCGTTCACMGTCATCGCCGCCATGGAACTGGGCCGCTACGGCGTCACCGTCAACGCGATCGCCCCAACCGCGCTCACCCGGATGACCGAGGACCTCGGCTTCGTCAAGAAGCAGGAGGAGGACCTCAAGGAGCAGCCCGAGGCGAAGGCCGACTGGAACCCGCTCGGGCCGGAGAACATCTCCMCGCTGGTCGTCTGGCTCGGTTCGCCCCAGTCGAAGGGCGTCAGCGGCCGGGTGTTCTCGGTCCTGGGCGGCTTCATCAGCGTCACCGAGGGCTGGGTGAACGGCCCGTCGGTCAACCGCGAGGGCAAGTGGGAGCCGGGCGAGCTGGGCGAGGTCATCCCCGACCTGGTCGCCAAGGCCGCCGCGAACGCCGACATGCAGGGCAACCGCCCGTCGTCCTGACCCACCGGTTCGTGGTCGATGGTGGTGTCCTAGGACACCACCATCGACCACGGCTTGCACACGGTCGACGGAGCGTGGTCGATGGTCGTGCCTATTCGGGCGACCATCGACCACGGTTCGGTACCTACCCGGGAGGGTCGCCGGCCGGTCGCGTGGGCCGGTCGTGGGACCGCCGGCGATGATCACGGTCGCGGCGGCCCCACCAGACCCACCAGTCGAGGGTCCACAGGACGAGGGCGAAGCCGAACAGCAGGTCCTCGACGGGGGCGAACGCGACCCGCGGACCGAGGATCGTGGCCGGGTCGTAGCGCACGATGCCGAACCCGGTGAGCACCCCGTTCGTGATCAGCTGGCAGACGATGATGATCGCGTAGGCGGTCCAGAACGCCCGCCGTCGCACCAGCCTCAGCCGGAACACCAGCGCGTCGGCTGTGACGGCGGCGAGCACGCCCGCGACGGCGAGCGCCGTGTAGCTCATCCGGGCCCCGGCGRCTGAGACTCGGGGGGCGGCGGTTCGTCACCGACGGGCCAGTCGCGACGCCGGGCGCGGACGGCCTCCAGGGTGAGGATCGCGCAGATCGGCACGACGGCGAAGAACAGTGCCTCCTCCAGCGGGATCCCGCCCGGCAGCCGCACCCCGGTGACGCCGCGCGCGTCGAACGTCCACTGCTCGCGCGCGATCGCGTACAGGTCCCAGCCCACGAAGACGGCCAGCACCGGGATGAGGGTGCGCACCAGCCGGCGCCACCGGGCGTAGACCCGGGTGCGCAGGAACACCTCCAGCGGCGCGGTGCCGAGCAGGCAGGCCGCCAGCACCGCGAGGTAGCCGAGGTGACGCATCAGAACCGGCCGGACGCTGCGAGGACTGGGCTGCGCCGGGCTAGCCCGCGGCGCGCAGACGGGCGGCGAGGGCGGCGGACGCGGCGGACGGGTCGGGCGCGCCGGTGATGGCGCGGACGACGACGGCACGGCGCGCGCCGGTGGCGAGCACCGTGTCGAGGCGTTCCTCGTCGATGCCGCCGATCGCGAACCACGGCTTCGAACCGGGTGTGAACGGCGGGGCGGCGGCGACGGCCGCGGCGAGGAGTCGCGGGCCCACCCCGGGGCGGCCCTCCTTCGTCGGCGTCGGCCAGACCGGGCCGACGCAGAAGTAGTCGACATCCGGGTCGGCCAGCGCCGCCTCGAGCTGCCGTTCGTCGTGCGTCGACAGGCCAAGGATCACGCCGGGGCCGAGGAGGCGGCGCGCGACGGCCGGCGGGATGTCGTCCTGGCCGACGTGCAGGATGTCGACGCCGAGCACCGAGGCCAGGTCCGCCCGGTCGTTGCCGCTGACCAGCGCGCCGTGGCGGCGGCCGGCGGCGAGCATCCGCTCCAGCGCCGCGGCCTCCTCCCGCCACTCCAGCCCCTTCTCCCGGAGCTGGATCAGGTCGACGCCCGGCGCGGCAACGCCGTCAAAGCCGGTGCCGGTGGCGGGCGGGGCGAGCACGCCGTCGAGGAAGGCGTCGAAGTCAGGCTGGCGGGGGGTGCACAGGTAGAGCCGGGCGTCCGCGAGCCGCGCCAGCCTCGCCGCGCGGGCCGCCGAGGCGTCCGCGGGCGCCGCCGGGTCGCTGTCAGCCACCGGCGACCGCCCGGACGAGCTCGAGCCGGTCATCAGCGCGCAGCCGCACATCCCGGCGCTGCGCGGCGGTGAGCGCCTCGCCGTTGTACTCGACCACCACCGACCCAGGACGCAGGCCCAGCTCGGCGATCAGCTCGAGGAGCGGCTGCCCTTCCGGCACCCGCCGCTCCTGGCCGTTCACGATGACGACCACCGCGGCCACAGACGGATCACCCACACTCTGGACCCTACGCATTCTGGACCCTGGGCGCGGCGCCGCGCGGCCGCCGCCCGCCCGCCGCGGTCAGAATCCGAGCGCCTGGGCACGGCGCTTGACCTCCCTGCCACGGTTCTCGCGCAGCGCGTCCAGCGGCGTGCCGGGAAGGCTCGGATCCTCGCGCAGCAACCAGTCGATGGCCTCGTCGGGTGTGTAGCCGGCGTCGGCGAGCACCGTCAGCGTGCCGGACAGGCCCTTCGTGAGCTGGCCGTCCTGGATGAAGCCGGCTGGAACCCGCAGTATGCCGTCCTCCTGGCGGCGAGCGAGGAGGCTGCCCTCCCGCACGAGCTGACGCACCCGCGTGATCGGGACCCCCATCGCCTCGGCGATGTCAGGCAGCGGCAACCAGTTGTCCATGGTCGAAAGTAAACACGACCGGGAGGTGTCCTCAAGACCGGCCTCGCGCCCGTGACCAGTCAGGCAGGACACCGGTCAGGCCGGGCCGATCTGGACGCCGCCGCCGCCCGCGGAGCGAGTGGCGGCCTCGGCGACGGCGACGACCCTGCGGGCGGCCTCCACCCGGTAGGAGGTGAGCGGCCAGCCGGACAGGAGCGCGTCGGTGAGGTCGCGGTAGAACGGGTGGGCGGGGCCGGCCGGAAGCGGCAGCCGGGTTCTGGTGCCGTCGTGGGAGACCACCGTGAGCGGTCCGGCCGACAGCGGGGTGTACGGGGCGCCGTCGCCGTTTCGGCCGGCGTGCCGGCCGCCGGCCCGGGACCATGTGTCCGCCGGCGCCGTCTCGGCGGGGGTGCCGGTGGCGAGGGCGGCCATCGCCGGGTCGTCGCCGAATATCGAACCGGTGGTGCCGAGCACGTGCAGCCGGGCGGTGGGCACCGCGAGCAGGTCGGAGACCGTCACCTGTGCCTCGGCGCCGCTGGCGAAGCGCAGCAGGACGCGGGCGTGGTCGGCATTGGTGACGTGGTGCCAGACCCGCTTCTGGGCGGTGGCCGTGACCCACTCGACCGGCTCGTCCACCAGGTCGAGCACCCAGTCGAGGTGCCCCGCGGCACGGTCGTGAATGAGGCCGCCGCTGGCGCGCTCGTCGTCGCGCCAGCCGCCGGAAGGCCGGTTGTACCCGCCGTGGGCGATCTCGACCGACAGGACGTCGCCGATGGCGCCGCTGCGGACGGCCGCGCGCAGGCTCTGGTAGGCCGGGTCCTCGCGACGCTCCGGGTAGGTCGCGAGCAGCGACGAGCGGGCGGCGGCGAGCAGCGCCAGGTCGTCGGCCTCCTGGGTGGACAGCGCGAACGGGGACGGGATGACGACGTCCTTGCCGGCCTCCAGCGCTCGGGCGGCCCACTGCGCGCGGGTGTTGTTCGGGGTGCCGATGATGACGAGGCGGACGTCCGCGTCGGCGATCAGGCCGTCGGGCTCGTCGTAGGAGCGTGCCTGACCCTCGCCGGACCGGGCGCCGGCGGCGCGGCCGGTGCCGCTGACCGCGACCAGGTTCAGGCCCTCGGTGGCCTCGACGGCCGACTGGTGGTGGGCCCCCGGCATGCCCGGGGCGCCGAGCAGGCCTACGCCGACGGGCTCGGCGTCGTGGACGCCGAGGGTGTGGCGCAGCCAGCGGCCGACCAGCCGGTGGTAGGCGGGATCGGCGAGCGTGCTCGCGGTGGAGCCGAGGGTGAACATGCCCAGGCCGGTGGACGGCCGCCAGGTGCAGACCGGGTACTCGGTCAGGCTGTGCTGGACGACCAGCAGCCGTTCGACGTCGTCGGCGATCTTGTCGGGGACGACCCAGCTGTCGACCGGTCGGAAGTCGCCCATCCGGGCGGCGACCTGCGCGCCGTTCGGGCCGACCGTCACCCGCAGCTCGTGCGCGGGCGTCGTGTGGCCGGGAATCAGCCCGGAGGCCTCGACCAGCGGGCTGTCGGACGGCAGCGCGCGCACGGTGGGTCCCGCGAGCAGCACCGGCACCGACTGCCGCGCACGGTCGAGAAGCTCCTGCTCGACGGAGTCCAGCGGCCGGTCGATGAGGACCAGTAGGGCGTCGGCGGAGCGGGCTGAGGTAGGCCCGAGCCCGGCGGCCCGGAGGTGGTCACCGAGGGCGCTCACCCCAGGCAGGTTGGAGACCAGGTGAATGCGCGGCACAGCGCCAGACTCTAGTGACAGGACCCCATCCGCCCGCCAACGGGTGCTATACGTCCGATCGACCCGAACGTCCAGCTAGCCGCCCCGCCCCACGCTCCTGACGACGGGCACCGGCGAGCCCACGACCAGCGACAAGCCGCCGCGGCCACCACGTAGTGTGACATCGGCCGGTCACAGGGCGGCGCAGCCGGCGCCCCGCCCCGGCGGGCCCGGACCGCGCCGCCGGCGCGCGGCATGAGATCTGGTCATGAAGCACGCCTTGTCTGGCGGCCCGAAACCGTGTGGGAGGCCGTCCCGCGCCCACGTGCGCCTCAGGTCGGCCACGAAGGACGGCCTCGGTCGGTCACCAGGGACGGCCGGGTCCGTCACCAGGGACGGCCGGTCGGTCACCAGGGACGGCCTCAGTCAGCCACGAAGGACTTCAGGGGGACGGCCGGGTCGGCGAACTGGGCCTGGTCGGGRCGGGCCGCGGCGGCGAGCAGGCGGCGGCCGGCGACCATGTCGATCGGGCGCGCCACCGTCACCAGCGCGGTGAGCGTGCCGTCCGGGGCGAACCAGCCGGCCGTCCAGCCGGGTGCCTTCTTGGCGTCCGGCTCCCGGCGCGCGGTCGGGTCGCCGCGGAACACCAGATGGGCGTCGTCCGCCGGCAGGCCGGCGAACTGCACCATCCGGCCGAACTGCTCCGACCAGAAGTACGGCACCGGGTTGTAGACGGGCAGGTCGGCGACGGCCTGGCCGGCGGCGAGGCCGAGCAGGGTGCTGGCCGCGACGGCGGGCGCGCCCTGGGCGCTGTCCCAGTGCTCGACGTGCATCCGCTTGCCGTAGCGCAGCGACCACCAGGCCGCGCAGTCGCCGACGGCGACCACCGGCGCGGCGCCCGCCGCGCCGGCGACGTCGGGGGCCCAGGTGGCCAGCAGGTGCTCGTCGCTGACGATCCCGCGCTCGAGGGCCAGCGCCCCGCCGAGCCAGCCGACGTCCGGGCGCACGCCGACGCCGACGACGATCTCGTCGGCCGGGATGAACTCGCCGCCCACGAGCAGCAGCCCGTCCTCGCCGATCTTGTCGACCATGGCGTCGACGCGCAGGGTGACACCGGCTTCCTCGTACCAGTGGACGGCGTGCCCGCCAACCTCGGCGCCCAGCGGCGCGAGCGGGAAGCCGCCACCTTCGACGACGGTCACCTCGGCGCCCTGCTTGGCGGCGACGGTCGCGACCTCGGCGCCGATCCAGCCGGCACCGACGATGACGAGCCGCAGCCCCGGACGCAGCGCCTCGCGCAGCGCGAGCGAGTCGTCGATGGTGCGCAGCACCCGCTGGCCGGGCGCGCCGGGCAGCCGGATCGGCGCCGAGCCGCTGGCGATCACCAGGCCGTCGTACTCGACGGGGCCCGCGTCGGTGTGGACCACGCCGGGTTCCAGGCCGGTCGCCTGCCGGCCGAGCAGCAGCTCGACGCTGTCCAGGTCGTGCAGCCCGTAGGGCAGGTGGGTGCTGTCGGTGCGGCCGGTCAGCACTGCCTTCGACAGTGGCGGACGGTCGTAGGGCGGGTGCTCCTCAGCCCCGATCAGCGTGATCCGGCCGGTGTACCCCTGCTCGCGCAGCTCGACGACGGTCCGGCCGCCAGCCAGCCCGGCGCCCACCACCACAACGTGTTCCATGGCCGCAGGCTACCTGCGCACCACGCCAGGAAGCCCCCGTGAGATTCGCCAGATCACAACCGGCGGCGTCCACGCGCCGTCATGTGGTGACCTTGCTGGTCAGGTTGCGACCAGCGGGAAGGCGTCCTTCCAGACCGGGTCGTAGCCGGCCTCGACGAGCATGGCCGCGACGGCGTCCGGGGGGCGCTCGTCGCTGATCGAGAACTGTTCCTGCGCGCTGCCGGGTGTCCCGTAGCCGCCCGGCTCGGTGGACGAGCCCGCGCTCATCGTGGTCACCGCGATGCGGACCAGGCCGTCGCGCATCGCCGCGGGCTCGCGGGTGGACAGCGACAGGTCCAGGTCGGGCTCGTAGAGCCGCAGCGCGGCGTGCGCCTGGACGAACTCGGCGTCGCCGACGACGACCACCGGCGGGAAGCCGGCCGCGTTCGGCCGGATCCGCGGCAGCGCCGCGGTGATCTCCGTGCGCCAGAACCGGCGGGACAGGAACGACGCGTGCGCGGCGAGCGCGAGCACGTCCGCTCGCCAGTCGACGGCGAGGCCGAGCAGCACGCCGAGGCCGAGGCGACGCACGCCGGCGGCGCCGGCCCGCTCGAACGAGGACAACCGGCGGTCGAAGTCGCGCTTCCACCCGGCGACGTGCACCTCGCGGTACCGGGTCCGGTCGTAGGTCTCCTGATAGTGGACCGCCCCGACCAGCCCGCCGGCGACGAGCCGGGCGTAGGTGTCGTCCGACCAGGTCTGGGTCTCGATCGAGATCGCTGGAAACAGCGGGGAGAGCCGCTCGACGACGGCGACGAGGTAGTCGGCGGACACCTCCGTCCGGTGCTCGCCGGAGACCAGCAGCAGGTGGCGGAAGCCGCGCTCGGCCAGCAGCCGCGCCTCGGCCTCGGTCTCGTCGAGGGACAGCGTCCGGCGCACGACCGGCAGCCCCTTGGAGAAGCCGCAGTACGTGCACGACGACAGGCAGGCGTTCGAGACGTACAGCGGGGCGAACAGCCGCACGGCGCGTCCGAAGCGGCGCAGCGTCGTCTCGCGGGCGGCGCGGGCCAGCTCCTCGATCCGGCCGGTCGCGGCCGGGGAGAGCAGGACGGCGAGGTCGGCGAGCCCGAGCCGGCCGCCGGCGCGCGCGGTCGCGAGCACGGCGGTCACCGCGGCGTCGTCGGCGCGCAGCCCGGCGGCGGCGATCCCCGGCGGGTCGAGACCGGCGAGGACCTTCGCGAACTCCCCCGGCGGGGCGCTCACGGGGCGAGGGTCCCGGGCTGGGCGCCGAGGAAGCCGGTCAGCGGAGAGGACGCCTCGGCCCTCGTCGACGCGCTGACGGCGCCGCGGCCGGCGAGGTAGCCGAGCCGGCCGGCGACGGTCGCGAGGGCGAACGCGCGCGCCATCGTCACCGGGTTGCTCGCGACCGCGATCGCGGTGTTGACGAGGACGGCGGACGCGCCGATCTCCATCGCCTCCGCGGCGTCGGAGGGAACGCCCAGGCCGGCGTCGACGACGACCGGCACGCCGGCCGCCTCGATGATCACCTCGAGGGCGTCGCGGGTGCGCAGGCCGCGGTTGGAGCCGATCCAGCTGCCGAGCGGCATGACCGTCGCGCAGCCCGCCTCCTCGAGCCGGCGGGCGAGCACCGGGTCGGCCGGGCAGTACGGCAGCACGGTGAACCCGTCGGCGATCAGCAGTTCGGCGGCGCGCAGCGTCTCCACCGGGTCCGGCGCGAGCGTGCGCGGGTCGGGAGTGACCTCCAGCTTGACGAGCGGGCTGCCCGTCGAGGCCCGGCCGAGCCGGGCGAGCCGGTGCGCCTCCTCGGCGTTGACGGCGCCGGAGGTGTTCGGCAGCAGGGTCACCCCCGGTGGGACGAAGTCGAGCACGTCGCCCTCGCCGGCCCGGTCAAGGTCCACCCGGCGCAGCGCGACCGTCACGATCTCGGCTCCGCTGGCGACGAGGCTGTCGCGCATCAGGGCGTGACTGCCGAACTTCCCCGTGCCCACCATGAGCCGGCTGGTGAACGCCCATCCGCCGATCCGCAGCGGCTCGTCCTCGAGCTCGGTGAGCCCGGCCGACGCCGTTCCAGGTGCTGCCATCACCTTTCCCTCCCCACGCGCGCATGATCGCGATCGGGTCGACGGGTCGCCGACGGCTGCTGGTCGGCCTCTCAGCCCGCCTCACGCGGGCTCCCCGGGTCCGCCCGGATTGTATGCCCCGCGTTCGCCCGAACGCGGCTAGCGGGCGAGGCAGCGGTACCACGCGGACCTCGCACCCCAGACAGGGATGATCTTGCTGTTGTGCGCATGGTCCGTCACTGTCGGTCCTTGCCGACCGACGCCGGAGGAAGCCCGGATGCCACCACGACGCCCGATTGCCCTGGCGCGCGCCGCCCGCCTCGCCCATGCCCAGCGGCCGAGCTCCGCCACGGTCCGAGGCGCCGGGTTACTGGTCACCGCGCTCGCCGTCGCGCTCGCCGGCGGCGCGGCCGCTGGCGGGTGGGGGCCCTATGAGGTCAGCCCCGGAGACTCGCTGTGGTCGCTGGCCGCCCGGCACGGGACCACCGTCGAGCGGATCAGGACCGTGAACGGCCTGCCCGACGACGAGCTACGGGCGGGAGAGCTGCTCTACCTCCCGGGTTCCCATTCCGGGGCGGCGGAGACGGCCCAGCCGCGGATGGCCGGGGGTTGTGCGTCCTGGTCGCCGGCGGGGGCGTGTCAGCCGGCCCCGCCACCGGGCGGGTATGTCGTCCAGCCGGGTGAGTCGCTGTCGGTGCTGGCGGCCCGGGCGGGCCTGAGCGTCGCCGATCTCGCGGCCCGCAACGGGCTCGGCCCCGACGACGGCCTGCGGATCGGCCAGATCCTGCTGGTCACGCCCGACCCGGGTCAGGTCGGCACGCCCGCCATCACCCTCTCGGCCAGCACCTCCGCGCCCGTCCTGCCCGGTGCGTCGGGTGATGGGGTCGTGCCGGGCGTCGCGGCACCGGCGGGCCCGGTGCCGGCCCTCTCCGCCATCGGCCAGACCCAGCTGGTGATCCGGGCGGAGGCGGCCCGCCAGGGGATCGACCCGACGCTCGCGCTGGCGATCGCCTCGGTCGAGAGCGGGTTCGACCCGACGGCCGTCAGCCGGGTCGGGGCGGTCGGTGTCATGCAGCTGATGCCGCGCACCGCGCGCTGGCTGAGCACCGTGCTCGACCGTCCGGTCGACCAGTCGAACCCGGCCGACAACATCGCGGGCGGGGTGGCGTTCCTGCGATTCCTGCTGGCAGAGACGTCGGGGGATGTTCCTACGACGGTCGGCAGTTATTACCAGGGCCTTGACTCGGTGCGACGGTACGGTTTCTTTCCGGACACCCAGGAGTATGTCGGTAAGGTGATCGCGAGGCGGGCGCACTTCACCGCAGCCCCCTAATCGTAAACTGTCGGCGTGGATGCCACGGTCGCGGACCCCGTCATCGGTCGCCTGCTGGACGGCCGGTACACCGCGCAGGAGCGGCTGGCCGTCGGCGGCATGGCGAGTGTCTACATCGCGCACGACAACCGGCTGGACCGGATGGTCGCCCTGAAGGTGATGCATCCGAACCTCATGCACGAGCCGGACTTCGTCGCACGGTTCCACCGGGAGGCCCGGGCAGTCGCCAAGCTGAACTCCCCGCGGGTCGTGCAGGTCATGGACCAGGGCGCGGCCCAGACGCCGGTCGGGGTCCTGAACTACCTGGTCATGGAGCTGGTACGCGGCAGGTCGTTGCGCCAGCACCTGGGCACACACGGGYGGCTCGCGCCCTACGAGGCCATAGACATCATGGAGGCCATCGCCGAGGCGCTGGCCGCCRCGCACCTGGCCGGCATCATTCACCGCGACATCAAGCCGGAGAACATCCTGCTAGGTGACGATGGCCAGGTGAAGGTCGCGGACTTCGGCCTCGCCCGCCCCATCAGCCAGCCGACGGCCGCGCTGACCCAGGGCGTGGTCATGGGGACCGTCGGGTATCTCGCGCCCGAGCAGGTCACCCACGGCGTCGCGGACTATCGCAGCGACGTGTACGCGGCCGGTGTCGTGCTGTTCGAGATGCTCACCGGCCAGCTGCCGCACACCGGCGCCACCCCGATGTCGGTCGCCTACCAGTCGGTCCACAGCGAGATCCCCGCACCGTCGACCATCGCGGGCGGCATCGAGCCCGAGCTCGACCACCTCGTGCTGCGGGCCACCGCCCGCCGGCCCGACGAGCGCCCGTCGGACGGCGTGGCGCTGCTCGACGAGGTACGCCGCGTGGTGCCCCTGATCGCCGACTCCGGCCCCGCCGGGCCAGGCTCGGCCGGGCCCGCGGTGCCTCCCTACCTGGCCGACTACCCGCCCAGTCCGGCGCCGGCGGGCCGTTACACGCCCACCCGGGTCGAGCACCGTCCCGGCGAGGACGAGCTCGGCGGCTACCTCGACACGCCGGCCTACTCTCCCGAGCCGGCCGGGCGCGGCGGCGGCCACCGCGCCGCCCCCGGCGGCCGAGGAGACGCGCCCGGCTACGGGAACCAGCCGACCGGCCACCGCGGCGCCGGGGGCTTCCGCCCGCCGGCGTGGGCGTACGCGGTGCTTGCCGTGGTGGTCGTGCTGATCCTCCTGATCGTCGGAATCAAGGCGATGGTGGGCGGCGGTGGCGGCACCGAGGTACCTCTGCTGACGGGGCTGACCAAGGCGGACGCCGAGGCCGAGCTGAGGTCCGACGGCCTGAAGTGGACCTACGGATCGCCCGTCCACAGCTCGACCATCCCCAAAGACAAGGTCGCCGACTACTCGCCCAACGGCAGCACCAAGGTCGACCCCGGCGACACCGTCACGATCATCCTGTCGCTCGGGCCCGAGCAGATCTCCATCCCCGACCTGAAGGGCAAGTCGCAGGCGGACGCGCAGGCCGAGCTCCAGTCGACGAACCTCGGGTTCGCCGRCCTGCGGCAACAGCCCAGCGACGACGTCGACAAGAACAAGATCATCGGGACTGACCCGGCGGCGGGCACCAAGGTCGATCCCGGCACCCAGGTCACCCTGCTGGTCAGCAGCGGCCCGGCCGCCCGGACCGTCCCCGACGACCTCGTCGGCAAGTCCTACGACGACGCGAAGGCCGAGTTGGAAGCGCTCGGGTTCACCGTCCAGAAGGACATCGACACCAGCGGCGCGTTCGACAAGGACAAGGTCGCGCGTACCTCACCGGACCCAGGTCAGCAGGTCAACCCAGGCGGCACCATCACGCTGTTCGTCTCGGCCGTCGACGGTGGCGGCGACGGCTCTGGCGTCATGGTCACGGTCCCGAACCTCAGAGGGAAGTCGGCCGACCAGGCGCAGTCGATCCTCCAGGAGGCCGGGCTCCAGGCCGACTTCCAGAACTGGTTCTTCGGGAGGAAGGTCAAGTCGACCAACCCACCCGCCGGCACCCGAGTCGAGCAGGGCACGACCATCCACGTCGTACTGGGCTGAGTTGCTGGTTCGCTCCGTGCGGGCGGCGCGCTCCGGCCCCGTACTCACGACCTCCGAAATCGGCTTCGCCGATTCCGCAGGGACCCCGTCGCTCCCACGGGACCTCCGCGCGCCGTCCTCCTGCGCTCACGGGCGCTCCGGCGACCTCGCTGCGGCCCGACCCACCTCGCTTCGCTCGTGGGCCGGGCCTCCGCGAGGCGCGCCTCCGCGCCCGCACGGTCGCCTACCGCTGAACGTCACCTACCCGAAACCGCTGTCTCGGTAGGGCCACGTCGCTTCGCTCGTGGAACGTCCGGACCTGTGCTGGTCGCGGGTTTCGTACCGACAAGGCACGAAGGCCACCCCACGAGCGAAGCGACGTGGCCCCGGGGGTTGGCCATGGTCGAACCGTGCAAGCGTCACGCAACCGAGCTGGCGCGGAGGCGCGCCTCGCGGAGGCTTCCCTACGAGCGAAGCGAAGTAGGGAGGCCGCAGCGAGGTCGCCGCAGCGCCCGTTCGCGGAGGAGGACACGGCCCGGAGGTAGCCCGCGAGCCGCCAGGCGAGCGGGCTGCCGGAGGGCCGTGCCTGGACGGAGCGAACCAGAGACTCAGCGGCGGCGGGAGCGGGCGGCCTGGAGCATCTCGGCGACGAGGAAGGCGAGCTCCAGAGCCTGGCTGGTGTTCAGGCGCGGGTCGCAGGCCGTCTCGTAGCGGCCGCCGAGGTCGGCCTCGCCGATCTTCTGGCCGCCGCCGAGGCACTCGGTGACGTCGTCGCCGGTCAGCTCGATGTGCAGGCCACCGGGGTGGGTGCCGAGCTGCTGGTGGACCTCGAAGAAGCCGAGCACCTCGTCGAGCACGTCGTCGAAGTGGCGGGTCTTCACGCCGCTCACGTCGCGGGTGTTGCCGTGCATCGGGTCACAGGCCCAGACCACCGGGTGGCCGGCGCCGTTGACCTTCTCGATGACCGGCGGCAGCGCGTCGCGGATCTTGCCGGCGCCCATCCGGGAGATCAGGATGAGCCGGCCGGGGATGTGGTCGGGGTTGAGCCGCTCGACGATCGCGAGGACCTCGTCGGGGCTCGCCTTGGGACCGACCTTGCAGCCGATCGGGTTGCCGACCCTGGACAGGAAGTCCATGTGCGCGCCGTCGAGGTCACGGGTGCGCTCGCCGATCCAGATCATGTGGGCGGACAGGTCGTAGACCGCGTCCGTCGCCTCCTCGACCCGCGTCAGCGCCCGTTCGTACTCCAGCAGCAGGCCCTCGTGGCTGGTGTACAGCTCGACGCCGCCGAGCTCGGCGGTGCGGTCGAGGTCGATGCCGCAGGCGGCCATGAACGCGAGCGCCCGCTCGATGTCGGTGGCCATCAGCTCGTAGCGGCGGCCGGCGGCCGAGTCGCGCACGAACGCCTTGTTCCACTCGTGGACCTGGGACAGGCTCGAGAACCCGCCGGTCGCGAACGCGCGGATCAGGTTCAGCGCGGCGGCACTGTGGTGGTAGGCGGAGACCATCCGGGCCGGGTCCGGCCGGCGGCCCTCGGGCGTCGACTCGATGCGGTTGACCGCGTCGCCGCGGTAGGACGGCAGGCCGGTGGACGTCTCGATGTCCGTCGAACGCGGCTTGGCGTACTGGCCGGCGATCCTGGCGACCTTCACCACCGGCGTGCTGGCACCATAGGTGAGCACGACCGCCATCTGCAGCAGCGTCTTCACCTTGTCGCGGATCTTGTTGGCGGTGTTCGCGGCGAACGTCTCCGCGCAGTCACCGCCCTGGAGCAGAAACGCCTCCCCGCGGGCGACGTCCGCGAGCCGCTCGGTGAGCGAGCGGACCTCGGGAGCCGTCACCAGCGGCGGCAGCGTGGCGAGCTCGGCATAGGCGGCCCGCAGCTCGCCCTGGTCCGGCCAGGAGGGCTGCTGCTTGGCCGACAGGGTCCGCCAGAAGTCCAGTTCCGGTCGCGGCCGCTCGAGTTCCGTCTGCCCGCCATCAGGTCCGAGGTCCATCACCCAACCAGGGTACGGGCAGTCGACCGAACGTTTCACTCCAGTTTCCCGCGGGCCGATCGTGCGGTGGCACACAGTGACATGACACGCCGGCTCGCCCGCGTCGAGGGGCGCTCGACGCGGGCGAGCCGCCATCCCAACCGCCCTGGTGGGCGGTCGCCGGGGTGGGCGCTGCCTGCCCGCCCCGGCGACCGCACTAGTTCAACGGGCCGTTGACCCAGGTCATGAGCGCGCTGTTGGCCCGCAGCTTCTGGAACCACTCCTCGGCGTTCGCCACCTCGGCGGGGTCGTAGCCGGCGGGCGGTGCCGGCGAGCTCTGCTCGATGTCGAGCGTGACCTCGTTGCGCCAGTAGAACGGGCTGGCCGCCGCGAACACCTTCGAGGTCAGGTCCTCCGGCGTCAGGAAGTCCGTGAACTGGGTGGCGAGGAGCTTCACCTGGTCCACCGGCAGGCTCCCGGACGAGGCGGTGTTCACCAGATCGGTGAGCTTGGGCGCCGCGCTGTCGAGGTTGCCGTCGATGTACCGGGAGGTCTTCAGGACGATGGCGAGGACCTTGAGCGCCAGCTCAGGGTTCTTGTCCAGCCAGGACTGGCTGGTCGTCCAGGTGTCGTAGGCGAGGCCGGCCGGGCCGAGCACCTCGTAGCCGCCAACGTTCACGTAGTCCTTCGGGTGGTCCAGCAGCAGCGCGCTCTGGATCGGCAGGCTGCCGGTGTAGTAGTCGCCCTCCCCGCTCTGGAAGGCGGCCGCGGCCTTGGCGTCGTCGGCGAAGTTGTTGACCTTGATCGACGTCGGGTCGATGCCCGCCGCCTGCAGGCCGGCCGCGATCGGCGCGAGGTTCTGCGAGCCGACGATGTCGAAGGTCTTGCCGACCCACGACTTCAGGACCGCCGTCTTCGCCGCTTCGGGCGTGGAGCCCCCCGCGACGAGATCGGAGTACACCGGCGGGCCGTCCTCCGTCCGCCCGACGAGGAAGAAGCCGAGGAACTGGTCGCGAATGATGTAGTTGCGCAGTGTCGGCGCGGTCTTCGCCAGCGGCACCAGGCCGCGGATCGTGCCCGCTCCCACATCCAGCTGGCCGGTCTGGATGGCCTGGTAGATGGCGTCGTTGGACGGCAGCGTCTTGAAGTCGAACCTGATGCCCTGCTCGGTGGCGAAGCCCAGCTGCTGCGCGAGCGGGAGCGTCTGGTTGTCGAGGAACGGGCCGATGCCGACCTTGACGGTCGTCAGGCCCGGCCCGGACGAGTCATCGGATGACGACGACGAGCAGGCCCCGAGAGCCACGGCCAGGAGGGCGGCGACGGCGACGGCTCCCCTACGCGGGCGCCACGGTCTTCTTGACATTTTTTCTCCTTTTCTTTCCTACTTTTTCGGTCTGTTTTGGGCAGGAGAGAGCCGCCCTGGGGCAGGCTGGGGGCAGGGTGGAACTCGGCGCCGCGGCGGCGGCGTGAGCCGTGCGGACCTATCGAGGGCGCGGTCGTACGCCACGGGCCGGCGCGATGTCCCGCCGGCTGGTTGGCCGCGGGTTTCCTAGTTCCCGCGGAAGGCCGCGTCCGCGGCGGCGGACTGCTGTTCCCGGGTGGTCCAGCCGGTGAGTGGCCGTTCCACGAGCACGATGACGCGGTCGAGGACGGTGGCGAGCAGCCCATAGAGGACGACGACGACCAGGATGCCGGCGGTGTCGATGTACTGCTCGCGCGTCATCATCAGGTAGCCCAGGCCGTTCTGGGACCCGATCAGCTCGGCCGCGACGTCGAGGCCCCAGGCCGCCACCGCCGAGAAACGCACCGCGCCGAGCAGGTGCGGGAAGATGCTCGGCACCACGATCGTGCGGTAGATGGCCCGGCGGGACGCTCCCATGGTCGCGGCGGCGCGGATATGCGTGGGGCTGACATTGCGCACGGCGTCGAGCGTCGTCACGCTCAGCACAACACTCGTCCCCATCGTGATCAGCGCGATCTGCGGCCCTCGGCCTATTCCGAACCACAGGAGAAACAGCGGGATCAGGGCGAACACCGGCGCCGGCCGGATGAAGTCGAGGACACCGCCGAACAGGTCACGCAACATCCGTGAGTACGCGAACACGAGGCCCATGCCGACGCCCAGCACAAGCCCCAGGCCATATCCGGTGAGCGTCATCCCGACGCTGGTGACAAGTGCCCCGGGCAGGGCGGCCCGCATGTCGACGAACGCGGACCACAGGGCCGACGGCGTCGGTAGATAGATCGCGCGGACGAGCCCGCCGTAGGAGACCGCGCACCAGGCCGCGACGAGCAGCGCGGGGACCAGCGAGCGGATGGCGACGCGGCGAGCCAGCCGGCGCGCGGCTCGCCCGATCCGCGACGCGGCGACCTCGGCGCCGGCTGGTCGCGACGCATCCGCCGCGGCGAGCGTCGGCGCGGTCCGCCGCGCCTCCGTGACCGGCAGGGCCGTGGCGGCCGTGGCGGCCGGCGGCCCGGCCGATGCCGCCGCCGGAGCCGTCGTCGCCGCCGCGGTCACGGCCGCGGCCGTCACCTGAGCCTGAGCCGGAGCTGCTGAGGCAGTGGGTACCGTCACGGCGCACCCGTCTCGTTGGCCGCCGCTTCCGCGGCCTCGACGAGCTGCCCGAGCACTCGGCGCAGCTCCTGGAAGGCGGGCGTCAGCTTCAGCTCCGGGGGGCGCGGCCGCGGCAGTGGTATCGCCAGCGTGTCGGCGACCCGGCCCGGATGGGGGGCGAGCACGACCACCCGGTCGGACACGTAGATCGCCTCCTCAAGGTCATGGGTGACGAACAGGACCGTCATCCGCGACCGCTCGAAGATCTCGTCGAACTCGGTCTGCAACCGCTGCTTGGTCATCATGTCGAGCGCGCCGTAGGGCTCGTCCATGAGCAGCACCGGCGGGTCGACGGCGAGCGCGCGGGCAATGTCGACCCGTTTGCGCATGCCACCGGACAGCTGCCGCGGCCACAGACCGGCGCTGGCCCGCAGTCCGACCAGGCCCAGTGCCTCGTCGACCAGTCGCTCCCGCTGCCGGCGTGGCACGCCGCGGACCTTGAGGCCGTATGCGACATTCGTCCGGACGCGCATCCACGGGAAGACCGCGTCGTCCTGGAATACCATCGCGCGCTCCGGCCCGGTCCCGGTGACGGCCCGGCCGTCGTACCGGACCTCGCCGCGCTCCGGCCGGACGAATCCCGCCACGGCGCCGAGCAACGTGGTCTTGCCGCAGCCGGACGGGCCGACCAGCGCGACGAACTCGTGTGGCTCCACGGCCAGGTCGATGTCGGCCAGGATCGTCCGCCCGCCGAGCCGGACGTGCAGCGAGCTCAGCTCCAGGCGTCCCGCGGGCGCGGCCGTCGAGCCCGCAGCCGGCGGGCCGGTGTCCAGCGGGCCCGGTACGCGGCTCATGTCAGCTCACCCCGGCGTGCTTCAGCGGCACGCCGCCGCGGCCGAGGCCGTCGGTGTTGACTCCCCGGTCCCAGTCGAACGGCAGCGGCCGGGCGTGGTGCATGGCGATCCAGAGTCGCAGCAGCAGCCGCCGCTGGGCGGGGTCGTCCGCGTCGTGGAACCGGGACCGGCCGTGCAGCACGCTGTAGTTGTTGACGACCATGAGATCGCCGGAGGTGAAGTCGACCTCCGCCCCGCCCTCCGCGGAGATCTCGTCGAAGACGTCCATCAGGCGGCGCTGCCGCGCCGTGAGCATTGGCACCCCGGGCGCGGTCTGTGCCCCCTCGATCATCTCTCGCGAGTAGCGGGTGCTGATCGACCTTCCGATGATCACACAGAGCCGGGTGAGGTAGAACGGGTCTTCACCCTCGGGCTGCTCCTCGTTGCGGTCGAACGCGAAGTAGTCCTCCAGCAGCGGCACGAGCAGCTCCGGCTCGCGCCGCGCGATCTCCCGGACGGTACGAGCCGAGCTGGAGATGAACGAGTTGCCGCCTGTGACGGCCTGGCGCACGCACATCAGGGCCAGCAGGTCCGATCCGTCGGTGTGGTGGCGCAACGGGTCGTTGGTGTCCTCGGGCTTCGTGTCGCGGCCTCGCCGGGGGTCGCGCAGGTCCCGCAGGTGGGCCAGGATCGTGCCGCCGCCCATCTGGTTGACGGGCCGACCGAGGCGACTGCCGATGGCCCAGAGCAGGTTCTCGTTGTAGGCGAGGTCGGCGTCATCGCGGCTCACCGGCAGGTTGCGCAGCCGCGCGATGCCGACGCCTCCTTCTAGCGAGCTCTCGCAGCGCTGGAAGAACGCGTCCAGGCCCTCGGTCACGGCGAGCCAGACACCTGGATACGGGTTGGCCCGCCAGTCACCGGTCGCGGCGCTGGCCACGCGCACCGCCTCGCGCAGCTGGTCCGCCTCGCCATCGGTCAGCGTGAGTTCCCAGCTGTCGCGGCGCGCTTGGAGGGCGGCCGCGTCCCAGCAGGCTGGGTCCTCGATCGTCGCGATGTACGCGGCGACCTTCGGCAACCCGGCGCTGCGGGTCGCGTCGAATGGAGCCGCAACCGTCATCGAGCCCCCTGCGAAACTTGGCATACCAACCTGGTATGCCAAGTTGGTATGCCAAGTGAAGACACCCTTGATGACGGCCCGCTTGCCCACCCGTTTCGGTGCGGTAAAAGACGCGCTCGGGCCGATCATGGCGACTCCGCTGGAGCAACACTGGTATGCCAGAATGGGAGCGGCGGTTCGAACCTGAGGATGATCGCGGAGATGCGCACGGTATGGACGACGAGCAAGCGGTGACCGACCAGCACGTGGGCGAGGACGTCCCCTGGCCCACGGAATCGCTGGCGGACAAGGTCTACCGGGAGATCCGCGATCGCATCATCGCCGGCACGTACGCGCAGGGATCACGCCTGCGGGAGCGGGAGATCGCCGACGCTCTCGGCGTGTCCCGCATACCTGTACGGGAGGCGCTGCCCCGCCTCCAGTCGGACGGCTTCATCACCACGTCGCCCCGGCGCGGGGCGACGGTCGCGGAGCTGACGATGCGCGACATCGAGGAGTTGTACGCCGTCCGGCTGGGCGTCGACGTCTACGGCACGCGGCTCGCCGCCCAGCGCGTGGCCGCCGGCGCGTCGCCGGCGGCCCTGGTCGCGGCGGTCGACGCGGCCGACGACGCGCTCGCGAGCGGCGACTTCGCGGCGATCATCGCGACGAATGCCGACATCCACGAGGCGATCATCGAGCTCGCCGAGAACTCGCTGCTGTCAGCCCTCATGCGCCCGGTTTCCGGGCGTGCTCGCTGGATCTCGCGGCTGTCCGCGCACCCCGACCCGCGCGTCGCGTGCCGCGAGCATCACGACCTTCGCGAGGCCATCTGCTCCGGCAACGCCGACCTCGCCGCGGCACTGGCCTACGCGCATATCGAGGGCGGGCGGGAGCCGACCCTGGAGGTTCTCAAGGGCATCTTGCTGCCCGGCTGACCTCACCGGCCACCACCAGCACCAGCCACCACCAGCAAGATCATGACGGCACACCGCGGCATCGGGGGTGCACCGCCCGCCGGTCCGGCCGGTATACCGGCGGGACCAGCGGGCGGGCGCCCGTTCGCGGGCCATCAGCCGAAGAAGACCTCGGCCTCGGCGTAGAGCTCCTCGGGGACGGTCTTGAGCTCGACGACGGCGTCGCGCAGCGGGACGAGCTCGATGCGGGTGCCACGCAGGGCGGTCATGACGCCGAAGTCGCCGTCGTGGACCGCATCGATCGCGTGCAGGCCGAACCGGGTCGCCAGCCACCGGTCAAACGCCGTCGGGGTGCCGCCGCGCTGGACGTGGCCGAGCACGGTCGCGCGCGACTCGTGGCCGGTCCTCGCCCTGATCTCGGCCTCCAGCAGGCCGGAGATGCCCTGCAACCGGACATGGCCGAAGGAGTCCAGCTCGCCCTCCTTGACCACCATCGTCCCCGCGAGCGGAGTGGCACCCTCGGCGACGACGATGATCGGCGCGTAGTGGGTGGCGAACCGGCTCTCGACGAAGGCACAGACCTTGTCGATGTCGAACGGTCGCTCCGGGATGAGGATCACGTTCGCACCGCCGGCCATGCCGCTGTGCAGCGCGATCCAGCCCGCGTGCCGGCCCATCACCTCGACGATGAGCACCCGGTGATGACTCTCCGCCGTGGTGTGCAGCCGGTCGATGGCCTCCATCGCGATGTTGACCGCGGTGTCGAAGCCGAACGTGTAGTCGGTGGCGGCCAGGTCGTTGTCGATCGTCTTGGGCACGCCCACGACCGGTACCCCGGCGTCGTCGTACAGACGGCTCGCGACGCCGAGAGTGTCCTCACCGCCGATCGCGATGAGCGCGTCGACCCCCAGCTCCGCGAGGTTCGCCTTGATCCGGTCGGACCCACCCGCGATGTTGTACGGGTTGGTCCGGCTGGAGCCGAGGATCGTGCCGCCGCGCGGCAGGATCCCGCGCACCGCCTGGATGTCGAGCACGCAGGTGTCGTTCTCCAGCGGCCCGCGCCACCCGTCGCGGAACCCGACGAAGTGATGCCCGTAGACCCCGATGYCCTTGCGCACGATCGCGCGGATCACCGCGTTGAGCCCGGGGCAGTCGCCGCCCCCCGTCAGCACACCGATCTTCACGGCCTTGGTCCTCCAACGGTCGACGAAGCCGATCGATGACGGAGCGTAAGACGAGGTGATGGCCATCACAAGGTCCACATACCGCCAACCGCCTGGTCGACAGCATCACATCCACGGCCGGCAGTGGTCTCGTCCGCAGAAGGCGGGTCGGGCCGTGTCCTTCGGCCCACATCGACGTCCCGACCAGCACTCGCGTCGCGGTGCCTTCTCCTACGAGGCGGCCGCCCGATGGGAGCGCAGCGGAGCAAGCACCCGCCAGCGGGCCAGGTTGTGGCGGGCGTCGACCAGCGCGTCGTGCGCGTCGGCCGGCGGCGCGGGCAGCCGCGGCTGACCTGTCTCGTCCCACAGCTGCCGCAGGTCACGGGTGAACCGTGGCAACGGCCGCGGCAGGGCCGGCATCATCCCGAAGAGCTGGCACAACACGACGTGGTCATAGGCGCCGTACCAGGCCCACAGCTCCGGCTCGCCGTCTGCGGTGAGGAAGGCGAGCAGGTCGTCGCGGATCCGGGCGCGCGAGCGCCACGCCGACGCTGACGGGGACGGCAGCTGATCGAGGACGTTGCGGCGCACCCACGGTCCCGCCCTCGTCGGATCGAACTCGGTGGAGACCGCGTAGAACTCCCGCTCCCCGTCCTCGCTCACCACCCCGATGCTGACCAGGTCGAGCCAGAAGTGGCCGCCGTCCAGCCGCTCGATGAACTCGGTGTCGTAGAAGTACCGGCCGCCACTCACTCCCCCAGTGAACCCGTTCCCTCTCCCCTCCGGTCGGGCGGGCCGCCGTTACGCCCGACACGACGAGAGGAGACGGGGRAAAGGCCCGTGCGCCGGTCACGACCGAGGTCGCTAGAGGGCCAATGGGCATGCAAAAATGATCTTCTTTCGCACAGCTGGAGGCCGTTGTCCCCAGGATCGCTAACGGCCATCGGCGAAGGTGGCGGGCGGCTGGGGCGAGTGGTAGTCGGGCACGAGCTCCTTCGCGAGATGCTCGAGGAAAAGGCCGGTGTCGGCCACGACGCCGAGGCCCTGCGAGGCCGCCCGGTCGGTCAGCGCGGCGACGGTCGCCGGGTTCATGTCGACGGCGGCCAGCGGCACCGACGCCGGCAGGATGTTGCCCGTCGCGACCGCGTGCAGCGCGGTCGCGATCATGATGGTGAAGCCGACGCCGCGCAGCGCGGCCCGCATCGCGCGCTGGCCGCTGAGCACGTCGGTGTGCACGTCCGGCAGCGGGCCGTCGTCGCGCACCGAGCCGACAAGCACGAACGTCTTGTTGRCCTTCACCATCGCGTGCATGACGCCCTGGGCGAGCACGCCCTGCTCGACGGCGGCGCGCACCGAGCCGGCCCGGCGGATCGTGTTGATCGCGCGGATGTGCTGCTCGTTGCCACGCTGCACGCGCTTGCTGCGCAGCGGGCCGATGCCGATCGGGTGGCCGTAGAGCGCCTGCTCGATGTCGAGGGTCGCCAGCGCGTTGCCGGCGAACAGCACGTCGACGTAACCAGCCTCGACGAGGGCGACCAGCGCGCCGCCGGCCCCGGAGCTGATCGCCGTCTGCCCGAGCACCCACAGCACCTGCTGGTTCTCGGCCTTGACCTCGCGGATCTGGCGGGCGATCGCGCTGACGAGCATCGCCTGCGGCTGGGTGGACCCGACGGGTGGCAGCGACATCGCGCCGAAGGTGCCGTAGGAGCGGGCCGAATGGGTGGAGTGGTCGGTCATCGGCAGCACGACCTTCACCCCGGACGACCCACACACGATCTTGTCCCCGGCGCGGACCTCGGCGACCGGCACCGTGCGGACCCGGCCGCCGGACACGACCAGGCCGCAGTCCATCTCGGGCTGCTCGACCGGCACCCACTGGCCGTCCAGATGAACGACGGTCTCCAGGTTGGTGGTGGCGTAGAAGTCGGAGGGGAACACGCCGTCGCGGTCCGCCGGGCGCAGCACGGCCTCGCCCGGGTCGACACGGTTGACGCCGTGAACCTGGATGCGCATGAGGATCCGCATGAGCAGGTCCTCGGTGTCCGCCCCGACCGTGATCACCGCATGGGACTCGTCGTCGTGCGTCCGGCCCAGGTCTATCCGGTCGACCCCGTAGTCACCGCCGTAGTCGAGCACGTCGTCGAGCACACGGGCGAGCACGCCCGTGTCCATCAGGTGCCCGTGGACCTCGACCTTCTCGTAGAAACGCACGCCGCCGTCCCTCCCTGTCCAGTTCGGCGGCGGTCCCGGCCCTGGACCGCCCGCCCCTCACCGCCCGCGCCGAACACCCGACCACCGGCCCGCCGTCCGCCCCACCCCGCCGTCGACCAGCCGCCCCCCAGGCGGCCGGCTCGCTCGCCGGCCACGTTTCGGACGATCATGCCGGTACGGCGCCGAGCGCGCCATCCCGCCAGGCGAGGTTCTTCCCTCGGTGTGGCGGGTATCCCCCCGCCCTGCCCATGACCCGCCCCGGCGGGCGGTGGCGCCCGCTCGTGGGCGGTATCCACCCAGCGTGACGCACGCCGGGCCGACGCGCCACGCTTGGGCACCGAGGCGGGCAGCGCGGTGGCGCCGTCCGCTCGAGCCCAACCAATCAGAGGACGGCGCCGTTGTCCGGCCCGTCGTCGTCGGTGGGAGGACGCTCACCCAGCCGCGCGACCAGCGCGCCGACGCCGCCCAGGATGAGCGCCACGCCGGTGATCTCGCCCGCGCCGCCCGTCGCCTGGCTGACCAGCGCGGGGACGACCAGGATCAGCACGCCGAGCGCGATCGCGCCGAGCGCGATCCCGGTGGCGGGCCTGACCCAGCCGGCCCTCGGCGGTGGCGGCGGGACATAGTGCACGTCCTCGTCCAGCAGGTCGTCCTCGTCACCCGACGCGGCACCGCCGCCGCCGGCGTCATCCGCGCGTCGCCCACCGGCGCCCTCGACCAGCCCGCGCCCGACGGCGTCGTCGAGCAGGTCACGGCCGCTTCGCCCACCCGGCCACCCGCCGGCACCGTCGGCGAGACCAGACGCCGGCGGCGCGGCGCCCGCCGGGTCGGGCGGAGCGCCGTTCTCGCCGCCATCCGCGGCGTCGTCGCCGGCCAGCCGGGCGGAGCCGGACGGCGACCGGACGTCCCCCGGCGCATCCGACCCGGGGGTGACATCCTCGGCCTCCGGCCAGGTGTGCTCCGCTGGCTCGTCGTCGAAGTGGGAGACCAGCTCGGCGAAGACGTCGTCGTCGGCCGGTTGGTCGGCGTCGCCGTCAGCCGGCCGCGGGCCGGGGTTGTCCGCCATGGTCGTCAGCCGTCGCCCTCGGCCACGACGACCGGCTCCACGCCGTCACCCGCGCCCTGGGCCGGGACGGCGACGAGCTGACGAACGAAGTCCAGGCTGCCCCGGAAGATCGTCTCCTTGTCGTTGTCGAGCGTGGCGACGTGGTAGCTGTCGGGCAGCAGCCGCTCGGTCACCGGCGCCGAGGTCACCCCGGCGAGCAGCCGTCTCCCGGAGCTGGGTTCGACCACATGATCGACGACGCTGCGGAACGTCAGAACCGGGCTCACGATCCGCCGCAGGTCCGGAACGGTGATCTTCCACAGTTCCCGCAGCGACACGAAGGCGCGCACGGAGACCCGGTCGTAGCCGATCTCGGCGACCCCGTCGGCCTTGACGTCGCTCGCGATCCCGGGGACCGACCGGCGGACCTTGGCCAGCAGTGGGGCGATCTTCGCGTCCCAGCGGTCGGTGCCGAGGCTCGGGTTGACGGTCACCGCGCCCGCCACCTCGGCGCCGCGCTCCTCGGCGAGCCGCAGCGCCAGCGTGCCACCCATCGACAGGCCCATCACGAAGACCTGGGAGCAGTGGGCGCGCAGGTCGCCGAAGGCCTCGTCGACCGCGCCGTACCAGTCACGCCAGCCGGTCACCGCGAGGTCCTGCCAGCGGGTGCCATGCCCGGGCAGCAACGGGCAGCGCACCGTCAGCCCGGCGGCGGCGAGGAACTCCCCCCACGGCCGCATGCTCTGGGGCGTGCCGGTGAACCCGTGTACCAGCAGCACGCCGATGTCACCCCCTCCACCCAGCTCGAAGGGCTCCGCGCCCGGCAGCACCGGGCCGGAGCTCGCCGCCGCGTCGGCGGACGCCGCCGTCGTACGTCCGGCACCAGCCATCTGATCCGCCTTCCCCCGTCAACGCGTCGTCCACCTAGAGGGCCAAAGGAGGTGCGAAGATGCTCTTCCTTCGCGCCTCCGGCAGCCCCTGCCCCAGAAACACCAGAGGGCCAAGGGAAGTGCRAAGATGCTCTTCCTTCGCGCTTCCGGCGGCCACCGTCCCCGGAGGCCTGGCGGGAACACACCAGTATCGGAATGCTCGCACGGCATCGCCGGCCAGACCACGGCCACCATCAGACCGGGTACGCCCGGCGTCGGATGCTTTGACCGGGTCGTGGGAGTGTCCCGGCGGTGGACCGGCGGTGACCGCGGGCTGGATGCGCCGGCGCCGGCGGCGGGGATTGCTCCCGGGCGTCGCCGCGGAAGGCTAGGGTCGATTCGACCATCGGGCGCGGCCACGGCGCGGCGGTGGCACCGTGATGCCGGGAGACCTCGCCGTCGGCGACCTTGACCGCGAGGCACGACGGTGGCGGGGAACCTCGGGAGTGGGGAACCGCGATATCGGGAACCACGGTGCGGACGGACCGTGGCGCAGGGTCCGGGCGCCGGGAGGGCAGGTGGCCGCGGCGCGGCCGAGCAGGGAGCTGGCGTGTTCTACTGGATGCTCAAGGTCATCCTGTCCCCGTTCCTGCGCACGTTCTACCGACCCTGGATCGAGGGCCTGGAGAACGTGCCGGCGGAGGGGCCGGCGATTCTGGCCGGCAACCACCTCTCCTTCCTGGACTCGATCTTTCTGCCGCTGATGCTTCCGCGGCGGGTGACGTTCCTGGCGAAGATCGACTACTTCACCGGCAGCGGGTTGAAGGGCACCGCGAAGCGGATGTTCTTCAGCGGCGTCGGGCAGCTGCCGATCGACCGCAGCGGCGGTAAGGCCAGCGACGCCGCGCTGCGCTCCGGGGTGCGCGTCCTGGGGCAGGGCAAGCTGCTCGGCATCTACCCCGAGGGCACCCGCTCGCCGGACGGCCGGCTCTACCGCGGCAAGATCGGCGTCGCCCGGATGGCCCTGGAAGCCAAGGTCCTGGTCGTGCCGGTGGCGATGTTCGGGACCTTCGAGGTGCAGCCGCAGGGCCGCACGATCCCGCGGATACGCCGGGTCGGGATGCGCATCGGCCGCCCGCTGGACTTCAGCCGCTACGAGGACATGGCTGATGACCGGTTCGTGCTGCGCTCGATCACCGACGAGATCATGTACGAGCTCATGCAGCTGTCCGGCCAGGAGTACGTCGACATGTATGCCCAGAAGGCCAAGGACGATCTCGCGGCCGCCCGCGCGGTCGCCACGGCCGAGGCCACCGGCACCGGCACYGGCACCGGCACCGGCACCGGCACGACGTCACCCGACGGCGCGGTCAAGCCAGCCAAGCCGGTCAAGCCGGTCAAGCCGGTCAAGCCGGCGAAGCTGGCCGGCACGCCCAAGCCAGCGAAGCTACTCAGGCCGGGCCGGGCAGGCACGTTCACCAAGCCGGGCAAGCTCACGAGTCCGCTCAGCGGGGCCGCGGCGGCGCCGGCGTCCGCGGCGGCGCTGGCGAACACCGCCGCCGCCGAGCACCCGCCGACGGAGATCCCGCCGTCGCCGCGCCCGCAGGGGCCGGACGTCGCCGCCGACCTGCCTCCCGACCCGCTCCAGCGCTGAGCTTCGCGACCATCCTGGCGCGCGGGCCGACCCGCCGCGACCCACCAGACCGCGAGACGGCGCACACGGCAGGATAGAGGACGTGGGGGCATATTTCTGGCCGGGTCGGGCAGCGGGGCAGGGCACCCGCCGGCTCACCGCCGGCGCGGTCCTGGCCGGCGTCCTGTTCGCGCTGACTCCGGCGTCGCCGCTGTCCGCGGCGACGGGAGCGCTCGCCGCCGGCGCCGCGACGCAGCCCCCCACCACGCCGTCCCACGCGCCGCCTGGGACCGTCACCAGGACCAACCAGTACCTGACCGACGCCCAGGGCCGGGTGCTGGTGGCGCACGGCCCGATGCTCACCGCCGGGGTGACCCCGGGCGAATCCGACCTGGATGCCTGGGTCGGCGCCGGTCTCAGCGCGGTGGGCGTGACGGTCGCGCTGACCTCCGCGGGCGGCTTCCCCGACTCACGGCCAGGCGCCGCCGCCACCACCGTGGGCGACCCCGGCCTCGCGCAGGCGGCGGGCGTCGTCCGCACTCTGACCGACCGGGGCTTCCGGGTGGTGCTGCGGGTGGTGCCAGCGGCCGGTGGCGGGACCGCGCCCGCGGCGACGCTGACGGCGGCGGTCAGCCGCCTGGCCGCGGCGTTTCGGGGCACCGGCGGTCTGGTCGGGTACGAGCTCACGGCCGCCGAGTCCGCGCGTGCCCCCGGCGTGGCGAACGCCGTCGTCGCCGCCGACCCGTTCCACCTGCTCTGGCGCGAGCGGCCCGCGCCGTTYGACCCGACGGCGACGGTCGCCGTGAACGACCCGGCCGGCTACCTGACCGGCCCGGCCGGCACCGGGGACGGCGCCGTCGCCGCGTTCGCCGCCGCCGCCGACGGCAACCAGATCGGCTGGTTCTACCCGGTCGGGGCCGGCGGCGCGGGCGGCCCCGTCGCCCTCCCCGCGGCGCTCGCCCGTCCTTACCCGATCGCCGTCGCGGGTGAGGTCTCCCAGTTCGGCGTCGACGGCGCCGGCACGTTCACCCTGCGCTACGGCACGACGCTGCCCGTCGGCAAGCCCGCGCCGGGTGGACTGCTCACCGCGGTCAGCCTGCCGGCCGCCGCCTACCCGACCGGCTACCAGGTCCAGGTGACCGGCGCGAAGGTGTTCTCCCGGCCTGGTTCGGCGCTGCTGTGCCTGGCCGCCGAACCCGGCGCCACGGCGGTCTCGCTCACGGTCACCCGGGCCCCGTCCGGCCAGGCGCCGGCCCCGCCGCCGGCGGCCGGGCCGGCGGCGTGCTCCGCGGTGGCGGCGCCCGCCGCCTCGGGGACGCCGGTCACCGCCCCCACGGCCGGCGGCGAGGCCAAGTCGTCGCGCTACGACGGCCCGCTGCTGTGGGCGCTGCCGCTGCTGGGCGCCGCGGGCATGGCTGTGGTGCTCGCCCTTCCGTTCCTGAAACTTCGCCGGTTGCGTGCCGGTTCCCGCGCCAGCGCGGTGGCCGGCCACGCCGACACGGACGACGACGGTCACGGCGATGACGGCTACGGCTTGGCCGACGTTGGCGACCCGGGCGCGGCGGGTGGCGGCGCCCTGGACCAGCTGTACTCCGGCTCCAGGTATGACTCCGGCTCCGGGCATGACTCCAGCTCCGCGTACGACCCCGACACCGCTTATGCCGGGCAGGGCGACGATCCGACGCGCGCCGGGCTGGAGACCGACGGCACGGCGGATGACTCGCCGTCCAAGCGGCCCGGCGCGGCCGGAGGCAAACACCGAGCCACCCGCCGGTAGCGCCCCGCCGGCCGCAAGCCCGCGGCGCACGGGCCGCGACGCCCTCTCGCGGCCCGTGCGCCGGCCGCGCCCGGGCTACTTCTCGGCCGCGCCGCCGTAGAGGTCGGTGACCGTGTCGGCGAACCTGTCCATGACGGCGGAGCGGCGGACCTTCAGGCTCGGGGTCAGCTCGCCGCTCTCGACGGTGAAGTCCGCCGGCAGCACCACGAACTTCTTGATCCCCTCGGCGTGCGAAACGGACCTGTTGGCCGCGTCGACCGCGCCCTGCAGGTCGGCGAGCAGCTCCTGGTCGTGGACGAGCTCGGCTGGCGGCGTGCTCGCCGGGCGGCCGTGCGCGGTGAGCCAGGGCTCGAGCGCCTCCTCGTCGAGGGTGAGCAGGGCGGCGACGAACGGGCGCCGGTCTCCGATCACCATCGCCTGGCTGATCAGCGGGTGCGTCTGCATCAGCTGCTCCAGCGGCGCCGGGGCGACGTTCTTGCCGCCGGCGGTGACCAGGATCTCCTTCTTCCGGCCGGTGATCCGCAGGAAGCCCTCGTCATCCAGGGTGCCCAGGTCGCCGGTGTGGAAGAAGCCGTCGGCGTCCAGTGCCTCCTTGGTGGCGGTCTCGTTGGCGTGGTAGCCGCTGAACAGCACCGGGCCGCGGACGAGGATTTCGCCGTCGTCGGCGATGCGCACCGTCACCCCGCCGAACGGCTGGCCGACCGTGCCCATCTTCACGTGGCCCGGCCGGTTGGCGGACAGCGCCGGCGCCGTCTCGGTCAGGCCGTAGCCCTCCAGGACGACCACGCCGATGCCGCGGAAGAAGTGGCCGAGCCGTTCGGACAGCGGCGCGCTGCCGCTGACGGCGTAGCGGACGCGCCCGCCGAGGACCGCCCGCAGCCGGGTGTAGACGAGCCGATCGAACAGCCTGTGCCGCAGGCGCAGCCCGAGGCCGGGGCCGCCCTGGGTCTCGAGCGCCTGGCTGTAGGCGATCGCGGCCTTCTCGGCGGCGTCGAAGATGGGTCCCCGGCCACTCTTGTGCGCGGTCTGGCGCGCCCGCGAGTGAACCTTCTCGAAGATCCGCGGGGCGGCGAGCAGGTAGCTCGGCCGGCACTTGGCGAGGTCCTCGACCAAGGTGGAGACATCCGACGAGTAGGCCAGCGGGAAGCCGACCTGGACCGCCACGTTCTGGACCAGCCGGGCGAAGGCGTGCGCCAGCGGGAGGAACAGCAGCGTCGACGGGTCGCTCTGCCTGTTGAACAGCTCCGGCAGGTGCGCCTCGGCCGCCTTGGCGTCGAACAGCAGCGCTCCGTGGCTGAGCTCGCAGCCCTTCGGCCGGCCGGTGGTGCCCGACGTGTAGATGATCGTCGCCACGCTGCCGGCGCGCACGCCGGCGCGCGCGGCCGCCAGCTCCTGCGAGGTCACCGCCGCGCCGTCGGCGCGCAGGGTCTCCAGCGCGCCGGCCTCGATGACGAGGACCTCGCGCAGCGCGGGCGTCCGTTCGCGGACCTCGGCGACCAGCGCGGCGAGCCGCGGCGTCTCGACGACCGCGAGCGTCACCTCGGCGTCGGTGAGGATCCACTCGATCTGGTCCGCGCTGGAGGTCTCGTAGACCGGTACCGTCACCGCGCCGGCCATCCAGATCGCGTAGTCGAGGACGGTCCACTCGTACCGGGTCCGGCTCATCAGCGCGACCCGGTCGCCCGGGCCCACCCCGTGGGCGACGAGACCGCCGGCGGTCGCCATGACCCGGTCGAAGAAGTCCCGGTAGGTCATGTCGACGAACTCGCCGTCGATCTTGTGCCGGATCACCACCTGGTCGGGGCGGTCGCGGGCGAGCTCGAAGACACCGTCGGTGAGGGTCGCGTCGTCGGGCAGGGTGACCAGGGCTGGTGAGGTGAACTCGGGCACCGGAAGGGCTCCTCGGTTTCGCGGGGCCGGTTGCCTCGGCCACGTCGGCACGCGCACGGGACAGGTCGCGCGGGTGGGGGTCGTGGATGGGCGGGATCGCGGGGCAGGGCATGGTCCTGGGGCAGGCGGTCCTGGTGGGCGGGTCAAGGTCAGACGTTAGTCCGCGAGTGAGGGTGACGGCGAACCTCGCGGCGGGTGCCGCCGGCTGTTTCAGCCGTCTGAAACCGGCTCGAAACGGTGGCGTTCCGGGAATGGAGGCACCTCGGTTACTCCCCAGTAGGATGGCGCGTACCTCGTCCGCGAGGCATCCGTTTGCGGCGGACGGGGCTCTAAGCTTCGGATATGCGGGTCCATGTGGTGAGCGACGTGCACGGACGGGCCGACGCGCTCCCGGCCGCCGCGGAGGGCGCCGACGCGTTCGTCTGCCTTGGCGACCTGGTCCTGTTCATCGACTACCACGACCACAGCCGCGGGATCATGGGCGACCTGTTCGGCGCCGCGGCCGTCGGCCGGATGATCAAGCTGCGCACCGAGATGCGGTTCGACGAGRCCAGGGAGTGGTCGCGCGGGCTGTGGGCCAGCCTCGAGGGCGACCGCGCCACCATCATGGAGGCGGCGATCCGCCGTCAGTACGCGCAGCTGTTCGCGGCGTTCCCGACGCCCACCTACCTCACCTACGGCAACGTCGACCTGCCGCACCTCTACCCGGAGTACCTGCGCGACGGAGTCACCCTGCTCGACGGCCAGACCGTCGACATCGGCGGGCTGCGGTTCGGTTTCATCGGCGGCGGGCTGCGGACCCCGATGAACACGCCCTACGAGATCGACGACGAGACGTTCGCCGCGAAGGTGGCGGCGGTCGGCGAGGTCGACGTGCTGTGCTGTCACATCCCACCGCACGTGCCCGAGCTCGTGTACGACGTCGAGGCCGGCCGGTTCGAGCGGGGCAGCGAGGCGGTGTTGGAGGCCATCCAGGCCACGCAGCCGAAGTACGCGCTGTTCGGCCACGTCCACCAACCACTTGTCGACTCTTTGTATATTGGCTCGACGCGCTGCGTGAACGTTGGGCATTTCAACGCCCGTGGCACGCCCTTCGTACTCGAGTGGTAGGCCAAAGGAGATGCGATCATGCACTTCTCGCATCTCCGGCGGCCTACCACGGGATCGTAGTGGCAGGCCAAAGGAGGTGCGATCATGGACCTCTCGCATCTCCGGCGGCTGGAGGGACGGGTCGGCTGGTGAGGTCCCGGCGTCGGTCGGGTAGCCTCAGGCCCTTCAAGGGCCCGGCTACCCAGCATGCGATCATGTATTTAGTCGCATGCTAGGCGACCTCCCCAGGGACATCGCGGAATAGATGCAATCATTCAACCGGTCGCGGCACGGTGACCCTGGCCGATGTGTTGGGGACGTCGTTGCCGGGGGCCGGGTCAGCCCCGGGCGGATCTGGAGGTACTGACAGCGATGGCCGATCACGCACGCGCCTCGATCGTCATCAACGCCAAGCCGGCGACCGTGATGGCCACCATCGCCGACATCGCGAACTACCCCACGTGGGTCGGTCAGATGGAGCAGACCGAGGTTCTCGAGGTCGGCCCGGAGGGCCGGCCGAGCCGGGCCCGCTTCCGGGTGAACGCCGGCATCGCCAAGGACGAGTTCGTCACCGACTACTCCTGGTTCGGCGACGAGAAGGTCACCTGGACGCTCGTCGAGGGCCAGGCGATGTCCGCCCAGGACGGCAGCTACACGCTGCGCGACCTCGGCGAGAGCCGGACCGAAGTGACCTACGACCTCACCGTCGAGCTGAAGATCAAGATTCCGGGCCTGCTGCGTCGCAAGGTCCAGGGCGGCATCGTCGACGCCGCTCTCAAGGACCTCAAGCGGCACGTCGAGGCCTCGCCCGCCCTCGGCGCCGGTGCCTACCCCGAGAAGTTCTCGAACCTCGAGAAGAACGTCGAGAGCTGAGGCTCGTGTGCGGTGTGTGCTGTTCACCGGTAAGGGCGGCGGCGGGACCACGACGGTAGCCGCGGCGAGCGCGACGCTCGCCGCCCAGCGCGGCCACCGGACGCTCCTGGTGTCGTTCAACCCGGTCGGGGGGCTCGGGGCCACGCTCGACCACCCGGTGTCCGGCGGGCCGGTCGAGCTCGAACCGGGGCTGTTCGGGCTGCAGGTCGACCTGCAGGACTCGTTCGGGCGGCGGCTGGACGCCGTCCGGCCGCTGCTGGACGCCGCGTGGACGCACGCCGACCTCGACCCGGTCGAGACCGAGGAGCTCGCCGGGCTCACCGGCGTCGGCGAGACGCTGGCCCTGCTCGAGCTGCGCGACCAGCTCACCAGCGACCGCTACGACCTGGTCGTCGTCGACGCGGGCCCGGCGGCCGACGCGCTGCGGCTGCTGTCGTTCCCGGAGACGCTGTCCTGGTACTGCCGCCGGCTGCTCCCCCCGGACGGGCGGTTCGTCCGCTGGGTACGCCCGTCGCTGGCCCGCTCTGCACGGCTGGCCGCCCGGATGGGCCACCTGGCCGAGCCGGTCTACGACGTGTTGATCCGGCTGCGCGCGACCGCGGCCGACCTGCGCGAGGTGCTCACCGACCCGGCACGGACCAGCGTGCGGCTCGTGCTCACCCCGGAGACGGCCTCTGTGGCGGTCACCCGGCGGGTGTTCACCGCGCTCTCGCTGCATGGCCTGCCGGTGGACGCGCTGGTGGCGAACCGGGTGATCGGCCCGTCCGGCGGCGACGTCTGGCGTGCCGGCTGGGCGGCGGCGCACCGTGAGCAGCTCGGCGAGATCGAGGCCGCGTTCGCGCCGCTTCCCGTGCTGCGCGCCGCGTACCGGGGCGGCGAGCCGGTGGGGCTGGAGGAGCTGGCCGCGTTCGGCGCGGCCGCCTACGGGTCGCTCGACCCGGCGGGCGTGCTCGGCGCCCGGGCGGGCGCGGACAGCGAGGCGCCGCTGGTGGAGCGGACCGAGGACGGCTACTCGCTGTCTTTCGGCGTGCCGTTCGCGGACCGGGGCGAGGTGGACCTGGCGCGGCTCGGCGACGATCTGGTGGTGACGGTCGGCCCGCACCGGCGGCTGCTCGCCCTGCCCGCCGCGCTGCGCCGCTGCGACGTCCGCGCCGCCTGGCTGCGGGACAACCGCCTGGTCGTCTCGTTCGTGCCGGACCCGGACCAGTGGGTGCGGGCGTGAGCGCAGGAGCAGGCGAGCGGAGTGGTCGTCCGAGGGACGAGGACGGCCGCGGAGGGAGTGCGGCGACGGAGGGAACTCGCGACAGAGCGCACGGCTCCTCACAGGTTCCGCCGGAGCCGGGCTCGCTCGCGCAGGAGGCCGCGCTGCTGGCCGTCGCGGTCCGCGAATGGCTGACGGCGCACGGCGGCGACGCGTACCCGCCGGCGGACGTCCGGGACCCGTTCGCCCCGAAGGACGCCCCCGGACCCGACCCCGACCCCGACCCGGGCCCGGGTCGGGGGGCGCACGCCGGCCCGCCCTGGACGGTGGGACCCGGCGAGACCCTGTGCACCGGCTGCCCGTTGTGCAGGCTGCTCTCCAGCGTCGCCGGCAGCCACGCCGAGGTTCTCGGGCACCTGCTGGCGGCGGCGAGCTCGCTCACCGCCGCGGCCCGCGCCGCGTGGCCACCCGCCGGCGCCCCCGGCCAGGGCACGGGTGACCAGCGCGACGAGCGCGGTGGCCCGGCGGCCTGGCAGGCTTTCCCACGACAGACCGCGACGCAGCAGACCCGGTCGGCCCGCGACCGGGTGCAGAGGATCGACATCGGTGAGTAGCACGCCCGCGCCCGGCACCGCCGGGACGTCCATCTCGTCCAACGGGCCCTATGCGCCATCGGGCCCGGGTAGGTCCGGCCTGCCCGAAGCCGAGCCGGGCGGACCGCCCACGCTGCCCGCGCCGGCCGGCCCCGTGTCAGGCCTGGCGATCGGCGTCGACGTCGGCGGKACGAAGGTGGCCGCGGGCGTCGTCGACGGCCGCGGGCGGATCGTCGGCTCGGTGCGCCGCCCGACGCCGGGACACGAGCCGGCGCTGGTCGCGGACACGATCGCCGAGGTCGTCGGCGAGCTGCGCGCCCGCCACGCCGTCGGCCTGGAGGCGCCGATCGGCATCGGCGCCGCCGGCTGGCTCGACCGTGACGGCGCGCGGGTGATGTTCGCGCCGAACCTCGCCTGGCGCGACGAGCCGCTGCGGGACATCATCTCCGACCGGCTCGGCCGCCCGGTCATCGTCGACAACGACGCGAACACGATGGCGTGGGCCGAGTACCGCTTCGGCGCCGGGCGCGGCTGCGCCGAGCTGGTCTGCGTCACGGTGGGTACCGGGATCGGCAGCGGGCTGGTGCTGGACGGCAAGGTGCGTCACGGCGCGTTCGGCGTCGGCGCGGAGTACGGCCACATGCAGGTGGTGCCGGCCGGGCTGCCGTGCGGCTGTGGCAGCCAGGGGTGCTGGGAGCAGTACGCGAGCGGTCGGGCACTGGTCCGCAACGCGCGGGAGATCATCGGCGGCTCGCCGGAGGCCGGCCGCCGGCTGCTCGAGCTGGCCGGGGGCGACCTGGACCGGCTGACCGGCCCGGACGTCACGACCGCGGCCCGCGAGGGCGACCCGGCGGCCGTCAAGTGCTTCGAGGAGGTCGGGTACTGGCTCGGCCAGGGAATGGCCAGCCTCACCGCCGTGCTCGACCCGGCGCGGTTCGTCATCGGCGGCGGCGTCTCCGACGCCGGTGAGCTCCTGCTCGGCCCGGCCAGGGCTCAGTTCCGCGCCGCCCTCCCCGGCCGCGGCCACCGCCCGGAGGCCGAGATCGTCCTCGCGCACCTCGGCCCCGACGCCGGCTTCGTGGGCGCGGCCGACCTGGCGCGCACGGTCAAGCTCGGCCGCGCCTGAACGATGCCCGCCCCGCTACCGCCCCTGGCGGGGGGCGGGGCTGGGGCTCAGGAACTCGACGAGATTCTTGGTGAGCAGGTCCCAGCGCCAGGTGAGCTCGACCCAGGCACGACCGGCGGCACCCATGGATCGGCCCCGGTCCGGGTCGTCCAGGAGCTCCGCGACGGCCGAGGCGACGTCGGTCAGGCTGCGGCCGTCGACCACGAGACCGGTCCGGCCGTCGAGTACGGCGTCGGGCGCTCCACCGCTGTCACCGGCGACGACCGGGAGCCCGGCGGCGGACGCCTCGAGGTAGACGATCCCCAGGCCCTCGACCTCCAGGCCGCCCAGCCGGGAACGGCACGGCATCGCGAAGATGTCCCCGGCGGCGTAGTGCGCGGGCAGTTCCTCCCACGGGACCGACCCGGTGAAGACGACATGGCGTTCGACGTCGTGCTCCCGGGCGAGCCGGCCAAGGTCGGCGCGGTAGGGGCCGCCGCCGACGATCAGCAGGGCGGTGTCGGGGTAACGGCGCCGCCAGCTCGGCAGGGCGCGGATCAGCATGTCCTGCCCCTTGCGCGGGACGAGGCGGCTCACGCAGACGACCACCCGCCGGCCGGTGAGCCCATGCCGGGCGCGGATCTCGTCGCGGCCGGCGCCGGGGCGGAACAGCTCGGCGTCGACGCCGCTGGGCAGCCGCTCCAGGCGCGGGCGAGGACCGAAGGCCGGGCCGATCCTGCGCCGGGTGTAGTCGCCGAGGTAGGTGATGACGTCGGTGGCCGCGCCGATCTGGCGCAGCGTCTGGCGGGCGCCGGGCAGCGCGGCCCAGCCGACCTCGTGGCCATGGGTGCTCGCGACCACCCGCTCGATCCCGGCCGTCGCGCGCAGCCGGGCGCCGAGCAGCCCGAGCGGCGCCGCCGCGCCGAACCAGAGCGCGTCGCACCGCTCGGCGCGGGCGATCTCGCGGGMGCGGCGCAGCACCGACCGGGTCGGCAGCATCAGCGACGTCGGGTGCCGCACGACGGGGAAGTCCTGGGCCGCGTCGAACTCGGTCGCGCCCTTCCACGCGGGCGCGTAGACGACGACGTCACCGGCGGGCAGCCTGCTCGCGAAGTTGTGCACGTAGGCCTGGATGCCGCCGGCACGCGGTGGGAAGTCGTTGGTCACCACGAGCACCCGCATGCGCCCATGGTCCCCCACCGGCTCTCCCAGTGCAGGCCCCTCCCCCCGCCGGCGGTCACCCGACGCGGCGGGAGCGGCGCCCGGGGCCGTCGGCGTCGGGGCGGCGCGCGGGCCGGGAGCGCTGCCGGGGGCCGACCGCGAACGGTTCGGCCAACGGGATCATCTGCTGCCCCGGGGGCGAAGCCGGAACCTCCTCCGGCGCCGCGGCGCCGTCGGCCGGCACGACGTCCAACGGCGTCACCAGCCGCAGCCGCGGCAACAGGCCCGCGTCGGCGAGCAGGGCGAGCGCTCGGCGCTCGTCCTCGTCCCATTCGACGACCGGCGGCGGCGTCACGAGCACCGACAGCACACAGTCCCCACACGCGTTCCCACGCGCCACGCACGAATCACAGTCGATCAGCATCGCGCTCACCTCTGTCGTTCACACTGTGTCATCGCGAGACGGTAGACGCGTGGTCCGACAGTTTTTCGGGACCGGGGTGTGACGACGGCGTGACGAGGGTGTTCGGTCAGCGCTCCAGCCGGGCGAGGAGCGCGGCGGACGGGACGGAACGGGCACCGGCGGCGGCGCAGGTCTCGGCGACCTCGCGGTCCGAGGTCACGACGACGACCGGGCGGCCGGGGGGCTCGGCGCGGACCAGCCGGACGATCTCCTCGTCGGCGAGCTCGCCCTGCCGGCTGAACAGCACCCGGACACCACGCGGCACCGTCACCCCGACGGGACGGCTGGCGACCGCCGTGGCGTCGAAGACCACGGTGACCTCGGCGTCCGGTGCCCGGCCGGCGAGCGGGCCGAGCCCGGACAGCAGCCGCACCCGCTGGGCCTGCAGCGGCAGCGCGCCATAGCCGCGCTTGGTGACGTTGTAGCCGTCGACGATCAGATGGATGCCCGGGATCGTGAGCACCTCGTCGATGGCCGTCGGGTCGTCCTCAGGACGCCCACGGGCGCCGACCGCGGAGAACGGGTCGCGGGCCTGCCCGTCCACGGTGGCGCACAGGTCGGCCGGGCGCGCCACCGTGGTGGGCAGCCCGAGCTCGCGGCGGACGCCGTTGGCCGCGCCCATCAGCGTGTCCAGCAGCACGCGCAGGCGGGCGTCGTCGAGGCTGCGCGCGTCGCGCCCTTCCCGGCGCGCGCCGGCGAGCGCCGCCTCCAGCTCGCCGACCCTGGCCCGCAGCCGGCGGGTCTCGCCCTCCGCGGCCCGAGCCAGGACGCGGGCCCCGTCCCGGTCCGCCACCGCGGCGGCGACCTCCTCCTGCGCGGCCTGCTCGGCGCGCCGGACCCGCTCGGCCGAGCCGCGCATCCGCCGGCGCAGGTCATCCACCTCCAGGCGGATGGTGGCCAGCTGGTCGTGCAGCTTCTCCCGCTCGGCGCGGCCGCTCTCCTGGACCGCGGCGAGCGCCTCGGTGAGCCGGTCGACCTCGCGGGCGGCCTCGTCGGCCTTCGCCGACATCGCGGCCTGCACGGACGACGTCGCGGCGACGGTGAGCAGGTCCTCCCAGCCTGGGGGGCGTAGCACGAAGGCGACCGCGGCGACCTCGGCCGGCGGCGCCGCGGCCGGTGGGCCCTCGGTCGCCGTCACGGCGTCGGCGAGGCCCGGATGGGTTCGCCGGACCCATTCCGCCACCCGGCCCCGGAAGATCGCGTCGTGCTCGACCGCCGCCGCGAGTGGCACCGCGCCCTGCTTGGTCCGCCGCGCGGGCGTGAACCGGCGCACGGCGACCAGGCTTGCCGGCACCTCGGCATCCTCGAGGCCGGCGAGTGTGTCAGCGGCGAAGGCGACGACCTGGGTCCGTACCTCCGCCGGCAGCGGCTTGCTCACCCGGCGTCCGGGAGAGGCAGGTCGACGGGCACGGTACGGACTCCCTGTCGCAGGAACGAGTGGCAGCACTCCAGCGTAGTCCCGCGCCATAGCCATCACCATCCGCCACGAACCGTCACCATCTGTCACGGATTCGCGGAGCGCCCCGGCCCGGGCGCAGGCGGGCTCGAGCCTCCGCCGGGACCGGGGACTCTTGGCCCGCGAGCGCTCCAACCCGGCCGACATCCACACCGAAAAGCCAACGCGACAGCAATCTCGTCGATGGACCGACAACGCCAGTCGACAGATGTCCCGATTCGGTTGACTCAACAAGCACAAAGAGGTTCGACAAGGGCATTTCTCTTGGGTATGACCGACTTCTGTAATGTCGCGCTATCCATCTGCATGCTCCGTTTTTGGCAGCGGGGTGTACGCCGAGAGGAACACTGTGAGCGACCAGAACCCTCCGACCCCGCCAGACGGCGGGGGCGGGCACGGGCAGGGCGGCGGCGGGTGGCCGCCGCACACCCCAGCGCCGGACTGGCATGCGGCCCCGACCGCCAAGGCGGACGGCTCGGCCTGGTCATCGGCCGCCGGCCAGACCCCGCAGCCCACGCCGCCAGGCACCCCGCCACCTGGCGGGCAGGGCTGGCCGGGCACGCCGGCGCCGGGCGGGCAGTGGCCAGGTCCCGGTGACTACCCACAGACGGGCTACCCGCAGGGCACCCCCGCGCCCGGCGGCTACCCCCCACCCGGAACCCCGCCGCCCGGCGGCTACCCCCAGCCCGGCACTCCAGCACCGGGTGGCTACCCCGCGCAGGGCACCCCGGCGCCCGGGTACGCCCCGCCCGGCACGCCCGCGCCAGGCGGCTATCCGCAGACGACGCCCTACCCGCAGGGCGACGCCTACCCGCCCGCCGGTGGCTACCCTTCCTCGCAGCCTGGGTACCAGCAGCCTGGCTACCAGCAGCCGGACTACGCCCAGCCCGGCGGCTACCAGCAGCCCGGCTACCAGGACACGGGTTACCAGCAGCAGGGCGGCTACCCCCCGCCCGGCACCCCCGCCGGTTGGTCCGGCCAACCAGGTCAGCCAGGGCAACCCGGTCAGCCAGGCAGGCCCTCCAGGCGCAACGGTGTCATCCTCGTCTCCGCGCTCGCGGCGGTCGTGGCGATCGTCCTCGGTGTCGTCATCGCGCTCGCGGTGAGTGGCGGCGACAAGGACGACACCCCTCCGGTCACCGCGCCGTCGGTGACCACGCTGGGGACCGGCCCCGCGCCGACGGGCAGCGCCCCGGCGGTCGCGCCGACGACACGCCCCGCCGGACCGGCCGGCTGCACGCCGATCAACGCGCCGGGCACCGCGCCTGAGGCAGGTATCGCCGACATCGGCCAGACGGTGACGGTGATGGGCGACGGCGACAGCTCCGTCTCCACCTACACCGCGCGGATCACGCTGAACAGCCTCTGCCGCACCACTTCGCCGATAACGAGCTACGGCGACCCGCCGGAGAACGGGCTGTTCATCATCGCCAACTTCACCGTCCAGGTGGTGAGCGGCACGGTGAACGTGTACCCGCTGCACTTCTTCGGGGTCTCCCCCGACGGCTCCCGATACGACGCGACCTACGACGAGGTCGGAGCCCGTCTGGACGCCGACGACCTGGCGTCCGGCCAGAAGGTGACCGGCAACATCGTCTTCGACGTGCCGGACGGCGACCACCTGCTGTACTGGGAGCCGCTGTTCGCCACCTCCCGGGCGAACTTCCGCTACTGAGCCCGGTAGGCCCCGTCGGCTGGCCCGACCGACGGGGTCTCCCTGGCCGCGGCCGGTCCGTGCGGGGCCGGCCGAACCGGGGCCGCAGCACCATCCGGAAGCCCACGGACCCGCAGGGGCCGCAGGGTCAGGCGACGGCGGCCCTGATGCGCTCGGCGACCTCGTCGAGGTGCTCCGGCGCCGGGTGCGGGTCGGCGAGGCCGAAGTCGAGCTGCTTCTCGCTCTCGATCGGGATCAGGTGCACGTGCACGTGCGGCACCTCCAGCCCGGCGATGATCGCCGCGACCCGGCGCGGCTGGAACGCGGCCTGGATCGCCCGGCCGACCTTCGACGCCGCGCTCCACAGCTCGCGCTGCGACTCGTCCGGAAGATTGATCCAGTGGTCGATCTCCAGCCGCGGCACGACGAGCGTGTGGCCCGGCCGGATCGGAGAGATCGTCAGGAACGCGACCGTGTGCTCGTCCTCGTAGACGAACCGACCCGGCAGCTCTCCGTTGATGATCCGGGTGAAGATTGTCGGCATGGCCAGGACCCTACCGACCCAGGTGGCCCAGGGGATCTAGCGGGACGCGGCCCGCCGCGGAGCCCGCCGGTCGGTTCAGATCAGTGACCGTTTCACAACACGCCGACCACCGATGAGCCAAGGCACCCGCAATGCGGCATCATGCGCGAGTGGCCGGGTTTGAGACGCACGGGCTGAGGGTAGCGCGGGTCGGGGTCGACTGCGTGGATGTCGACCGAATGATCCGCTTTTGGTCTAGAGCGCTGGGATATGAGGTAACCCTCCGCGGCGGCGACATCGCGGAGCTGCGCCATCCTGCGAGCGCGGGGCCGAAACTGCTGCTGCGCCAGGTCCGCAAGCTCGGCCCGGCGCGCAACCGCCTCCAGCTCGACCTCTATGCCGTCGACGCCGAGCGCGTCGCCAGCTGGCTCGCCACCCTGGGCGCCCGGCGCGTCCGCCGCCTGGAGGCCGCCGGCGAGGCCGGCTACCTCCTGGCCGACCCCGAGGGCAACGAGTTCCGCGTCATCACCGCCGGCCCCGCCGCCTTCACCCGCCCCTTCGCGTAGGCACCGCGGCCGCGGCCGGCCGGTCGGCGCGTGCCGACGTCCTATGGCCAGGGCGGCGCACCACCGTGACCGGCCCAGACGTTGACGGGCAGAGCGGCCCCCGCGACTCCGAAGGCCAGCGCACCGGCCGCCACCGCTCCGATGGAATAGCCAGCCGCGACGGCAATCATCGTTGCGAATGTGGCGCACACGGCGGCACCGACGAAAGCGAAGAAGGCCGGTCGATTCCACCGGGCCGACCAGGTACGCGCCGTCGCCGGCTCAAGTACGAAGGACTCGGGCAATCGGGAACGTATCGACCCTATGGGCACGAGACGGGTGCCGTCGGCCAGTTGGACCACCACGGGCCCGATCAGCCAGCCAGACCTCGCCAGGTCACCGAATATGATCACAGAGGAGCCAGGCGGCAGGCTGGCGGCTGCCGGATGCCACATCACCCGCTGCCAGCTGACCGCCCATTCGGTCATTCCGTAGTGGTTGGCGGCCGGCCCGACCAGCTGGATCCAGAGCTCCGCCCCAGCGGGAATGAAGAACCGATGGAACTCGACGCGAGTGAAGGACGACCAGTCAAGGTTCTGCTGCCCTACGTACGCGGCCGCGGTCATGGGTCTCGCGGACTGACGAGACACGAAGCGGAACTGCGCGCCGATCACGGCCCACCATCCGAGAACCGGAACCAGGCCAGCGAGAGCAAGGAACCGGAGATGACCGTTCGCGGTGGTGATCTCCCCCGGTAACGCGGGATAGGCGCGCGTGTTCGGTCTCCGCGGGTCGTACAGGACAGGGAAGCGGTCACCCGAGCGGTGCTCGGCACGCGTCTCGAAGTTCTGTACGTGCGTGTCGCCGGCGGCATCGGACCAGCGGACCTGGACGGACGACCCGCTCTTGCCATGATGAGCACTGATGACGGTTCCCTCGGCGAGGGTTGCCGCGCGGGCACGCTGGTCCCGCTCCTCGTGGTACCACCAGGTCATCAGGCAGAAGACGATCGTGACGGCGTAGAGCGCGCTGGCGAGTCCCACGAGCGCGGCGATCGTCTCGGGGTGCTCACGGTCGGCCTGGGAGGGCGTGAAGGTGTCTCGCATCCGTGCCTCCCGGCGCTGGACGTCGCGATCCGACCGCCGACCAGGCTTCCCGGCACACCACGAATCAAGGTAGTCACTCTGACGATCCCGGACAACGGACAAAATGCCGGGCGACGCGGGATCACAACGGCGCGCGACCCGGCCGGTGCCGGCCTGGAGTGTCGGGCCTGGTCACCGGTTCGTGGAGTGTCGGACCTCGTCACTAGGTTCGTGGTGTGTCACCTGAGCCTTCGGCGCCGGCCCCGGCCGGCGGGCGGCAGGGCAGCTTCGACGAGCTGGGCCGGCCGCTGCGGGACGTCACGTTCGTCGTGTTCGACCTGGAGACGACCGGCACCGGGCCGGCCGAGTCCGAGATCACCGAGTTCGGCGCGGTGAAGGTCCGCGGCGGCGAGGTCGTGGCCGAGTTCGCCACCCTGGTACGCACGTCCGACGGGGTGCCGCCGCTGATCACCGTACTGACCGGGATCACCGACGCGATGCTCGCGACCGCGCCGGCGCTGGCGGAGGTGCTGCCGGCGTTCCTGGAGTTCAGCCGCGACGCCGTGCTCGTCGCGCACAACGCGCCCTTCGACCTGAGCTTCCTCAAGGCGGCCTGCGAACGCGTCGGCTATCCCGTCCCCGCCTGGGAGCACCTGGACACCGCCCGGCTGGCCCGGCGGATCGTGACCCGCGACGAGAGCCCCAACAACAAGCTGTCGTCGCTTGCCCAGCTGTTCGGGGCCCGCACCGAGCCGTGCCACCGCGCGCTCTCAGACGCCCGCGCCACCGTGGACGTCCTGCATGGCCTGTTCGAGCGGCTCGGCAACCTGGGCGTGACGACGCTGGAGGACGTCCACGAGTACAGCGCCCGGGTGTCCCCCGCACAGCGGCGCAAGCGCACCCTCGCCGACGATCTGCCCACCGGCCCCGGGGTCTACCTGTTCCGCGACGGCTCCGGTCGGGTGCTCTACGTCGGCAAGTCCGCGTCGGTGYGGGCCCGCGTGCGCAACTACTTCACCGCGAGCGAGACGCGCACCCGGATGGCCGAGATGGTCGCGGCCGCCGAGCGGGTGGACGCGATCGAGTGCGCGCACGCGCTCGAGGCGGAGGTGCGCGAGCTGCGCCTGATCGCCCAGCACAAGCCGCCCTACAACCGCCGGTCCCGGTTCCCGGAGCGGGTGGTGTTCCTCCGGCTCACCGACGAGCCGTTCCCCCGCCTCTCCCAGGTCCGCGCGGTCCGGGACGACGGCGGCACCTACCTCGGCCCGTTCGGCGCCGCGGCCGGCGCGGAGCTCGCCGCCGACGGGCTGCTGGAGGCGGTGGCGCTGCGCCGCTGCGGCGGGCGGCTCTCGCCGCGGCGAACGAGCCCGGCCTGCGCGCTGGCGGAGCTGGGCAAGTGCGGCGCGCCCTGCGACGGGCGGCAGTCCCTGGAGGAGTACGCCGCCGTGGTGGCCACGGCCAGGGAGGCGATGGCGGGCGACCCCGCGGTCGTCGTCGCCGCCGCGCACGCGCGGATCGGCCGGCTGGCCGCCCAGCAGCGGTTCGAGGAGGCCGCGGTCGTCCGGGACCGGATGGCTTCGTTCGTGCGGGCCGCCGCCCGCCACCAACGACTGGCGGTTCTGGGCGCGATCCCGGAGCTGGTGGGCGCCGTCCCCACCGCCGACCGCGGCTGGGACCTCGCCGTCGTCCGCCATGGCCGGCTCGCCGCCGCGGCGACCGTGGCCCGCGGCGTCGACCCGCGCCCCTGGGTGGACGCCGTCGTCGCCACCGCCGAGACGGTGCGACCTGGCCCCGGGCCCACCCCGGCCGCGTCCGCCGCCGAGATGGAGCGGATCGAGCGCTGGTTGTCCACCCCCGGAGCCCGCCTCGTGCAGCTCGCGGGTACCTGGGCCTGGCCCGCCGCCGGCGCGGCCCGCGCCGCGTCCGAACTCCCCGAGCGGGCCCCGGCCCCATCTGCCCCGTCGGGCCCCCGCACCGACCGCCGCATGGCCCACCAGCCCGGGCACCCGCGCCGCCCCTCCTAGCCCGGGTGCGGCGCGTCCTGTCAGACGTGAGGGGCACGGAAGGGTGCTCGTCGCGCCCCTGACGTAGGACAGGGTGCGGGTGCGGGTGCGGGTGGTGCTCTGTGCGCCCTTGGCGTGGGCGTGGCGTTGCCGTTGCTGTGGGTGAGGAGGGAGGCATCAGGTTCCGAGCTCGCCGCCCATCGCGGCTCGGGGGTCAACTGGGCTCTTCTGTGGATACACGTCGATTGTCCACAGGGCCACGGCTCTGCATGGACAAGAAGATCGAACGGAACGACCCTCAGGGTGTGTCCAGAAGATCAGCCCAGTCGGACTCGGCGGCGATGCGGCTCGTCGGGCGGGTGGCCGAGGGGCAGAGCGGGATGGTCACCTATGCGCAGGCGATGGAGACCGGGCTGACCCGACAGGAGATCCGGACGTTCGTTCGCCGGGGCTGGTGGGAGCGCCCGGTACGCGGCGCCTACATCATCAGGTCGATCGCCGACCGAGTCGATCCGCCCGGCCATCCCGGCCAGTGCGCCCGGCTGCGCCCGCGGGTGCTGGCCGCACTCGCCACCCATCCGGATGCCGTCGTCTGCGGCATCACGGCGGCTCGGATGCTCGGTTTCGGCTCGGTCGTGGACGCGGCCGACGACGAGCCGGTGCATCTGTTGGTCCCCGACCGCGGGAGCCGGCGTTCAGCACGCGGAGTGGTCCTCGTGCCGCGACGCGGCGCGCCGCCGCCCGAGGACGTCGTCGTCCTGTCGGGCATACCGATGACCTCACCGGCCCTGACCCTGGCGGATCTCGTCCTCATCGCTGACACCCGGGAGGACGCGGTGAGCCTCATGGACGCGGCCCTGCGGTCCGGGACGCTGGTCGACGTGACGCCGGCACGCGCCGCGAGCGCCGGGCGGCCCGGATGCCGGCGTGTCGCCCCCTGGTGGGCCCTGGCCGACGGACGGTCGGAGTCCGTGTTGGAGACACGCACCCGCCTCCTTCTGGTCGATCATGACCTCGCGCCCGAAGAGCTGCAGTACCCGGTCTGGGACGACCGCATCAGGTTTGTGGCTCGGGTGGACCTTGCCTACCCGCGCGACCGGGTCGCCGTAGAGGCGGATGGAGCCCGATTCCACGGCAGCGGCGGAGGCGGAGGCGCGAAAGTTGGTCCATCCAGTCCGAGTCCGCCCCGCCCTGGAACAACTCAAGACGGCGACGCCCACGGCTTGGAGCCTCTCTTCCGCGACCGCCGCCGGCAGAACGCGCTCACGAGGCTCGGCTGGAAGATCGTGCGCGTCACCTGGGCCGACGTGACGAACCACCCGCGCCAGGTGATCGGCGACATCCAGGGCACCCTCCGGACCCGGCGCTCCTAGCTCGTGTCCGACGCCGTGGCGCGTCCCGTCAGACGCCAGGGGCACTGAAGGGTGCTCCTTGCGCCCCTGATGTCTGACAGGACGCGGGACGCGAGACGCATGAGATGGAGAGAGAGGGTCGGGAGGGAGGCGCGGCTCTGGACGGGTGAGGCCGGGCCTCGGGTCCTGGGAGGCCAGAGCTCCCGAGGAAAGCCAGGAGCCCCGAGAAACCGGAGTTCCGGGGAAGCCAGAGGTTCGGGGAAAGCCCGAGGTTCCGGGAAGCCGAAAGGGGCGCGCTCAGGCGAGCGCGCCCCTTTCGGGTGGGTCAGGTCCGGCGACCGGTGGGTGTCAGTGGCGGGGGGCGCCGCCGACCGGTTCCTCGCCGCCTTCGGCCTTCTCCTCGGTGAAGAAGCCGGTGACGGCCTTGCGGGCCCGGGTGCCGATGCCGCCCTTGGCATGCCCGTTGCCGTTGGCGTGACCCGCGGCCGGCAGCTCGAAGCGATGCGTCGGCACGATCGGGTAGTCGGGCACCGGGTCCGGCTTGGGCCGGTGGTCCTCGACGAACTCGCCGGTCGGCAGCTGCCGGATGATCCCGGTCTCGATGCCGTGGTGGGCGATGTCGTGATCCCGCTTGTTGAGCGAGATGCAGATCATCTTGGTGACCTTGTACGCGATCGGCGGGACGATGATGATCCCGACGCGGCCGGCCCAGGTCATCGCGTTCAGCGAGATGCTGAACGTCTTCGCGAGGACGTCGTTGCCACCCGAGATCAGCAGCACCAGGTAGAAGCTGATCGACATGGCGCCGATCGCGGTGCGGGTCGGCGCCTCCCGCGGCCGCTGCAGCAGGTTGTGCGACTCGCGGTCCCCGGTGAACTTCGACTCGAGCCACGGCCACAACGCCAGCAGCGTGAACAGGATGCCGGGCAGGATCACCGTCGGCCAGAACACGGCGGCGACCGTGTGCCCGAACCCGCGGAACTCCCAGGGCGGCATGAGACGCGTCGAGCCGTCCAGGAAGCCGATGTAGAAGTCCGGCTGGGACGCCGAGCTGACCTTCGACGGGTCGTACGGGCCGAACACCCAGATCGGGTTGATCTGCGCGAGGCCGCCCAGCAGCGCCAGCATCGCGAAGACCATCATGAAGAACCCGCCGGACTTCACCGCGAACACCGGGAACACCCGGTGGCCGATGACGTTGTCCTCGGTCTTGCCCGGGCCGGGGAAGTCGGTGTGTTTCTGGTACCAGAGGATGCCCAGGTGCGCGCCGACGAGCGCCAACAGGAGGCCCGGTATCAGCAGGATGTGCGCGACGTAGAGCCGGGGCAGGAAGTCCGTACCGGGCCATTCGCCGTTGAACACCAGKAACGACGCCCAGGTGCCGATGATCGGGATCGACTGGGCGATCGACGAGGCGATCCGCAGGCCGGTKCCGGAGAGCAGGTCGTCCGGCAGCGAGTAGCCGGCGAAGCCCTCGAAGATGCCCATGACCAGCAGGCCGACGCCGATCAGCCAGTTGACCTCACGCGGCTTGCGGTACGCACCGGTGAAGAACACCCGGAACAGGTGGACCATCATCGCCGCGACGAACAGCAGCGCCGCCCAGTGGTGGATCTGGCGGAAGACCAGCCCGGCCCGGGTGTCGAAGCTGATGTCCAAGGTCGACGCGTACGCCCGGCTCATCTCCACGCCCTTGAGCGGGACGTACGAGCCGTTGTAGATGACCTCGGTGTTGCTCGGGTCGAAGAACAGCGTCAGGTAGATCCCGGTCAGCAGCAGGATGATGAAGCTGTAGAGCGCGATCTCACCGATCATGAACGACCAGTGGTCGGGGAAGACCTTGTTCAGGTTCTCCCGCAGCGCCCGCTGGGTGTGGAACCGCTCGTCCACCGCCCGGTTGGCCTTGCGGACCGGGCTCGGCCGCTTCGCGAGCTTCGGGGCGGCCGCGGGCTGGCCGGCAGGCCCGGTCGTCGTCGTCATGAGCGCTCCCAGAACGCGGGCCCGATCGGCTCAGTGTAGTCGCCGTTCTTGGCGATGAGGTAGCCCTCACCGTCGACGCCGAGCGCGAGCTGCGGCAGCGACCGGCTGGCCGGGCCGAAGATGGCGCGGCAACCGTCCGGCACGTCGAAGACCGACTGGTGGCACGGGCAGAGCAGGTGGTGGGTCTGCTGCTCGTAGAGGCTGACCGGGCAGCCGGCGTGCGAGCAGATCTTCGAGTAGGCGACCAGGCCGGCCAGGTCCCAGTTCTCCCGACCGGGCCGAGGCTTGTTGATGCCCGGCTCGAGACGGACCAGGATCGTGGCGCTGTCGGCCTTGGCGTGCAGGTCGAGCTGGGGCTCGAATTTCGTGGAGCCGCCCGCGTCCTTGATGGGCACCGCCGGGAAGACGGTCTCGATGCCGCCGATGGAGATGTCGCCGAGCTTGACGAACCGTCCCTCGCCGGTGACCATCCGCGCGCCCTTCACCCAGTGGGTGTGGTCGAGCTTCTTACCCGGCTTGGCGTTCGTGAGGTTCAGCAGCGGCACCACCGCGAGGCCGCCGAGCACGGCGCCGGCGCCGAGCAGGCTGCGGCGCACCAGCTTGAACCGGCCCAAGCCCATGGCGTCGAAACCGAGGGCCACCTCCTCCTCGAGGACCGCCGTCTCGACGTCGGTGCTCTTGAAGGAGTGCCGCTCCTGGACGGCCTGCTCGTGCGGCATCAGCCGCTTGGCCCACAGGATCATCCCGACGCCGAGGCCGCCGACCGCGAGCGCGATCCCGAGACCCAGGCACGGGGTGTAGTACGCCTTGTGCTTGTCGCCCACGAAGTTGGCGACGATGAAGCCAAGCGTTCCGATCACCGAGACGGTGAACCAGAGCGCGATCAGCCGCTCCGCGCGCCGCTCGGCACGCCGGTCGACGTCCTCGGCCCGAGGCGGGCGGGGCGTGACGCTCGCGTGCCGCCAGGAGGTGTGCTCCTCCAACTGCGTGGAGTCGGTCGGAGCCGGCGGGGTGCCCAGCACCTCGGGGCCCTCCGGGATCCCGGAGCCGCCGCTCCCGCTGGCCGGCCCGCTCCCGCCGGCCGGCTCGCCCCCGGCCGGGCGCTTCACCCGGTCGAAGACGCTCTCACCCCCGGTGGGGGTGTCGTCCTGCTCGCTCATACTTTCTGCCTCGCTCCGATCCACAGGCACACGCCGAGCAGGCCGCCGATACCGATCAGCCAGGCGAGCAGGCCCTCCGGGACGGGGCCGTAGCTGCCCAGCTTGTGACCACCGGGGCTGGGGGTGTCGCGGTTCATGATGATGTAGGCCGCGATCGCCTTGGCGCCCTCGTCATCGACCTGGCCGGAGCCGAACACCGGCATCGACTCGGGACCGACACGCATGGCCTCGACGATCTGCTCCGGCGTCGCGTCGGTCAGCGCCGGGGCGTACTTGCCGTAGGTCAGCGGAGCGCCCTGGCCCGCGGACTGGTGGCACTGCGCGCAGTTCGCCCGGTAGAGCTCGCCGCCGTAGGTCAGGTCCGCGTCGGCGAGGTCCTCCTTGCTGATCTCCGGCGTGGTGGTGCCGCCGCCGAGCGTCTGGATGTAGGCCGCGAGCTGGTCGATCTGCGTCTCCGAGTAGCTCGGGTCCTTGCGCTCGGCCTGGGCGCCCGGGTGCGCGAGCGGCATGCGCCCGGTGGACACCTGGAAGTCGACCGCAGCGGAGCCGACGCCGATCAGGCTAGGGCCGGAGACCGTGCCGGCCGCGTTGATCCCGTGGCAGGTCGAGCAGCCCTGCAGGTAGAGGGCGCGACCCTCGCGGACCGCCGCGTTGTCGGCCGAGTCCGCCGCGCTGCCGCTGGGCGCCAGCACCGACCACAGCACGCCCGTGGCCATGAGGGCGAGCGAGAGGACGAGCGTTGACGAGCGGCGCCGACGGCGCGCGCTGGCCGGGCGACGAGACGAGCGGGAGGTCCTGGTGACCAGCCGGCCGCGCACCCCCGCGAGCGGCGCGGGCGTGTCCGCCGCCTGCTCCGCGGCGTCGCGCCCCTCGGCATCCGTCACCTCGGCGTCCAGGTCCCCGGCGTCCAGGTCTTCGGCCACCTCGGCGTCCAGGTCCTCGATGTCCGGCTCGGTCACCGCGAGCGCTGACGCCGTGGCCGTGTCGCCGCCCACCCCGGTCGCCGCCACCTCAACCGCCTCGGCCACGTCACTCACCTCCGCCGCCTCGGGCACGCCGGTCGACACGGTCGCCGCGGCCGCCTCGGCGGCGGGACCGGTGGGCTCGGCCATGTTCTCGTTGCCGGTGGATGCAGTCATGTCGCTCACTGGAGGAGGTAGATGGTCGCGAACAGGCCGATCCAGACGACGTCGACGAAGTGCCAGTAGTACGACACGACGATCGCCGAGGTCGCCTTCTCCGGCGTGAAGCGCCCGAAGGTCGACCTGGCCAGGACCATGAGGAAGGCGATCAGACCGCCGATCACGTGCAGACCGTGGAAGCCGCTGGTCAGGTAGTACACCGAGCCGTAGGCGTGCGAGTTCAGCCCGAACTCGTTCTCCCGGAAGAACTCGTTCGCCTGGCCGAGGACGAAGACCAGGCCCATGACGAACGAGATCGTGTACCAGCGACGCAGCCCGAACACGTCGCCCCGCTCCGCGGCGAACACGCCGAGCTGGCAGGTGACGCTGGACAGCACCAGGATCACGGTGAAGACCAGCGCATAGGCGACGTGCAGGTGCACTGGGCCGATCTCGGAACCAGCCGGATCACCGGTCGTAGGCGGCCAGTTGCCGCTGTTGACCGAACGGATCGTGTAGTACATCGCGAAGAGCGCCGCGAAGAACATCAGCTCCGACGACAGCCACACCACGGTGCCAACCGAGACCATCGACGGACGGTTGGCCATGGGATGTGGGGGCGGAGCCTTCTCGAGGACGGGTGCCGTGGCCACGTCGGTCATTCTGGCACGCGCTGGCGCAAGCGCCACCGAAGGTTCGACGTTCGGTAGGACTACGGCCCGTCGAGGAGCCGCCGACCCACCTCCTACGGCTAGTAGAAGACTGTCCGATGGCCCTTCTGAGCTAGGTAGGACGCGCCCCGGCCAGCGCAGACACCTCCACCGCACACCGGAGACACTGCGGCAAAAATCTCCCAAAACCGAGGCCCTACCGGCGCCTCGCTCCCGCCGAGCCCGTCACGCGGGGCGGCCCGGTCGACGCCCACCCTCGATCCGCCGGACCAGGTTGCAGATGTGCCGCGACTCACGGCCCCTCCCGCCCATCGGGCGGGATGGTTGGTGCCAGTTCGCCCTGGAACACAGCCAGGGTCGAGGCAGAAGGTTGTCGCCGGTTCGCTCCGTGCGGACCAAACGATCTAGCAGGTCGAGGCAGAAGGTTGTCGCCGGTTCGCTCCGTGCGGGCGGCGCGCTACGGCCCCTTACTCGCTTCGCTCCCAAGGGACCTCCGCGCGCCGTCCTCCTCCGCTCACGGGCGCTACGGCGACCTCGCTGCGGCCCGACCCCGGTCGCTTCGCTCCGGGGCCGGGCCTCCGCGAGGCGCGCCTCCGCGCCCGCACGGTCACCTGCCGCTGCACGTCACGTACCCGCAGCAGGCCCGTCCGTGGGGCCACTTCGCTGCGCTCGTGGAGTGCCTAACAGGGGTGAAGACCGTCACGAGCGAAGCGAAGTGCTCAGACGGGCGTTGTGGTTGCGGGCTGGTGACTCACAGCGAAAAGCAACCGCGCTGGCGCGGAGGCGCGCCTCGCGGAGGCCCGGCCCACGAGCGAAGCGACGTGGGCCGGGCCGCAGCGAGGTCGCCGCAGCGCACGTTCGCGGAGGAGGACACCGCGCGGAGTGGTCGTCCGAGCCGCCAGGCGAGGACGGCCGCGGAGCGCGGTGCCCGCACGGAGCGAACCAATGTCACAGCCTGAGGTCCGCGATGAGGCTCTTGCGGGTCGGGCCCTCGATGGGGGTGGAGTCRCTGTAGGCCTCGTGGTCGACGGCGAGCTCGACCGGGACCTCGGGGTCGCGGAACTTGTCGCGCTGCTCGTCGGTCAGCGGGAACCGGAACATGTGCACCGAGACGGTCTCGCTTGGCGTGTCCGGGTCCTCGTCGACGCCGCGGATCTCCTCGGCCGGCGCGCGCTCCCCGTCGATCTCCAGGGCGATCGCGTTCTGCAGGCCGGCGAGGTGCGCCAGCTCCTCGCGCACCGACTCGGTGGCCCGCAGCTCGACGAACATGGTCGCCGTCAGCGCGTGGCTGGACGGCATCAGCCGCCCGTAGACCTCGACCTCGTGCGCGACGTCGGTCCGCTCGGTCAGCCGCTCTGTGTAGACCATCTCCTGCACCTGGTAACGCAGCGTGTCCAGGTTCTCGAACTCGAACGCGATGAGGTCGCCGACGCGGACCCGCCGCTCGGCACGCACCGGGATCATCCGTTTGCGCGCCTCGGCGCGGCTGGCCGCATAGGCCTGGTGGTCGGTGGTGATGTCGTCGACGGTCAGCGTCATCGGTAACCCCCTGGATGCGGGCGGCGTGGCCGCCCGGCTCGCGGTCCGATCCTGGCCCAGGTGACTGGCCCAGGTGATACGTGCCACGAGCGTGCCGCCCGCACGCATACGTGACCCCGGGCGGGTGCCGGCCCGGCCACGGGCAGGCACCGGTCGTGGGAAAGCGTGGGGCCGGGGCCCGGGCGGCGGCGACGGTATCCGTGTCGCCGCGCCCGGAGTCCCGGCCCGGATGGTGCTGGTGCGCACCGGTCGGCTTGGCCGCGGGCCGCGCGCTGGCGGTGAAGCCGCGCGCCGCCCACAGCCTTCAGCCGGTGTGGCGTGCCGAGGGCTAGGCGTTCTCCTCGGCCAGGACGGCGTCGAGGGCCTTCTGGAACCGGCCGGCGTGGGTCTTCTCGGCCCGGGCCAGCGTGGCGAACCAGTCGGCGATCTCCTCGAAGCCCTCCTCGCGGGCGTCCTTGGCGAAGCCCGGGTACATCGCGGTGAACTCGTAGGTCTCGCCGGCGACGGCCGAGGCCAGGTTCTTGGAGGTGTCGCCGACCGGCGCGTCGGTCGCAGGGTCGCCGACCTCGGCCAGGAAGTCCATGTGGCCGAAGGCGTGGCCGGTCTCACCCTCCGCGGTGTCGCGGAACAGCGAGGCCGCGTCGGTCAGGCCCTCGATGTCGGCACGACGCGCGAAGTACAGGTAGCGGCGGTTGGCCTGGCTCTCGCCGGCGAACGCCTCCTTGAGGTTCGCGTGCGTCTTGGTGCCCTCGAGCTTCGGCATACGTGCTCCTTCGATTCGTTTCGAGTTGAGGTGGGTCGGTCGGTGCCCTTGGTCCCTACTCGGGCCTCAGGCCCCCCTGTCCGCACTCGGATCGGGCACGGCGCCGGCTGACGCCACGCACTCCGGGCAGAGGCCGCGGAACTGCAGGTCGTAGCCGGTGATGGAGAAACCCGAGTTCCGAGCGATCTCCGCCACCATCCCGCGCGGGATGGGGTGGTCGATGTCGACCGCGCGTCCGCACCGGTCACAGACCGCGTGGTCATGGCGGTCGGTGTTGGCGTCATAGCGGGCGGCAACTCCAGCGCCCAGGTTGAGCTCCAGGGCGTGCCCGGTGTCGACCAGCAGCGCGAGCGAGCGGTAGACGGTCGCGCTCCCGATGCCCGGCGCGACCGCACGCACCCGCTCGTACACCTCGGACGCGGTCGGATGGTCGTGCGCCGCCCGCAGCACCGCCAGCACGGCGGCACGCTGGGGAGTCAGCCGTAGCTCCTGCTCCCGGTTCGGCACGCGTCACCTCCTTCGCGCCATGGCGGGCCGGTCGGCTGGTTCCTCCCGGCCGAACCAGGCCGGCTGAACCAGACGATTTCTGAGAACGAGTCTCAGTATCGATTCCTCGACTGACGGGTGACAAACGGCCGAGTGGTGAGCTGGGTCTCATGGCCTGGACCGCGGCGGGTCTCCGGGCTGGGCAGACCGTATCGCGCCTGGTCCGATACCCTCGCACCGGATTCCCTGTCGTCGTGGTGTTCGCCACGCCATGCCGGCGCCCCGGTTGTCACGGGCGCCGGCGGACGCGGCGAGTGGTCAGGCCAGGCTGGCATGCCGGCCTGGCCGGCGCCGGCGCCGTCGGCCAGCCGCGACGGACGGGGCGCCGCCCCGCCGCCCAACGCGGCGGTACCTCGGAGCGAAAGGCCGCGCAGGACATGAGCACCGTCCTGGTGTACGCCGACCGGGCTGACGTGCGCGAGCGCGTCAAGGCGGCCATCGGCACCCTCCCCGACCAGCAGCTCGGCGAGATCGAGTTCGTCGACGTGGCCGACGGCCGCGATCTGGTGACCGCCGTCGACCGCGGTGAGGCGGATCTCTGCGTCCTGGACGCGGAGGCCACCCCCGAAGGCGGGATGGGGCTGTCTCGCCAGCTGAAGAACGAGATCACCGACTGCCCACCCACGATCCTCCTGGTGGCGCGCCAGGACGACCGGTGGCTCGCGACGTGGTCGCTGGCGGACGCTGTGGTGACCCACCCGGTCGACCCGGAGGAGCTGACGGCCGCCGTCGTCGGCCTGCTGCGGGCCAGGGCCTCCGGGGCACCCGTCCGCCGGCCGGTCACCTACGCGGCGCACGGAACGTCCGAGCGGTGACGCCCTCGGCGCCGTCGCCGGCCGAGCAGACCTGGCCCGACCTGCTGCACGCGCTGCTGTCCGGCCAGGACCTCGCGGCGGAGCAGGCCAGCTGGGCGATGAACGAGATCATGTCCGGCGCGGCCAGCCCCGCGCGGGTCGCCGCGTTCGTCGTCGCGCTGCGCGCCAAGGGCGAGACCGCGGCCGAGATCGGCGGCATGGTCGCCTCGATGCTCGACTTCGCCCTCCCCGTGCACGCCGACGCGTCGTTGCTCGCCGCCGCCGTCGACACATGTGGCACCGGCGGCGACCGGTCGCACACGGTCAACCTGTCGACGATGGCGGCGATCGTCGCCGCCGCCGCCGGCGTCCCGGTCGTCAAGCACGGCAACCGGGCGTCGTCGTCGTCGTGCGGCTCGGCGGACCTGCTCGAGGAGCTCGGCGTCGTGATCGAGCTCTCGGCGGCGGGGGTGGCGTCGACGCTCGCCGAGGCGGGGATCGCGTTCTGCTTCGCGCGGGCGTTCCACCCGGCCATGCGCCACGTGGGGGCGGTGCGCGCCGAGCTCGGGGTGCCGACGGCGTTCAACATTCTCGGGCCGCTCACGAACCCCGCCAGGCCCGGCGCGCAGTCGCTCGGCGTCGCCGATGCCCGGCTCGCGCCGGTGATGGCGCAGGTGCTCGCGGACCGCGGCACCCGGGCGCTGGTGTTCCGTGGCGACGACGGGCTGGACGAGCTGTCCCCGTCCGCGCCGTCGACGATCTGGGTGACCAGCGGGGACGGCGAGCTGCGGACGGAGCGCTTCGACCCGCGCGACGTCGGCATCGACGTGGCGGATCGCCAGGCACTGCGCGGAGCTGACGCGCCGTTCAACGCAGGGGTGACCCGCGCGGTGCTCGCCGGCAAGCCAGGCCCGGTGCGCGACGCGGTACTGCTCGCCTCGGCCGCGGCGATCGTCGCGGCCGAGGGGCCGACCAGCCAGCCGGTGACGGAACAGATCCGCCCGCAGCTCGAACGCGCCGCCGCGGCCGTCGACTCCGGCGCCGCCACCGCCGTCCTCGAGCGTTGGGCAGCCGCCAGCCAGACCGCCGCTCGCGACCAGGCGGCGGCTGTCAGCCAGGCGGCCGCCGGTTCCTAGTGCCCGACCGCTGGCCGGGTCGGCCGCCTTCGCTAGGCTCGTCTTCATGATCGACGACGTGCGGGACCAGATCGTCTACGAGCCCAGGCGTGACGGGCGGCCCGACCCGGGCGAGGTGGTGTGGGCGTGGGTGCCCTTCGAGGACGACCCGAGCCAGGGCAAGGACCGGCCGGTGTTGCTGATCGGCACCCGCGGTGACCAGCTGCTCGGCCTGATGCTCACCAGCAAGGACCACGACCGGGACGCCCAGCAGGAAGCCCACTACGGCCGCCACTGGATGGACGTCGGCACCGGCGGCTGGGACCGCGAGGGTCGGCCGAGCGAGGTCCGCCTCGACCGGCTGCTCGTGCTCGACCCCGAGGTGGTTCGGCGCGAGGGCGCCGCCCTGCGCGAGGGCGTCTTCGACGAGGTGGTCGCCGCCGCCCGTCGGTTCCACTCCTGACCGTCCGGCGCGGCTCCGGCGGGCTCCGGCGCGGCCAGGCTCGCCGTCCCGGCCACGGCTCGGACGCCGGGCCCCTGACAGCGCGAAGCACGAAGGCCTGGCTGGTTGGCACGAAAACTTTCGTGCCAACCAGCCAGGCCTTCTAGTACCCGGCGTCGAGCTCGCTAGTCCTAGTCCTCGGGGACCGGCGGGTGCCAGTAGTTCTCGAAGACCAGGCAGGTCGCGAAGAACACGGTCATCAGGCCGCCGATCAGGGCGAGCCAGATGCCGAAGATGAAGCCCGACACGAGAAGGGTGGCGCTGGCGGCGATGAAGAACGGGTAGTAGCTGCCCGGGGTGAAGTGCCCGAGCTCGCCCGCGCCGTCCGCGACCTCCGCGTCGGGAAGATCCTGCGGGCGCATCCCGATCCGCCGGCCGGTGAACAGCAGGTAGCCACCGACCAGGAAGCCCATGCCCCCGGTCAGGGCCAGCGCCGCGGTACCCGTCGGGTCTTGCGAGTAGATCCAGTAAATGATGTCGACGATCACGGCGAACACGCCGATGATGCTGAAGACGTAGCCTTCTACCCTCATGCCGCGGCCGCCTTAGCTGCTCAGTTCCGGAGTGGCGCGCTGCTCTATCGCCCCGCCCGTGGCGTACGCCGGGTGGTGCAGGTCGAAGGCGGGACGCTCGGAGCGGATCCGCGGYAGYGACAGGAAGTTGTGCCGCGGCGGCGGGCAGGATGTGGCCCACTCCAGCGAGTTGCTGAAGCCCCACGGGTCGTCGACCTTGACGATCCGGCCCTTCTTGTACGAATGCCACAGGTTGTACATGAACGGCAGGGTCGACAGCGCCAGGAGGAACGCGCCCGCCGTCGAGAAGGTGTTCAGCGTGGTGAAGCCGTCGTCCGGGCCGTAGTCGGCGTACCGGCGAGGCATGCCCTTGATGCCCAGCCAGTGCTGCACCAGGAAGGTCATGTGGAAGCCGAAGAACAGCGTCCAGAAATGGATCTTCCCGATGCGCTCGTTCATCAGCCGGCCGGTGACCTTCGGGAACCAGAAGTAGACGCCGGAGTAGGCGGCGAACACGACCGACCCGAACACCACGTAGTGGAAGTGGGCGACGACGAAGTAGCTGTCGGAGACGTGGAAGTCGATCGGCGGGCTGGCGAGCAGCACACCGGTCAGGCCACCGAACAGGAACGTCACCAGGAAGCCGAGGGCGAACAGCATCGGCGTCTCGAAGGTGAGCGAGCCGCGCCACATCGTGCCGATCCAGTTGAAGAACTTGACCCCGGTGGGCACCGCGATCAGGAACGACAGGAAGGCGAAGAACGGCAGCAGCACCGCGCCGGTGACGAACATGTGGTGCGCCCAGACCGAGATCGACAGCGCGCCGATGCCGATGGTCGCGAAGACCAGGCCCTTGTAGCCGAACAACGGTTTACGGGAGAAGACCGGTAGTACCTCGGTGATGATCCCGAAGAACGGCAGGGCGATGATGTAGACCTCGGGATGCCCGAAGAACCAGAACAGGTGCTGCCAGAGGATCGCGCCGCCGTTGGCCGCGTCGAAGACGTGCGCGCCGAACCGGCGGTCGGCCTCCAGCGCGAACAGCGCCGCCGCCAGCGGCGGGAAGGCGACCAGCACCAGGATCGACGTCACCAGGAAGTTCCAGCAGAAGATCGGCATCCGGAACATCGTCATGCCGGGCGCGCGCAGGCACAGGATCGTGGTGATCATGTTGACGCCGCCGAGGATGGTGCCCATACCTGACGTCGCCAGGCCCAGCACCCACAGGTCGCCGCCGACGCCGGGCGAGTAGGTGGCGCTGTTCAGCGGCGCGTAGGCGAACCAGCCGAACGCCGCGGCGCCGTCCGGCGTCAGGAAGCCGGCGACCACCGTCAGGCTGCCGAACAGGAACAGCCAGTACGACAGCGCGTTCAGCCGCGGGAACGCGACGTCCGGCGAGCCGATCTGCAGGGGGATCAGGTAGTTCGCGAACGCGAAGGCCAGCGGCGTCGCGAACATCAGCAGCATCAGCGTGCCGTGGATCGTGAACAGCTGGTTGTACTGCTCGTTCGACAGGAACTGCAGGCCCGGCCGCGCGAGCTCGGCCCGCATGAACATCGCCAGGATGCCGGCGAAGGCGAAGAACGCGAACGAGGTCAGGAAGTACATGAGGGCGATGTCCTTGTGGGACGTCGTCCGCAGGTAGCCCAGGAGGCTGTTCACCGCCTTGGGCGGCGCCTCGTCGGCCGGCGGGCCCGCGTGCCCGACCGGCGGCTCGTGCACAAGCGTCACTGTCCGCTCCCGGAGGTCGTGCCGCTGCCGGCAGTGGTGAGCGCGGGAGTGCCGGCGGCCGCGGCGCTCGCCGCCGTACGCTCCGCGATGAACTTGTCGTACTGGTCGGCGGGGACGACGTTGACGTAGAAGTTCATCTTGTCGTGGTCCGCGCCACAGAGCTCGGCGCAGCGGCCGATGAACGTCCCCGTCTTGGTCGGCGTGACCTCGAACGTGTTGATCCGGCCCGGCACGACGTCCCGCTTGAACAGGAACTCCGGCACCCAGAACGAGTGGATGACGTCCGGCGAGGTCAGCACGAACTGCACGGAGCGTCCCTCGGGCAGCACCAGCACGGCCGGCTGGCCGGGCTGGCCGGTCACCTCGACGACGCTGCCRCCGCTCTTGCCGGTGTCGGTGTAGCGGAACTGCCAGTTCCAGCGGAAGCCGACCACGTTCACCGTGACGTCCKGGTTGGCGGAGACCTTGTCAATCTCGGTCTCGTCCCGGGCGGTGTAGTAGAACAGCCCGGCGACGATCACCAGCGGCACCACCGTGTACAGCACCTCGACGGGGAGGTTGTACCGGACCTGGCGAGGCAGGACCTCCGACCGCTTCCGGAACGCGATGATCGCGTAGAAGATCAGCCCCCAGACCAGCACACCGACCGCGAGCGCGGCGACGGCCGAGCCCTTCCACAGGTTCAGGATGCGGGGGGTCTGGTTGGTCACCCCGTCCGGGAAGCCGAAGTTCGGCACGCCGCAGGCGGTCGCGGTCAGTGCGAGCACGACGAGACCGGCACCGAGCCGGGTCACCCGGCCGGCGCGCCCGCGGCGATGACTACTACGACCCACGCCGACGGCACGCCCGCCGTCCGCGAGGGCTGGCTCGCCCGCGGTGCCGGTGGCCGCGCCGCCTGTCGGCGCGACGCCGTCCCGGCCACCTCCACTGCCCCCGGACGAGGCCATGACACCGTCATGGACCCCGGCCCGGGACAGCATGGGCGGGCGTTCGACGCCCGCCGCACCCGTGTCCGCGCGCGCCGGCCGGGTCCGACCGAAGGAACTCCTCACCAGGTCCTGCCTCCCACGACTACGTCGGCCCGGGACACGCAAAGATGGGTCACCTGGGCCGGCGCACGGTCTTCGACACGCTGTAGATGCTGCGACGGGAGCGTATCCCAGCCGACGTCACGGTTCTCGGCAGAGGCCCTCCCACGCCGGGCTTCATACGAATCGATCCCGAGGAAGAAGACGCAGCGTAACGATCATTTACGAACAGTCGCCGAACTCGGGCTTTCCACCCCTGCCCGCAGGTCCGGCAGGCCCATCAATGTGACCCACCCAACGCCACCGACCTGGCCCGATCGGCGTTTCCTCCCGGCCCGATTGGCATCTGCGGCCTGACCCGGCCGGCATCCCCTCCTGGCCTGGTCGGCATCCCGTCCTGGCCCGATCGGCGTCACCGGCGTCGCCCCGGCCATCGCCTCGCCCATTGGCAGTCAGGGCGGTAGCGCCGCGATCAGCGCAGGGGGCGGAAAAGGTCGTAGCGTCGGGGTGTGCCGGCCTATCTCGACCACGCGTCGACGACCCCGCTGCACCCCGCCGCCCGCGCGGCGCTGCTGGCGGCGCTCGACGACGGCTGGGCCGACCCGGCCCGGCTCTACCGGGAGGGCCGCCGCGCACGGATGCTGCTGGACGCGGCGCGCGAGACCGTCGCCGGGGTGCTCGGCGCGCGGGCGGATGAGGTCTCCTTCTGCTCCAGCGGCACGGCGGCCGCCCACCTGGCCGTGCTCGGCACCGCGACCGCGCGCCGGCGCGCCGGCGACCTGGTGCTGGTCAGCGCGGTCGAGCACTCGAGCGTGCTGCACGCGGCCGAGCGGCACGAACGGGCCGGTGGCCGCACCCACACGCTCGAGGTGGACCGTCACGGCCGGGTGGACCCGGCGAGCTGCGTACCCCCGCCGGGCACCGCGCTCGTCTCGGTGCAGCACGCCAACCACGAGGTCGGCACCATCCAGCCGGTGGCGGCGGTGGCCGAGGCGTTGCGCGCGGCCATCCCCCTGCACACCGACGCCGCGATGACCGTCGGGCGCATACCGGTGGACATCACCGCGCTGGGCGCGGACCTGCTGACGGCGAGCGCGCACAAGTTCGGCGGCCCGGCGGGTGTCGGGATCCTGGTGGTGCGCGCCGGTACCCGCTGGGTGAATCCGATGCCGGCCGATGAGCGCGAGGCGGGCCGGGCGGCCGGATTCCCCAACCTGCCAGCGATCGTGGCGGCCGCGGCGGCGCTGCACGCGCGAGCCGGCGAGCTCGACGCCGAACGGGACCGGCTGGGCGCGCTCACCGCCGCGCTGCGCGCCCGGCTGCCGGTGCTGGTCGACGACGTCGAACTGCTCGGCGACCCGGACCCAGCCGGCCGGCTGCCGAACCTGGTCGCCTTCTCCTGTCTCTACGTCGCGGGCGAGGCGCTGCTCGGCGAACTGGACCGGGCGGGAATCGCGGTCAGCAGCGGCTCGAGCTGTACGTCGGACTCACTCACCCCGAGCCACGTGCTGGTCGCGATGGGCGCCCTGTCCCACGGGAACGTGCGGGTCTCGTTCGGCCGCGACTCCACCGCCGCGGACCTCTCGGCCCTGCTGGACGTCCTGCCCGGCGCCGTCACCGCGATCCGTGAACGCGTCGGCGCGGTAGGCCTGTAGACGGCGCGGCCACGGACGCGGATGCGACGGAAGACAACAGAAGCGGGAAGACGAGGAAGGTGGGCGCATCGGCATGAGCGGCGCTGATCCGGGCCCGGCACCGGGCGCTCCGGACGTGGTGGTGGATGCGCTGGGCCGGCGGTGCCCGCTGCCGATCATCGACCTGGCCAAGCGGTTCGGCGACGTGCCTGTCGGCGGCACGGTCGAGCTGCTGGCCAACGACCCGGCAGCGACGGCCGACGTCGCCGCCTGGTGCCGCCTGCGCGGTCAGCAGCTACTAGGCGCCCGTGACCTGCCCACCGGGCAGGCATACCTCATCCGCCGGACACGCTGACGGGCCGACCGAGCGCGCTGGCGGACGACGTCGAGTGGCGCTCACCGTTGCTCCGCATGGGCGACGGCGGACCGGATCGGCCGCCGCCGCCACGCCACCCGGCGCGCCCGACCGTCAGGACTTCGGCAGGTAGTCCTTGATCTCGGCGGCGGCCTCGGCACCATAGGCCTCGGTGAACCGCTTGAGCAGCTCGGCCTCGTCGGCCTCGTAGTCCTGCGGCCCGATGGTCTCGAGCACCAGCGTCGCCAGCAGGCAGCMGAGCTGGGCGGACCGCTCCAGCGACAGGTCCCAGGAACGTCCGGCGAAGAAGCCGGCGCGGAACGCGTCGCCGACGCCGGTCGGGTCCGGGGTGTCACGCGCCGGGACCACCGGCACCTGGATCGAGGTGCCGTCCTCGGCGCGCTCGATACGCACGCCGTTTGCGCCAAGCGTGGTGATCCGGGTGTCGACCCGGGAGAGCAGGTCGGCATCCGACCAGCCGGTCTTCTGCTCCAGCAGGGCCTTCTCGTACTCGTTGCAGAGCAGGTAGGCGGCGCCGTCGACCAGCCGGCGGACGTCCTCGCCGTCCATCCGGGCGAGCTGCTGGGACGGGTCGGCGGCGAACGCGTAGCCGCGCTCGCGGCACTCGTCGGTGTGCCGGTGCATCGCCTCGGGGTCGTTCGGGCTGATGATCACGAGATCGAGGCCGCCGAACCGGCCGGCGACCGGGGCGAGCTCGATGTTGCGTGCCTCGGACATGGCGCCCGGGTAGAACGAGGCGATCTGGCACAGGGCGTCGTCGGTCGTGCAGACGAAGCGGGCCGTGTGCGCGAGATCGCTCACGCGCACCGACGCCGTGTCCACGCCGTGCCGGTCGAGCCAGGATCGATAGTCGGCGAAGTCCTCACCGACCGCCCCGACCAGGATCGGGTGCAGGCCGAGCCGGCCCAACCCGTAGCTGATGTTGGCCGCGACCCCGCCGCGCCGGATGACCAGCTCGTCGACGAGGAAGGACAGCGATACCCGCTCGAGCTGCTCGGCGATCAACTGATCGGCGAACCGCCCGGGGAAGCGCATGAGGTGATCGGTCGCGATGGACCCGGTGACGGCAATACGCACGATGCCCAAGCCTAGCGCTGTGACTCTGGTTCGCTCCGTCCGGGCGGCGCGCTCCGGCCCCTTACTCGCTTCGCTCCCAAGGGACCTCCGCGCGCCGTCCTCCTCCGCTCACGGGCGCTACGGCGACCTCCGCTG